>NZ_JBIAXP010000028.1:75322-149762 GCF_042896795.1 Kitasatospora sp. NPDC001261
CGCCGTGGCGGCGGGGGGGGCGGCTTCCGGTTTTCCCCCCGGGGGGGGGCGCCGGGGGGGGGGGGGGGGGGGGGGGGGGGGGGGGGGGGGGGGGGGGGCCCCCCCCCCCCCCTCGACAGGTGGTCCTCGGTGTGCCCGACCCCCGGGAACCGGCTCCTCGGTGTCGGCCCCGGAGGCCGGCGCCGGGCCCAGGACCGAAACCGGGGCCAGGGCCAACTCCGGGTCCAACTCCGGCTCCGGCTCCGGCTCCGAGACCAGCCCCGGAACCGAGCAGGACGGACGGCCCGGCTACTGCGGCCAGGCGGCGTCGATGTCGGCGGCGGTCTTCTGGATCGACTGCCCCTCGGCGAACCAGGCGGTCAGCGACTTCCACTCCTGCCCGGCACCCACCGCGGCCGGCATCAGGTCGGAGCCGTCGAAGCGGAAGGTGGCCGACGGGTCCGTCAGCGCCTCCGCCGACAGCTTGTCGATCGGGTCGGTGTAGAGGCTCTTGTCCACGCCCTGGTTGGCCGAGACCCAGCCGCTCGCGGTCTTCACCCGGCTGCTCGCCCAGTCCGAGCTGGACAGGTAGTTCTGCACCGCCTGCACCTCGGGCCGCCCGGAGAAGGCCGCCAGGAACTCGCCACCGCCCTCGACCGGGTTGGCGACCGACGGGTTCACCGCGGGCAGGTGGAAGGCGAAGACGTCCCCGTCCGGGCCGACCTTGGTGCCCTTGGGCCACTGCGCCTCGTAGAAGGAGGCCTGCTGGAGCATCAGGCACTTGCCGCTCAGGATCGGCGTGCCCGCGTCCTGGAAGGTGGTGGTGGCGATCGACTTCACGTCACCGAAGCCCGCGTTGACCCAGGCCGGGTTCTGCATCCAGTCGGCGACCGTCTTCATCGCGGTGGTGATCTTCTGGTCGGAGAACTTCACCTGGTGGCCGACCCACTGGTCGTACACCTCGCCGCCGTACGAGCCGAGCACCACCTCCTCCAGCCAGTCGGTGGCCGGCCAGCCGGTGGCCGTCCCGGAGGCGATGCCGCCGCACCACGGCTTGGCGCCGCCGGCCTTGGCGATCCGGTCGCTGAGCGCCATCAGGTCGGTCCAGGTCTTGGGCACCTCGTAGCCGGCCGCCGTGAAGGCCTTCGGCGAGTACCAGACCAGGGACTTCATGTTGGCGCTCATCGGGGCCGCGTAGTAGGTGCCGTTGACCGAGCCGTACGTCTTCCAGATCGGGCTCCACTTGTCCTGGTTGGCAACGGTCTGGGCGGGCGGCTTCACCACCTTGCCGCTCTTCACCATCTGCGCCAGCAGGCCCGGTTGCGGGATGATCGCGAAGTCCGGGGCGTTGCCGCCGGAGACCCGGACCGGCAGCTGGGACTCGAAGTCGTTCGAGCCCTCGTAGCTGATCCTGATCCCGGTGCACTTGCTGAACTCGGCCCAGGACTTCTCCAGATTGTCCGACTCCGGGCTCAGGATCGAGGCGAACATCGTCACGGTGGTGCCCGAGTGTCCGGCGTACGGCTGGTACTTGGCGCAGTCGCCGGACAGCGAGGCGGCCGATCCGCCTCCGCCGCCACCCGAACCGCCGGAGCTGTTGGAGCAGGCCGCGGTCAGCGCCAGTGCCGCCACCAGGGCGGGCACGGCGGCCAGACGGCGGCGGTAACTCGGTTGCGGCGCGGTCGGGTTGAGGGTCAATGCGGTTCTCCTCGCCAGGGCATGCTGCCGACGGTGGACTGAACGACATTGCGCTGTACCGGAGGTGGGCCTACACGGGGATCGCGGACAGGTTCACGGGAACGGAATCGCGGAACGGGATCATGAGCGGGATCACGAGCGGACGGCGGCCGGACTGATCGAAGACGTTAACGCAGCCGCCGCCCCCCGCCAAGGTCCCCGTTCGACCTTCACAAGCCGGTGTCCCGACCGTGACCCGCGACCGGAAGCCGAAGGCCCCGACCGGACGTTCAGCCGGACGTCCAACCGGACATCCGCCGTAAATCCAGCCAGGGCCTTGCGATATGACCGAACGTCAGAAGAGCCGGACCGGCAGCTCCAGCAGGCTGTTGACCACCAGCGAGGGGCTCGGCCGCAGGTCCGCGTCCGGCACCGCGAGCGACAGCCCCGGGAAGCGCTCGAACAGCGCGGGCAGCGCGACCCCCGCCTCCAGCCGGGCCAGCGGGGAGCCCGGGCAGACGTGCGGGCCGTGGCCAAAGGACAGGTGGCGGGACGGGTCCCGGGTGATGTCGAAGACCTCGGCGGTCACCCCGTGCTGGAGCGGGTCGCGGCCGATCGCGTTGTACGAGACCAGCACCGGTTCGCCGGCCGGGATCACCACCTCGCCGACCGGTATGGGCTCGGCGGCGAACCGGAACAGGAAGTTGCTGGTCGGCGGTGTCCAGCGGAGCGACTCCTCCACCACCGCGTCCCAGGACACCTGTCCCGAACGCACCAGTTCCAGCTGGTCCGGGTGGGCCAGCAGGGCCCGCACCGCGTTGCCGATCAGGTTCACCGTCGTCTCGTGGCCGGCCGCGATGATCACCCGCAGGGTGGCCGCCGCCTCCACGTCGCTCAGCGCCCCGCCCTCCGTGTCGGCCGCCAGCAGCACGCTCGCCAGGTCCTCGCCGGGAGCCGAACGGCGCTGCGCCACCAGGCCGTTGACGAAGGCGTTCAGCCCGGCGACGGTCGCCTGGATGCCCTCCGGGTTCGGCTTGATGCCGAAGAACCGCTCGTACAGGTCGCGCAGCAGGCCGTGGTCCGACTCCGGTACGCCCAGCAGCGAGCAGATCACCGTCATCGGCAGCGGGAAGGCGAAGGCCGTCTTGAGGTCCACCAGCGGCTCGCCCGCCGCCAGCGCGTCCAGCAGCGCGTGGGTGATCTCCTCGACGCGCGGCCGCATCAGCTCCACCCGGCGCGGGGTGAAGGCCTGCGCGACCAGTGCCCGAAGCCGGCGGTGCTCGGCCCCGTCGGTGGTCACCATGCTCGGGCCGGGCACCGCCAGGCCGATCAGCGGCCAGGTCTTCGGGACCTCGCCGCGCTGGTAGGCCGCCCAGTGCGCGGCGTCCTTCACGAGCCGGGCGTCCGTGAGCAGGTCACGCGCGGCGGCGTGCCGCGTCACCGCCCAGGCGGCGACCCCGCCGGGCAGCTCGACCGGCACCACCGGGCCGGCGGCCCGCAGCAGGGCGCCCTCGGCCGCGTTGTCGCGGGCCAGCGGGTCGAGGGCGATTCGGGCCGGGGCAGCGGTCATCGACGTCTCTCTTTCGAAGCTCTGGAGAAGCTCTCTCGAAGCCGTTCGAAGCCGTTCGAAAACAGCCGAAGCCTTTCGGAGGTTTCGAGGGCGTTCGAGGGGTTTCGCGGCTCTTTCGAACGGCGGGTGCGGGTGGATCAGGCCGGGTGGCCGGGGGTGAACGAGACCGGCAGCGCCACCAGCCCGCGCACCCAGGCCGACGGCCGCCACACCAGCGCGTGCTCGGCCACCGCCAGCCGCAGGTCCGGCAGCCGGTCGAGCAGCACCTCGATCGCGGTGGTGGCGATCACCTCGGCCGCCTCCTGGGCCGGGAACGGGCAGCCGTGCTCGCCGTACGAGTAGCTCAGGTGCGCCCGGTTGCCCTCCGCCGGGCGGCCGTCCGGCTGCCGGACCGCCGGGTCGGCGTTGGCCCCGGCGATGCCGAGCAGGACCATGTCCCCCTCGCCGATCCGCTGGCCGCCCACCTGGGTGTCGCGGACCGCCCAGCGTCCGGCGAAGATCTGGGTCGGGGTGTCCTCCCAGAGCGCCTCGTTCAGCGCCTGGCTGATGCTGCGCCGGCCGCCGGCCAGCGAGGCCGCGAACCGCTCGTCGGTGAGCATCAGCCGCAGCGTGTTGGAGATCCAGTACGAGCTCGGCTGGTGGCCGGCGATCAGCAGCACCCGCAGGTCGCGCATCACCTCGTCGTGGGTCAGCCCGGCCGGGTGCGCCAGCATCCGCGAGGCGACGTCGGCGCCCGGGTGCTCGGCCTTCTCCTCGACCAGCGCGAGCATCAGCTCCAGCAGCCGTTGGGCGCCGGCCGGCGCGTCCGGGCCGCCGTCCAGCATGGCCAGCAGCGCCGCGATCAACTGCGGCGCCTGCTCCTCGTCCAGGCCGAGCACCCGGCACAGCACCAGCAGCGGCATCCGGTGCGCGTACTCGGCGACCAGGTCGGCCTCGCCGCGCCCGGCGAACTCGTCGATCAGGCCGTCGGCGATCTCCTCCGCGTGCTTGCGCAGCTCGTACGGGTCGATCCCGGCCAGCGCGTCGGTGACCGCGCGCGAACGCCGGACGTGCTCCTCGCCCTCGGCGTAGAGGATCGAGGGGACGGGGGCCATCATCGGCTTCAGCGGCCAGTCGGCGGGCAGCGTCGCCCAGGCGTGCCAGCGGCTGGAGTCGCGGCCGAACAGCTGCGGCCGGCCGGTCACCTGCTGGAGCTCGCGGTAGCCGATGACCAGCCAGGCGGGCACGCCGCCGGCCAGCTCGACCGGGGCGACCGGGCCGTGCGCGGCGCGCAGCTCGCGGTAGAGCTGGGACGGGTCGGTCTGGAAGCGCGGCCCGTACAGCGGCGTGGCGCCGGCGTGCGCCGGGCAGCCCGGGGGCGGGGTGGCGGCGGGCTCGGTCACGGGGTGCTCTCCTCGTAGATCGCGGTGCGGGGCCCGGCCGGGGCTGGCCGCGCGGCGGGAGCCGTCTCGTCCTCCCCGGCGGCAGCGGCCGGGACGCCTCCGTCGGCCCCGGCCAGGACGGCTCCGTCGGCACCGGCCAGGGCGGCCTCGTCGGCCCCGGCCAAGGCGGCCAGGTGGTGGACCAGGGCGATCAGCACCCGCTTGCCGGACTCGCGGTCGCGCGCGTCGCAGTCCACCAGCGGCACCTCGGCCGGCAGGTCCAGCGCCTCGCGGACCTGCTCCAGAGTGTGGCCCGGCTCGCCGAAGTTGTTGCGGGCCACGATGAACGGCGTGCCGTGGTGCTCCAGCCGGTCGATGGCATACCAAGAGTCCTCCAGGCGCCGGGTGTCCACCAGGACGACCGCGCCCAGGGCGCCGCTGAACAGGCGGTCCCAGAGGAACCAGAAACGTTCCTGCCCGGGCGCGCCGAACAGGTACAGCACCTGCCGCTCGGAAAGGGTGATCCGGCCGAAGTCGAAGGCGACCGTGGTGGAGCGCTTGCCCCAGGCGCCGGCCGGGTCGATGCCCTCGCCCGCCTTGGTCATCACCTCTTCGGTGTTCAGCGGGCGGATCTCGCTGACCGAGCCGACCAGGGTGGTCTTGCCCACGCCGAAGCCGCCGACCACGACGATCTTCAGCGCGTTGTCGGCCGTCGCCCGCAGCGGGGTGCGCGCACCGGCGGGCCGGACGTCAGCAGCGGCCCGGACGTCGGCGACGACGTGGACATCGGCAACGGGCCGGGCCTCCACGGCGGTCCGGACGCCGCCGACGGCCGAGACGTCAGAGCTGTTGAAGGCCATGCAGCACCTGCTTCAGCGTGTCGAGGTCGGGCAGCCGGGCCTTGTTCGGCGCGAACCGGGGGTGGCGGGCGGTGACCGCCCCGGACTCCAGCAGGTCGCCGAGCAGGATCTTCACCACCGAGACGGGCAGCGCCAGTTCCGCCGCCACCTCCACCACGGCGGTCGGGGCCTCGCACATCCGCAGGATCCGGGCGTGCTCCGACTGCATCCCGGGCGCCGGCTGCCGCTCGGCGACAATCAGGGTCACCAGGTCGAAGGCGTTCTCCGGGGAACGGCTGCGGCCCCGGGTGATGGTGTAGAGGCGGTCCGGGTCGTCGTCGCGCCCCGGAAGCACCGGCCCCGGACTCATGCGCCCACCTCGCTTCGCGCGGCGGGGGCGTCGACCCCCGCGACCCCCGCGACCCCCGCGACCCCCGCGACCCCCGCGACCGTCCGCTCGCTCCGCGCGCTCATATGACCGCGCTCTCTTGCGCGGCCTCGCCTTCCGCCGCCCGGGCGGGCGCGCTGAGGTGGACCCCGATCTGCTCGATCAGGCCGTGCATGTTGTGGCCGACCACGCCGACGTCCGCGTCGTCGTCCGTGACCACCGCCAGGTGCGCGCCCTCGCCGGCCGCCACGATGCACAGGATGCCGCCGTGGAACTCGGTCATCGACTGCCGCACGCCGCCGCTGCCGTCGCCGAACTCGATCGAGGCGCCGTGCGCCAGGCTCTGCAGGCCGGAGGCGATGGCGGCCAGCTGGTCGGCCTGGTCGGTACTCAGACCGGCGGTGTGGCAGAGCTTGAGGCCGTCGGCGGAGAGCACCAGGGCGTGCCGGGTGCCGGGGGTCGCCGCCAGCAGGTTCTCCAACAGCCAGTCGAGGTCACGGTCGGTGGCACTGCTCATCAGGTGTCCTTCTCGGTGACGGGGGAAGCGTCGGGCGTGGTGTCGGGGGCTGTGGTCGGCACCCCGGAAGGGTCGGTGGCCGGCGGCCCGGCAGAGTCGATGGTCGGAGCCCCGGCAGGGTCCGTGACCGGCGTCCCGGCGGGGCCCTCGGTCGGAGCCCCGGCGGCGGGCCGCCCGGCCGCCACCGGACGGGCGGCGGCCCGGCGGAACGCGCCGAACCGGCCGGCCGCACCCGCCGCGTCGGTGCCGGCGGGCTTCGCCGCCCGGTCCGTCGCGGGGGCGGCGGTGGCCAGCGTCTGTCCGCGGCGGCGCTGCGGCAGGCCGCTGTCGGTCGTCCGGACGGGCGCGGCCGGCAGCGCGGGCGCGGTGGCGGTCCGCGTCCCGGCCGCGGCCTGCGTCCCGACGCGGGTCCGCTGCGCGGAGGGCGCCGGAGGCAGGGAGGCCGGGGCGGGGCGCGCCGAGGTGAGCGCGGGGCGTGCGGTCTCCGCGGGCGACGCCTGTACCGGTACGGACACCTGGACGGGCGCCGGGGCCGCGGCCGGTGCCGGGTGGGTGACCAGCTGATGCGGGATCAGCATCACCACGCCGGTACCGCCGCGCGCCGAGGGCCGGAAGGAGATCTGCAGCCCGTGCTTGCGCGCCAGCACGCCGACCACCGCCAGCCCCAGGCGGGTACCCGCGGAGAGCGTGGTGAGGTCCAGCGGTTCGGCGGAGACGGCCCGTTCGGCCCGGCGCAGCCAACTGTCGCTCAGGCCCAGCCCGCTGTCCTCGACGGTGACCGCCAGCCCGGCGGGCACCTCCTCGACGTAGACGTGCACCTCGGCCGGCGGGGCGGAGAAGTTGGTGGCGTTGTCCAGCAGTTCGGCCAGCGCGTGCATCACGCCCTCGGCCGCGTACCCGGCGACCGCGGCAGTGCTGGCGTTGTGCAGCCGCACCCGCTGGTAGGCACCGATCCGGCCGAGCGCGCCGCGCAGCACCGACTCCACCGCGATCGGCTTGGCCCAACGGCGGCCCGAGCGGGCGCCGGTGAGCACCGCGATGCTGTCGGCCATCCGACCCGCCTGGGCGGTCGAGTGGTCCAGGCTCAGCAGGTCGCCGAGGACCTCCTCGTCGTGCCGGTGCTGCATCTCGCGCAGCTCGGCGTGCATGCTCGTGGCCAGCGCCTGGACCCGCCCGGCGGCGGTCGCGCACACCGCGAGCGCGGCGGCCCGCAGCCGCTCGCCGCGGCCTATCTCCTCGCCGACGGCACGCAGCAGCGGGTACTGGGGGTGCTTGCGGTGGACGGCCAGCGCACTGTCCACCGCCGCGCCGGCCCGCAGCTTCGCCACCACCTCGGGCAGCACGCCCTCGGTGATCCGGGCCAGTTCGGCGCGCTCGGCCTCGACCCGGGTCCGCTCCGCCTCCGCCCCGGCCCGCTCGGCGTCGAGTTCGGCCCGCAGCCGGGCCAGCTCGGCGTGCGCGGTGGTGACGTCGGCCTCGGCCCGGGCCTGCCCGGCGCGGGCGGCGTCCCGCTCGGCGAGCGCGGCGGCGGCGCGGTCGACGGCGGCCGTCTCGGCCTGCCGGGCCGTGCCCGCGGCGACCAGCGCCGCCCGGGTCTCCTCGTGCTGCGCGGCCAGGTCCTCGGCCAGCCCGCGGGAGCGTTCGACCCCGGCCGCCGCGAGGCCGACGGCGATCAGCCAGAGCACTGTGACGGCGCCCACCGCGAGGGCGGTGAGCGGCTGGTGCGCGCCGAGCGCCCTGGCCACGCCGACCGGCGCGGCGACCAGCGCCAGCAGCACGGCGGCCGCGGTCAGGGCGACGGTGCGCGGCGCGGGCCGTCGGCGCGATCGGCCGTCGGGGCTGGTGGCTTCTCTCATCGGTGCGGTCCTCGGCAACGTCGGCGGGCGGCGGCGCGGGCGGCGGGTCGGCGACGGTTGCGGCCGCCGACAGCTGGTCGGGCGCATACCAGTCCGCCCGGCGACGTAGCGAAACGTCTCCGGGCGTCTGATCGGTTCACGCTTTCGGCCGATCATATCGATTCAGACATAGGCCTCAAGCGGCCAGTTGACGGCCAATCTCCTACCTTCACGCCGCCCACACCACACGGCGACACCCCCGACGCCCACCCGAGCACCACGCCTCACACCGTGGGCGCCCGCCCTGTACCGGCGGCCGCCGACCTCAGCGGCCGCCGAACCGTCGCTTCAGCGCCTCCTCGAAGGTTCCCCGGCCCACCGCCCGATCCGGCGTCAGGTTGCCGCCCGCCCGCAGTCCGCGGCCGGTCGCTCCCGGCAGGGGCAGCGGCAGCAGCAACCGGCGCCTGCCCGCCGCCCGCAGGTAGGCCTCGGCCAGTTCCCGGTACGAACGCACCTGCGGGCCGCCGACCTCCGGGGCGAAGCCGGCGGGCTCCTCCCCTGCCAGGTCCGCGACCGCCGCGGCCACCTCCCGTACGTCCACCGGCTGGCACGCCACCCCGCTCAGCACCGGGAGGACCGGCAGCTTCACGGAGGCGTCGAAGACCTTCAGCACCAGGTCGTGGAACTGCGTCGCCCGCAGCACCGTCCAGCCCAGCCCCGACTCCCGCACCACCCGCTCGCAGGCGAGCTTCGTCGCGTAGTACCCGAACGGCACCCGGTCGATCCCGACGATCGACACGTACACCAGGTGCCGCACCCCGGCCTCCCGGGCCCGGGCCACCAGCGTCCGGACCCCGGCCACGTCCGCCTTCTTCTGCGTGGTCGCGCAGTCCACCACCACGTCGACCCCGGCCATCGCCTCCGCCACCCCGGCCCCGCCGACCAGGTCCCCGACCACCCACTCGACCCCGTCGCCCCCGTCCCGCACCCGCCGGCTCAGCCCCCGCACCGCCACCCCGCGCGCCACCAGCAGCCGCACCACCTCCCGCCCCAACGTCCCCGTCGCCCCGGTCACCAGCACCGTTCCCACCACCGCGCCACTCCTTCCCTGAGGAAACCCGTCACCCCCTACAGACCGGACACCACCCCGGAACGTGACATCGGCACGCCCGGGGGCTCGGGAAAGGGCACACGAAAAAGCGGGGCGAGGACCGTTTGAAGGTCCTCGCCCCGCTTCAGGGGTTCACCTCAGGAGGCGACCACCGGGGTCGGGCACGGTCAGCTGCAGCCGCTGGTGGAGCCGCAGCCCTCGCAGAGGTAGCAGCTGCCGGCGCGGCGCATCTTGGTGCCGCAGGAGAAGCAGAGCGGGGCGTCGGCGTTGAGGCCGAGCTGGATTTCCATCAGCTCCGTGGAGTTGTGGGCCTGCTTCGGGGTCGCCTTGGGTGCCTCGACGACGACGGGGGCCGGGGCCGGGACGGCGGCCGGCTTGGCGGCGACGGGGGCGGACTGGGCGAGCGACTCGGTGTCGAGCTCCTCGGCCTCCAGCGGCTCGTACGAGCCCGTCTCCAGGTGGCGCTGGCGCTCCTCGACGGAGTGGATGCCGAGCGCCGAGCGGGTCTCGAACGGCAGGAAGTCGAGCGCCAGGCGGCGGAAGATGTAGTCGACGATCGACTGCGCCATCCGCACGTCCGGGTCGTCGGTCAGGCCGGCCGGCTCGAAGCGCATGTTGGTGAACTTCGAGACGTAGGTCTCCAGCGGCACGCCGTACTGGAGGCCGACCGAGACGGCGATGGAGAAGGCGTCCATCATGCCCGCGAGGGTCGAGCCCTGCTTGGACATCTTCAGGAAGACCTCGCCCAGGCCGTCGTCCGGGTAGGAGTTGGCGGTCATGTAGCCCTCGGCGCCACCGACCGTGAAGGAGGTGGTGATGCCCGGACGGCCCTTGGGCAGACGCTTGCGGACCGGGCGGTACTCGACGACCTTCTCGACCACGGCGGCCGGGGCGGCCGCCTCGGTCTTGGACTCGGAGTCCTTCTTCTTGGCCGAGAGCGGCTGGCCGACCTTGCAGTTATCGCGATAGATGGCGAGTGCCTTGACACCCATCTTCCACGCCTCGAAGTAGATCTCCTCGATCTCCTCGACGGTGGCGGACTCGGGCATGTTCACGGTCTTGGAAATGGCGCCGGAGATCCAGGGCTGGATCGCGGCCATCATCCGGACGTGGCCCATGGCCGAGATGACGCGCTCGCCCATCGCGCAGTCGAACACCTCGTAGTGCTCCGGCTTCAGGCCCGGGGCGTCCACCACGTTGCCGTGCTCGGCGATGTGGGCGACGACCGCCTCGGTCTGCTCGTCCTGGTAGCCGAGGCGCTTGAGGGCGCGCGGGACGGTGCCGTTGACGATCTGCATCGAGCCGCCGCCGACCAGCTTCTTGAACTTGACCAGGGCCAGGTCGGGCTCGACGCCGGTGGTGTCGCAGTCCATCATCAGGCCGATGGTGCCGGTCGGGGCGAGCACCGAGGCCTGGGCGTTGCGGAAGCCGTTCTGCGCGCCGAGGCGGAGCACGTCCTGCCAGGACTTGTTGGCGGCCAGCCAGACCGGGGCGTCCAGGTCGTCGTGGGAGACGGCGTCCAGCGAGGCGTCGGCGTGCTGCTTCATGACCTGCTGGTGCGGGGCCGCGTTGCGGGCGTAGCCGTCGTACGGGCCGACCACGCCGGCGAGTTCGGCGCCGCGGCGGTAGGCGGTGCCGGTCATCAGCGAGGTGATGGCGCCGGCCAGGGCGCGGCCGCCCTCGCTGTCGTAGGCGTGGCCGGTGGCCATCAGCAGGGCGCCGAGGTTGGCGTAGCCGATGCCGAGCTGGCGGTAGGCGCGGGTGGTCTCGCCGATCTTCTCGGTGGGGAAGTCCGCGAAGCAGATGGAGATGTCCATCGCGGTGATGACCAGCTCGACGACCTTGGCGAAGGTCGCCGCGTCGAAGGAGTCGTCGTCGCGCAAGAACTTCATCAGGTTCAGCGAGGCGAGGTTGCAGCTGGAGTTGTCCAGGTGCATGTACTCGGAGCAGGGGTTGGACGCGTTGATGCGGCCGGACTCCGGGCAGGTGTGCCAGTGGTTGATCGTGGTGTCGTACTGGATGCCGGGGTCGGCGCAGGCCCAGGCGGCCTCGGCCATCTTGCGGAACAGCTTCTTCGCGTCGACGGTCTCGATGACCTCGCCGGTCATCCGGGCGCGCAGGCCGAATTCGGTGCCGTTCTCGACGGCGGTCATGAATTCGTCGTTGACGCGGACCGAGTTGTTGGCGTTCTGGTACTGGACGGAGGTGATGTCGTCCCCGCCGAGGTCCATGTCGAAGCCCGCGTCGCGCAGGGCGCGGATCTTCTCCTCCTCCTTCACCTTGGTCTCGATGAAGGCCTCGACGTCCGGGTGGTCCACGTCGAGCACGACCATCTTGGCCGCGCGGCGGGTGGCGCCACCGGACTTGATGGTGCCGGCCGAGGCGTCGGCGCCGCGCATGAAGGAGACCGGGCCGGAGGCGTTGCCGCCGGAGGAGAGCAGTTCCTTGGAGGAGCGGATCCGGGAGAGGTTCAGGCCGGCGCCGGAGCCGCCCTTGAAGATCATGCCCTCTTCCTTGTACCAGTCGAGGATCGAGTCCATGGAGTCGTCGACGGACAGGATGAAGCAGGCGCTGACCTGCTGGGGCTGCTTGGTGCCGACGTTGAACCAGACCGGCGAGTTGAAGCTGAACACCTGGTGGAGGAGGGCGTGGGTCAGCTCGTGCTCGAAGATCTCGGCGTCGTCCTTGGAGGCGAAGTAGCCGTGCTTCTCGCCGGCGGCGCGGTAGGTGAGCACCACGCGGTCGATGATCTGCTTGAGGCTCCACTCGCGCTGGGGGGTGCCGACGGCGCCGCGGAAGTACTTGGACGTGACGATGTTGACGGCGTTGACCGACCAGAAGTCGGGGAACTCGACGCCGCGCTGCTCGAAGTTGATCGAGCCGTCACGCCAGTTGGTCATGACGACGTCCCGCCGCTCCCAGCGGACCTCGTCGTACGGGTGCACGCCAGGAGTGGTGTAGATGCGCTCCATCCGGAGACCGCCCTTCGGGGCCTTGGCGCCCTTGGCCGCGGCCTTCTCGGACTTCGACCCGCGTGCGGAACCGCTCGTGGTGTCTGTCACTTCTCGCTCCTCCTCCTGGGCAAACGCCCGAAGTGCCCTGAAAAGTCCGGGCACTGCTGGTTCGTTCTTCCGGTGTGCGGGCAGGCAGGAACCCTGCCTGCTTACGCACGGTTTGTAGTGTTCTGTGCCCCGTTTTCGGGCACGCGTGGGCCCCGCGGGGCCGTGGTGGTGCGGGTGGCTGGGCCCGCGAGGGGCCCGGCGCCTCCTAGGGCGCGGCGGCGGACACGGACACGCAGGTGTCGTCCGCCTCGGGGGTGCGGGGCCGTTCTGCGCGGAGCTCCGCGATGGCGGCCTCGAAGTCTTCCAGTCCGTCGTACGCCTGGTACACGGAGGCGAAGCGCAGGTAGGCGACCACGTCGAGTTCCTTGAGCGGGCCGAGTATGGCCAGCCCCACGTCGTGGGTGGTCAGCTCGGCGCTGCCGCTGGCGCGCACGCACTCCTCGACCCGCTGGCCGAGCTGGGCGAGCGCGTCCTCGGTGACCGGGCGGCCCTGGCAGGCCTTGCGGACGCCGGTGATGACCTTCTGCCGGGAGAACGGCTCGGTGACGCCGCTGCGCTTGATGACCATCAGCGCGGCCGTCTCCACCGTGGTGAAGCGGCGTCCGCAGTCCGGGCACTGCCGACGACGGCGGATGCAGCTGCCGTCCTCGGTGGTCCGGCTGTCGACAACACGGCTGTCGGAGTGCCGGCAGAAGGGGCAGTGCACCTCGGGATCCCTCCCTGGCAGAACGTTCGGACCTGTTGAGTCTATGCGATGCGCCCCCGGCCTGGGCAAGCTGATCATGCGGGGCGACCACTAGTACTGGGCACGGAGAGGACTGTAGCCACTACATCTAGGAGTCTGGGGGAGGTGAGCGCCTTGGCGTGTCGATGCCGCGAGGGGCCCGATTAGACTGCCGGGGGCGAGTTTCGCTCGAACATTTACTCGATGTACAACAAAGCCTTGATCGAGTCAGTCAACTCCCGAATAATTCACTCGAACGTGTGTTTGGCGCAACCTTTCGATAGGAGGCGCGTTGGGCTGGAAAAGGGGAGAGGACAGCCGTCGAGAGGGGCCGCCGTGAACACGATCGAAAGCAACACCATCCCGGTGCAGGAACACTCCCAGTTCAAGGTGGGGCAGCGCACCACGAATCAGCAGGGTGTGGACAGCAGCATGGACCGTAGCGAAGACCACCGCCTCTCCGGCGCGGCCCTTTCCGGGGCGACCCGCGTTCCCGACCAGCCGATCGAACACTCCACCGCCATGGACGACTCCCACACCTCCCCCGCCCGGGCGATGCCAGGTCGCCCCCCCGGCATCCGCACCGACGAGGCCGGTCTCACCGAGCGCCAGCGCCGGGTGATCGAGGTCATCCGGGATTCCGTCCAGCGCCGCGGCTACCCGCCGTCCATGCGCGAGATCGGCCAGGCCGTGGGCCTGTCCAGCACCTCCTCGGTCGCCCACCAGCTGATGGCCCTGGAGCGCAAGGGCTTCCTGCGCCGGGATCCCCACCGCCCGCGCGCCTACGAGGTCCGCGGCGTCGAGGTGGCCCGTCCGAACACCGCCGAGACGGCCGGCCGCCCCTCCACCTCCTACGTCCCGCTGGTCGGCCGGATCGCCGCCGGCGGGCCGATCCTGGCCGAGCAGACGGTCGAGGACGTCTTCCCGCTGCCCCGCCAGCTGGTCGGCGAGGGCGAGCTGTTCGCGCTCACCGTGCGCGGCGACTCGATGATCGAGGCGGCCATCTGTGACGGCGACTGGGTCACCGTGCGCCGCCAGCCGGTCGCCGAGAACGGCGACATCGTGGCCGCGATGATCGACGGCGAGGCCACCGTGAAGCGGCTCAAGCGCGAGGACGGCCGGATCTGGCTGATGCCGCACAACCCGGCGTACGAGCCGATCAACGGCGACAACGCGACCATCCTGGGCAAGGTCGTCGCGGTCCTGCGCCGCCTCTGAACGGCCCTGTGCCGCCCCTGGGCGGCCCCGTGCGCCTCTGAGCGCACCCGCGCCGCCTCGGCGCGCACAGCAACACGCACCAGCACGCACCGCACCACCACACACACCGGGAAGGGGCTCCTCCGCACAGTGCGGGGAGCCCCTCCGGCGTTCCACGGGCCGGGCGGCCGGGGCCCTCAGCCCCGCTTCACCACCGGCCGCACCGGCGCCGCCGAGGCGTCGATCGACGCCAGCGAGCGGCGCACCTGGTTGCGGTCCGTGGTGTACCAGAACTCCGGCATCGAGGAGCGGAAGAAGCTCCCGTACCGCTTGGTCTCCACCCGCGGGTCCAGCACCGCGACCACGCCCCGGTCGTCGGCCGCGCGCACCAGCCGGCCCGCGCCCTGCGCCATCAGCAGCGCCGCGTGCGTCGCCGCGACGGCCATGAAGCCGTTCCCGCCGCGCTGTTCGACGTCCTTCTGGCGGGCGCTCATCAGCGGGTCGTCCGGCCGGGGGAACGGGATCCGGTCCATCACGACCAGCTGGCAGGCCGAGCCGGGCACGTCCACGCCCTGCCAGAGCGAGAGCGTGCCGAACAGGCAGGTCGTCGCGTCCGAGGCGAACTCCCGGATCAGCTCGCCGAGGGTGTCCTCACCCTGGAGCAGGACGCGGTGGTCCAGCCGCTCGCGCATCGCCTCGGCGGCCGTCTGGGCGCCGCGCATCGAGGAGAACAGGCCCAGCGTCCGACCGCCGGCCGCGCCGATCAGCTCGGCCAACTCGTCCAGCATGTCGGGCCGTTCGGGATCGCGCCCGGGGTCGGCCAGGTGCTTGGCGACGTACAGGATGCCCTGCTTGGGGTACTTGAACGGCGAGCCGACGTCGATCCCGCGCCAGTGCGGCACCGCGTCCTCGCCGAAGCCCGCCTCGGCGTCCGGGTTGTCCCCGGCGGTGCGGACGTCCGGCAGCCGCGTCTCGGAGGGCAGGCCGACCGAGGCGGCGACGCCGTTGAAGTCCCCGCCGAGCTTGAGCGTGGCCGAGGTGAGGACGACCGAGCGCTCCTTGTACAGCCCCTCGCGCAGCAGCCCGGAGACGCTCAGCGGGGCGACCCGCAGCGAGGCGGTGCCCAGCCCGTAGCGGTCGCTGCGCTCGATCCAGACCACGTCGTACTCGGAGTCCTCCAGCAGCCGCTCGGCCGTCTCGTGCAGCGCCTCGGCCGAGGCCATCGCCTGCTTGCGGACGGCGTCCTCGTCGCTGAGCCCCTTGTCCCTGGTCTCGCCGAGCGAGGTGATCACCTGGCGGGAGGCGTCCCGGATCGCGGTGACCGCGTACGCGAGGTACTCGGGCAGCTCCTCGACCCGGCCGGGCTGGGCGGTCTCCATCAGGCCGTGGTAGTTCTCGGCGGCGGCCTGGAGCGCGTCCACCGCCTTCTCGTTGGCCAGCCGCGCGGCCCGCTTCACCGCCCGGTTGACGGCGCCGACGGTCAGCTCGGCGGTGGCCGCGCCGGTGACCCGGTTGACCAGCTCGTGCGCCTCGTCCACGATCAGCAGCCCGTGCTCGGGCAGCACCGGCGCGCCCTCGATCGCGTCGATCGCGAGCATCGCGTGGTTGGTGACCACGACGTCCGCCAGCTTGGCCCGCTCCCGCGCCTTCTCCGCGAAGCACTCCTGCCCGTACGGGCAGCGGGTGGCGCCCAGGCACTCCTTGGAGGTGACCGAGAGCTGGGCCCAGGCCTTGTCGGAGACGCCGGGGCTGAGGTCGTCGCGGTCCCCGGTGTCGGTCTCGTCGGCCCAGTCGCGCAGCCGCAGCACGTCCTTCCCGAGCTTCCCGGTGGGCCCGCCGAGCGCGTCCACCGGATCGAACAGGCCCTCGCCCTCGTCGCTCGGGGTGCCTTCGTTGGCCCGGTGCAGGCAGAGGTAGTTGGAGCGGCCCTTGAGCATCGCGAACAGCGGGCGGCGGCGCAGCACCGGGTGCATCGCCTCGACGGTGCGCGGCAAGTCCCGCTCCACCAGCTGGCGTTGCAGCGCCAGGGTGGCGGTGGCGACCACCACCCGGTCGCCGTGGGCGAGCGCGGGCACCAGGTAGGCCAGGGACTTCCCGGTGCCGGTGCCGGCCTGGACGAGCAGGTGCTCGGCGTGGTCGACGGCGTCGGCCACGGCCTCGGCCATCCGGACCTGGCCGGGGCGCTCCACACCGCCGACGGCCGCCACCGCGGCGTGCAGCAGTTCGGGGATCCGCGAGCGCGGGACGGCGACGGCTTCCTCGGCCTCGTCGCCGAGGACTGCCGCCCGCTGGGATTCGGAGTCGTGGGATTCGGAGTCGTTCGTCATGACCCTCCCAGCCTACGGGGCGGGGGTGACAATCCGGTCCCGTTGCCCGGGCATCCGCACGTCCACGGCGACCAGCGCGTTCGGCACCGTCCCGTACCGGGCGGCGTGCGGGCGGTGCGGGCGGTCCTGGTAGCCGTCCATCAGCAGCCGGTTGCGGTTGAGGCAGAGCCGGTCGATCCGGGGGCGGAACAGGTCGAACAGCTCGAAGCGCTCGCGCAGCTCGGGGAAGCGGTCCTGGTAGCGCAGCACCTCGGCGCGCAGCAGGGCCCAGAACTCGGTCTCGGGCAGTCCGGTCTGCGCCTCCAGCAGCGGGGCGAGGAAGCGGAAGACGCCGATGAACAGCCCGGAGTGGATGAACTGGCAGAGCCCCTGCGGGCTCTCCCGCAGCAGCACCTCGGCCACCTCGTCGGGCAGGCCGCGCAGTTCGGGCAGGTCCTGGGCGCTGAGGTTGACGTCGTCCACGAAGTCCTTGACCGCGAGCCGGACCGGCGCGTCGGTGGGGTCGAAGACCACGATGGCGTTCTCGCCGTGCGGGGAGAAGACCAGCCCGTAGCGGTAGAGGAAGTGCAGCAGCGGCGGCATCATCGCGGCGAACAGCCGGGCGGTCCAGTCGCCGGGGAGCAGGCCGGAGCGGTCGATCAGCTCGGCGGCGAGCGCCCGCCCGTCGGAGCCGGTCTGCAGCAGCGAGGCCAGGGTGCGGGCGCGCTCGCCGCCGTCCAGGAAGGGGCCGAGCGGCTGGCGCCAGATCGCGCCGAGCAGTTCCTTGTACTGGTACGGCGCCTCGGGCAGCTCGCGGTAGAGCGGGTGGTCGACGGTGACGGAGGCGATCTCGCCGAGCAGGATCACCCGGCACTCGTCGCGCAGGTACGGGTCGGCGTCGCGCAGTCCGAGCAGCCAGGCGGTGACGGCGGGCGCGGCCAGCGTGCGCTCGACCGGCAGGCCGCGCCAGACCAGGGTGTTGAGGATGGACAGCGGCAGCTTGACGGTGCAGCGCTCGGGGTGGGCGGTGTTGAAGAAGGAGCGGATGGACTGCTGGGGCAGCCGTGGGTCGCCGTCCGAGGGCAGCGGGACGATCTCGCCGGAGGCGATCCAGGGCGCGAACAGCGGCAGGACCGTCTCGTCCCACTGCCAGGGGTGGACGGGCAGCAGCAGGTAGTCCTCGGCGTCCGGGCCGAGCGCGGCGCGCAGCGCGTCCACGTCGTCGAGCTCGCGGGCGTACAGCTGCTCGGGCCGCTCCAGGCCGGGCACGCCGCGGTACTCGGCGAGCCGGCGGTGCACGGCGATCCACGGCAGCGGGCGCGGGCTGCGGGCCTCCGGGGCCCAGCGGGCGGCGTCGGCGGCGGAGAAGCCGATCCGGCCCTTGTTGGGGACGATCCAGGGGTGGCCGGTCTGCCGGCCCTCCAGCGCGGCGTGGTCGAGGTCGGCGAGTTCGGCGGCGGTCAGCGCGGTGGCGAGCTGGCGGGCGTCGGCGGTGAGGGTGGCGGAGAGCTCGCGGATCAGGTGGCCGGTGGTCTCGCCGCGCAGGCCGAGGGTCTGCCGGGCGTACGGGAGGAAGCGCAGCGGGTCCAGGCCGTCCGGGCGGGAGCAGCGGACGGACTCCGGGGCGACCTGCCAGCTGTCGTAGGAGCCGCGCCGGGCGGTGAAGCGGTACTCGGCCTCGGGCAGCTCCAGTCGGTACTCGCCGGGCTCGTCGCCGGGGACGGGTCGGAGCAGTTCCTCGTAGGCGAACTCGCCCAGCATCTTGGCCAGCAGGGCGCGGCCGGCCCGCTGCCAGTGCCCGGCGGTGAGGTGCGGGGGCAGGTGGAGCGGCGGTTCAGCGGCCGACGGTTGCGGCACGGGTCAACTCCTGGGGGCGGGGGACGGCGGGGGTGGGCTGTTCTACGGGACCGGCGGGGGTGGGCTGTTCCACGGGACCGGCGGAGGTGGGCTGGTCGGCGGGCCCGGCGGGGCCGGGCGGCGCGAAGCCGGTCCAGGCGGTGCGGCCGGGCAGCCGGTGGACGGTGCGCCCGGTGACGGCGTTGAGGATCACGGCGGCCCGGTGGGCGCCGAGTCCGAGGTCGGGGGTGCCGACGCCGTGGGTGTGCAGTTCGGCGTTCTGGACGTACAGCCCGCCGGTGAGTCCGGGCCGGGTGGCGACCCGGTGGTCCGGGTCGACCCGGTAGCGCCCGGCCTCGTCCCAGTCGATCAGTTCGGCGAGCGGTTCGAGCGCGGCCGGGCGGGCCGCCCGGTAGCCGGTGGCGAGCACCACGGCGTCGGTGCGCAGCAGGTGTTCGGCGCCGGAGTCGGTGTGCCGGCAGTGCAGTTCGAGGCCGCCGCAGGGGCCGGGGCGGGCGGCGGAGACGGCGGTGCCGGGGGTGATCTCGACCGGGGCGGCGTCGATCGGCCGGCCGATGGTGCGCTCGTAGAGGTGGTCGTGGATCTCGGCGAGGGTCTCGGCGCTGGCGGCCTTGTGCAGCTGCCACTGGGCGGTGACCAGCGCGTCCCGGACGGCCGCGGGCAGGCCGTGGAAGTAGCGGGTGTAGTCGGGGGTGAAGTGCTCCAGGCCGAGCTTGGAGTACTCCATGGGGGCGAGCGCCCTGGTCCGGGTGAGCCAGCGCAGCCGGACGTCGTCGCCCTCGTGGCGCCGGAGCAGGTCGAGGAAGACCTCGGCGCCGGACTGCCCGCTGCCGACGACGGTGATGTCGCGGGCGCCGGCCAGGTCGGCGCGGCGGTCCAGGTACTCGGCGGAGTGGAAGGCCCGCGGGTGGCCGGCCAGCGCGGCGAAGGCCTCGGGCAGCACCGGCCGGGTGCCGACGCCGAGGGCGAGGTTGCGGGCCCTGACCTCGGAGCGCCGGCCGGTCGCGGTGTCGGTCAGTTCGGCGCGGTACCAGGGCGCCTCCCAGTGCAGGGCGGTGACCTCGGTGCCGAAGCGGCAGTTGGCCAGCCGCTCGGCGGCCCAGCGGCAGTAGTGGTCGTACTCGCGGCGCGGCAGCTGGAAGCGCTCGGCGAAGTAGAACGGGAACAGCCGGTCCTGGTCGCGCAGGTAGTTGAGGAAGGACCACGGGCTGGTCGGGTCGACGAGGGAGACCAGGTCGGCGAGGAACGGCACCTGCATCCGGGCCCCGTCGACCAGCATCCCGGGGTGCCAGCGGAACTCCGGGCGCTGGTCGCAGAAGAGCGTGCGCAGGCCGGGGACGGGTTCGGCGAGTGCGGCGAGCGAGAGGTTGAACGGGCCGATGCCGACGCCGAGCAGGTCGTACGGAGGGGGTGTCGAGGTGTCCACAGGGTCGTCCTAGGCGGGGAGTTGGGCCTGCGCGGCGGGCCCGTCGGCCCGGTCGCGGACCATCAGGGCGGCGCGCTTGTCGGGCAGGTCGAGTTCGGCGGCGGCCCGGAATCCGGCCCGTTCGAAGGCCCGGACGGACCGCCGGTTGCGGACGTCCGGCTCGGCCACCACCCGTTCGCAGCGCGGATTCCGGCGGAGAATCAATTCTGCGAGGGCGGCCAGCAGGACGGCGCCCAGGCCGCGGCCGCGGCTGGCGGCGGGGCCGAGCAGCAGGTGCACGCCGGTGTCGTACGGCCGGGCCGGGTAGTGCGCGGCGAGCGGGTCGAGGTCGGCGCGGTAGACCTCCCAGTAGCTCATCGGCTCGCCGTCGAGCAGGCCGAGGCACGGGAGGCTGCGGCCGTCGCCGTCCAGTTGGGCCCGGACGTGCCGTTCGGTGACCTCCGGCGGCCCGGCGAGCTCCCAGAAGGCGTCGACCTCGGGGTCGTTCATCCACCGGGCGAGCAGCGCCAGGTCGGCGGGCAGCCGGACCGGGCCGAGCCGGAACTCGCCGGCCGGGGTGGGGACGGCGCCCCACCCGGACAGGCCGTCCGGCACCCGGCACCCGTCGTCCGTCATCAGGCACCCGCCACCGGGTTGGGGATGTCCACGTACACGGACTGGCTGGCGACCGGGCCGACCAGTTCGTCCATGCCGTTGACCCGGGTGAGCAGGTTGGCCTTGCAGGGCAGCGCGGGCGCGTCCAGCAGCAGCGCGGGCAGCGCCGAGCCGGTGGCGGCGGCCCGGGGGCCGGCCAGGAACCGGCGCAGCGCGGCCAGCAGCACCGTCTCGTCGGCGAGCCGCTGGGAGCCGAGGGCGCCGATCAGGCCGAGCACGTGGTTGATGCCGAGGTAGTAGGCGAAGTGATGGTCGATCACGTCGTCCGGCAGGAAGGTGTCGCTGTCCGCGCCGAGTCCGGGCAGCCGGGCGGCGAGCCGCGCGGCGGCGCTCTCCCGGTAGTAGTAGCCCTGGTTGTCGCGGTAGCGGCCGCCGCAGGGCCAGCCCTCGGCGTCCAGCAGGACGAGGCTGTTCTGCTGGTGCGCCTCCAGGGCGATGCCGCCCCGGCCGTCCAGCCAGAGGATGGGCAGCACGACCGCGTCCAGGTAGCGCAGGAACCATTCGGCGGCCACCGTCGGCAGCGGGCGGGCGCAGCGGACGGCCAGGGCCCGCAGGGTGTCGCCGAGCCGGGAGGGCACGGTGTCGCCGGTGCCGAGCGGCTGTTCGGCGACCAGGCCGGCGACGCACAGCGCCCGGTCGGTGGGCGCGAAGGGCTGGGCGCGCAGCACGGTGTCCAGGCCGCCCGGGTCGCCGAGGGCTGGGTGGTCGACGCCGATCCAGGCCGGGTCGCGGACGATGTCGAAGCCGGGGTGGGCGGCCCGCCACTCGGCGGCCAGCCCGCTCTCCAGCAGCCGGTGCATCTCCAGGCCGCGGTGCAGTTCCTTGCGCAGGTTCTCCCGGCGGGAGTTGGTGATCCGCAGGCCGAGCGAGAGCTTGAGCATCCACGGGGTGCCGGGCCGGTAGACGGTGCGCACCGAGGAGGTGGGGTACCAGGGGTCGCCGGCCGGGCCGAGGTCGTGCAGCAGCCCGTCGGCGAGCAGGGCGGCGACGGCCGGGCGGTGGGCGAGTTCGCGGGCCTGCCAGGGGTGCAGCGGGACGGCGGCGGTGCCGGGCGGCAGCGGCACGGCGCCGTCGAGCAGTCCGGCGGTGAGCCGTTCGGCGCTCTCGGCGACGGCGGAGCCGGCCGCGAGCAGTTCGCGGTCGACGGCGTACCAGTGCAGTTGGAAGGAGCCGTGCAGTTCGGGCGAGTAGGCGGCGCTCTGGGCCGGGCCGAGGCCGTCGCGGCTCTTCGGCGTGGGGTGCAGCGGGTGGCCGAGCAGCAGGGACTGCTCGGCGGCGAGGAAGTGCGAGCGCTCCGGCCCGCCGGGCACGGCGGCGGTGCGGCGGTGGGCGAGGATCTCGGCGGTGCGCACGACCGAGTCGCCGACCCTGGCGGCCAGGTCGGCGACCTGGCCGGGGTCGGGCCGTTCGGCGGCCGCGGCGGCGAGCAGCGCGGCGGCGGTGACGGCGTCGACGGGGGCCTCGCGGACGTCCCCGGCCGGGCCGGTCTCCCCGACCGCGAGGGTGGCGGGTCCGAAGCGGTGCCAGCCGCCGGGCGACCAGTAGCGGACCGGGGCGGTGAGCCGGGCGGCCCCGCCGAGGACGGCGATCCGCAGCCAGCCGTCCGGGCCGGGCCGGGCTCCGGTCTCCCGGGTCCAGCAGCGCAGCAGGGCCTCCAGTCCGGCCTGTTCGGCGGCGACGGCCGGGTCGGGGTGCAGCAGGAGGTCGTGCCCGTGGGCCCGCTCCACGGTGGGCGACGGTACGGGCGGGGCGACGGTGAGGGCGGCGGTGCTCAAGGCTGCTCCTTGGGGCGCGTGGGGGTGCGGACGCGCACTGTGGTGGAGGGGTCGGCGGGCGCTCGCACCGTCGCGTCAGGTAAGGGTTACCTATCCCTGACGGGTGATCACAAGGACGGCTCACTCGTCAGGGTGAAGATCGGGGATTGTCCACCAACGGGGCCCGATGCCCTGCTGCGTCGGCGGACCGGGCGGGCCCGGATCACGGATCGGTGACCTCCGGCCCGCACCGCAACCCGGGGGGCGGGCAGCGCCGTCCTCGTCCGCGATGGAAGACTCCATGGCGGCGAACCGCCGCACCGCGAACCGGCCGGACACGCACCACCGCGGTGCGCAACCGCCGGCCGTGACACCACCGGGCGGCCCGGCACCGACCGGCACCGACCGACCGAGCACAGGGGGAAGCGCACAGATGCCCACGATCCACCGGTCAGCCCTGGCCGCCGCCCTGGCCGCGGGCACCCTGCTCGCCGTGACCGCCTGCGGGCCGGACGGCCCGGCGGGCGGCGGGACGAGCCCCGCACCGCCGCCCTCCACCGAGTCGACCCAGGCCGCGGGTTCGGGCGGCGTGATCGGCGGGATCCCGCTCCCGTCCGGGCTGCCGACCAGCCTGCTGGAGGGACTGCCCAGGAGCTGGGACGACCTGAAGAAGTGGAAGTACGAGGACTGGGACAAGTGGGCGTCCAAGCACGTCTTCAACAACCCGGTGGTGAAGGACTTCTGGGACCCGGACAAGATGGGTGACTCCAAGCCCGCCGACCCGGCCCCGCCCACCGCCAAGCCCGCCCCCGCCACGCCCAAGCCGGCCACCGACGACGGCGTGACCGACCCCGATCCCGCGGCGGTCAAGGCCGTGACGGTGCCCCGCCCGTACCTGAAGCAGCCCTCCGGCAAGGTGTTCTTCTCCGCCCAGGGCGGCCGCGGCAACTGCTCGGCGACGGTGATCGCCGACCCCCAGCACCCGGGCAAGAGCAACCTGGTCTGGACGGCCGGGCACTGCGTGCACGAGGGCAAGGGCGGGAACTTCTACAAGGACCTGGTCTTCGTGCCCGCCTACAACAACTCCGGTGCCTCCAGCGGCGGCAAGCGGGCCCCGCTGTCCGAGCTGGCCCCGCTCGGCACCTGGTGGGCCGACCAGGTCACCACCTCGCCGCAGTGGATGGTCGAGGGCGGCGGCACCGGCGACGCCGCCAACCAGTACGACTTCGCGGTGATGCGCGTGCACAACCAGAACGACACCGGCAAGTCCCTGGAGGAGACGGTCGGTTCGGCCGTCCCGGTCTGGTTCGACGCGCCGCGCGACCAGCTCAAGGTCTCGGCCGTCGGCTACCCGCTCGCCAAGCCGTTCGACGGCCAGGAGCTGTACAAGTGCGACGGCGGCAAGCCCACCCGGCTCTCCTTCGACGCCAAGCGCCCGACCATGCTGACCATCGGCTGCACCATGACCCAGGGCGCCAGCGGCGGCGGCTGGTTCGCCACCATGCCGGACGGCCGGACCGCGCTGGTCAGCAACACCTCGATCGGCACCCAGGAGCACACCTCGCTGAGCGGGCCGTACCTGGAGGCGGTCGCCCGGCAGGCGCTGGACTGGATCTCCAAGAAGTAGCCGCCGCCGACGGGGGGTAGGGAACCACCAGCACAGCACGGGGGGACGAGCCAGCATGCCGAGAACCACCAGCCGGCGGCGCCGGGCCGCGACGGGCGGCGCCGCGCTGCTCGCCGCGCTCGCGCTGGGCGCGGCCGGGTGCGGCCCGGACGGCCCCGCCCGGCCCGCCACCGCGCCCCTCGCCCTGCCCAGGTCGTCGCCCACCAGCCCGGGCGACCTGAGCGGCTGGAAGGTGGACGACTGGGCCCGCTACGTCGCCGAGAGCGCCTTCGCCAACGACGCGGCGCCCGGCGCCTGGACGGCGGCCCGGATGGACGCCGCCAGGCCCCGGCCCACCCCGGAGTACTCGCTGACCGCCCCCGCGGCGGCCGGCGTCGAGCGGGACGCCCCGCCCGCCGCCGTCCCGGCCAAGCCGCAGCCGCACCCGTACGGACCGGTCGGTTCGGTGGTCGGCCGGCTCTTCGCGACCACGTCGCAGGGCGACGTGTCCTGCTCCGCCACCGTGGTCTCCGACCCGGTCAACCCGGGCCGCAGCAACCTCGTCTACACCGCCGCGCACTGCCTGCACGACGGCAAGGGCGGCGGCTGGCTGAAGAACCCGGTCTTCGTGCCCGGCTTCAACCGGGACGGCCAGGCGGTCCACGGCAAGGCGAACGCCGACCGGCTGGTCGCCCCGTACGGCCGGTGGACGGCGGTGCGCGCGCTGGTCTCGCCGACCTGGCTCCAGGAGAGCGGCGTCGGCGCCCACCACCAGTACGACTACGGCGTCCTGCGGGTGCGCGGCGAGGACGGCTCCGGGAGGTCCCTGGAGGAGACGGTCGGCGGCTCGGTGCCGATCTGGTTCAACGCCCCGCGCGACCAGATCACCGGGACCGCCGCCTACGGCTACCCGGCCGAGCGGCCGTTCGACGGCCTGGAGCTCGAGCACTGCGACTCCCCGCTCGCCCCCGGGCTGCTCTCCTTCGACCGGGACCGCCCGCCGATGTACGTGATCGGCTGCACCATGACGGCGGGCGCCGCCGGCGGCGGCTGGTTCGTCATCCGGGACGGCAAGCCCAACCTGGTCAGCGTCGGCGCGGTCGGCAACCGCAACCCGGCCGGCTACCAGGCCGGCCCCTCCCTCCAGGACCAGGCGAAGCAGGCCTTCGACTACTTCGCCAAGAACGTCCGGTAGCACCGCCGGAGACACGGAGGGGCCCCGGGACGGCGATCCGTCCCGAGGCCCCTCCGTGCGCTTCGGGCTCAGCCCTGCAGGGCCACCGCGAAGTACTCCAGCTCGGCGGCCAGCTCGGCCGGCACCTTGGCGTGCAGCAGGGTGCCCTCGCCGGTGTGCTCGGTGGAGAGCAGCTCGCCCTCGGCGTGCACCCGGGAGACCAGCGCGCCCTGGGTGTAGGGCACCAGGGCCCGCACCTCGACCGCCGGACGCGGCAGCTCGTCGTCGATCAGCCGCAGCAGCTCCTCGATGCCGGCGCCGCTGCGGGCCGACACCACGATGGCGTGCGGCTCGCGGCGCAGCAGGCGCTGGAGCACGTGCGGATCGGCGGCGTCCGCCTTGTTGATCACCACGACCTCCGGCACGTTCTGCGCGTCGACCGAGACGATGACCTCGCGGACGGCGGCCAGCTGCGTCTCCGGCTCGGGGTGCGAGCCGTCCACCACGTGCAGGATGAGGTCCGCGTCGGCGACCTCCTCCATGGTCGAGCGGAAGGCCTCGACCAGGTGGTGCGGCAGGTGCCGGACGAAGCCGACGGTGTCGGCCAGGGTGTAGAGCCGCCCGGTCGGGGTCTCGGCCCGGCGCACCGTCGGGTCCAGGGTGGCGAACAGCGAGTTCTCCACCAGGACGCCGGCGCCGGTGAGCCGGTTGAGCAGGGAGGACTTGCCGGCGTTGGTGTACCCGGCGATGGCCACGGACGGCACCTGGTGGCGCCTGCGCTCCTGGCGCTTGGTGTCGCGGCCCTTCTTCATGTCGGCGATCTCCTTGCGGAGCTTCGCCATCTTCTCGCGGATCCGGCGCCGGTCGGTCTCGATCTTGGTCTCACCGGGACCGCGGGTGGCCATGCCGCCGCCCGAGGAGCCGGAGCCACCGCCACCCATCTGCCGGGACAGCGACTGACCCCAGCCGCGCAGCCGCGGCAGCATGTACTGCATCTGCGCGAGCGAGACCTGCGCCTTGCCCTCCCGGGACTTGGCGTGCTGGGCGAAGATGTCCAGGATCAGGGCCGTCCGGTCGACGACCTTGACCTTGACCACGTCCTCCAGGTGGATCAGCTGGCCCGGGGTGAGCTCACCGTCGCAGACCACGGTGTCGGCGCCGGTGGCGGCGACGATGTCGCGCAGCTCCTTCGCCTTGCCGGAGCCGATGTAGGTGGCCGCGTCGGGCTTGTCACGGCGCTGGATGACGCCGTCCAGCACCTGGGAGCCGGCCGTCTCGGCGAGCGCGGCGAGCTCGGCCATCGAGTTCTCCGCCTCCTCCAGCGTGCCGTCCGTCCAGACGCCGACGAGCACCACGCGCTCCAGGCGGAGCTGGCGGTACTCGACCTCGGTGACGTCTTCGAGTTCGGTGGAGAGGCCGGCGACACGGCGCAGGGCGGCTCGCTCGCTGCGGTCGTACTGGTCGCCGTCGTAGTGGTGGCCGCGGTCCTCGTCGATGGCCGCGAGGTCCTCGTCCATGAGGGCTTCCGCCCGCAGACCGTCGAGGCGGCGCGGAGCGTCGGCGTGGTCGCGGGTGTCGAACGTGGAGGTCATTCTGTCCTTTGGCTGGCTGGTACGGGTGGCCTTCGGGGACCGCGGTGGCGGTCCCGTACGGAGTCTGCCCAGCTGCCGCCCCGGCTACCGTCCGGGCGGGGTGAGCTACCCCTCAGGTCCCCGGGTGCCCCCGGGCTCCTGTGCCCGGAGAACGCCGTGGACCGGCCGTGAATTCCCCATGATGGTCGCACGCCCGGCGCGGGCCGGTCATCCCCATTTTCCCCGGGACGGCGGCCCCTACGAACCCTCCGGGGCCTGCGGCCGGCTCACGTCGTACACCCCGGAGACCTTGAGCATCGCCCGCATCAGCCCGGGCAGCGCGGCCGGCTCGGGCAGTTCGACGGTGTAGGTGTGCCGGACCCGGGACTCCTGCGGCGGCTCGACCTCGGCCGAGACGATGCCGACGCCCGCGCCGGAGATCGCCGCGGTGAGGTCGGCGAGCAGCCGGGGCCGGTTCAGCGCCTCGGCCCGCAGGGTGGCCCGGTGCCCGGCCGCCGGCGCGCCCTCCGACTGCCAGCGGACCTCCAGCTCGGCCCGCCCGTCCGCGCGCATCCGCTCCCCCGCCGGGCAGCCGGTGCGGTGCACCGCGACCGCGCCGCCGCGGATCGGGTAGCCGGCCACCTCGTCCGGCGGCACCGGGGTGCAGCAGCGGGCCAGCCGGACCGACGCCCCGGGCCGGCCGGCCACCGCGACCGGGGCCGCCCGCCGCTCGGCGGCCGGGCGCCCGGGCGGGGCGGGCTGGCCGCCGGCCGGGCCGGTGCGGACCACCGGCTGCCGGGCCGGGGGATCGGCCAGCCAGCGCTCGATGGCCAGCCGGGCGGCGGGGGTGCGGGCGTGCGCCAGCCACTCGGGGGCGGGCCCGGAGGGCGGTCCGCCGCCGGCCGGGAGGGTCTCGGTGAGCACCGCGATCTGGTCGCCGTCCTCCAGCACGGTGGACAGCGCGGTGAGCCGCCCGTTGACCCGCGCGCCGATACATCGGTGGCCGGTCTCCTCGCCGAGCAGGTAGGCCGCGTCCACGCAGGTGGCGCCGGCCCGCAGCTGAAGCGTTTCGCCGCTCTCCGTCACCACGGTGATCTCGCGGTCGCCGGCCAGGTCGGCGGTGAGCGCGGACCAGAAGGCGTCCGGGTCGGGCGTCTCCTGCTGCCACTCCAGCAGCCGGCTGAGCCAGCCCGGGCGGGCCGGGTCGGTGCGGTCCAGCTCGTCGGCGTCCTGGACGGCGCCGGCCGGGGACGGGTCCCCGAGCGCGACCACCCCGGTCTCGGCCACCTCGTGCATCCGCCGGGTGCGGACCAGCACCTCGACCACCGCGCCGCCGCTCAGCGCCACGGCGGTGTGCAGGGACTGGTAGAGGTTGAACTTGGGCGCGGCCACGAAGTCCTTGAACTCCCCGGGCAGCGGCGTCCAGCAGGTGTGCAGCTCGCCGAGCACGGCGTAGCAGTCGGCGTTCTCCTCGACCACCACCAGCAGCCGCCCGAAGTCGGCCGGCCGCGGCCCCTGCGGCCGGCCGTCCGGCCCGGGCACGGCGGCCCGCCGGAGCAGCACCCGGTGCAGCGAGACGCAGTGCCGGGGCCGGACGGTCACCTCGGCGGCCACCCCGCCCTCGGCCAGCTGGCGGGCCAGCTGCCGGGCGAAGGGCTCCAGCAGGGTGTCCGGCTCGGCCTCGTGACCGGTCATCAGGGCGCGGGTGCGGGCGTGCTCCTCGGGGTGCAGGGTGGCGAAGACGATGTCCTCCAGCTCCGCCTTGAGCACCTGGATGCCGAGCCGCTCGGCCAGCGGGATCAGCACGTCCCGGGTGACCTTGGCGATCCGCGCCTGGCTGGCCGGCTTCATGTGCCGGATGGTGCGCATGTTGTGCAGCCGGTCGGCGAGCTTGATCACCATCACCCGGACGTCGTCCCCGGTGGCGACCAGCATCTTGCGGAAGGTCTCGGCCTCGGCGGCGGCCCCGAAGTCGACCTTCTCCAGCTTCGTCACCCCGTCGACCAGGTAGGCGACTTCCGGCCCGAACCCGGCGCCCACCTGGTCCAGCGTCAACTCGGTGTCCTCGACGGTGTCGTGGAGCAGCGAGGCGACCAGGGTGGTCGTCCCGGCGCCGAGTTGGGCCAGGATCATGGTGACGGCCAGCGGGTGGGTGATGTACGGCTCGCCGCTCTTGCGCTTCTGGCCGCGGTGGCTGGCCTCGGCGAGCCGGTAGGCCCGGGCGAGCAGGCCGAGGTCGGCCTGCGGATGGTGCCGGCGGTGGACCCGGACGAGCGGTTCCAGGGCGTCCGGCACGGGCGGCCGGCCGGTGGCGAGCAGGGCGGCCCGCCCGGCCCGGCCGAGGGCGGCCAGGCCGAGCTCCCCGAGGGGCCGCCTGGCCCCTCCCTGCCGTACGGTCGTCGGCTGCCCCAGGGGCTGCCCGGCTTCGATGGTCATCGGCACCTCCGGCAACGGTCGCCGGGCGCCGCCCCGTCCGAGGGGGTGATCTCGACACCCCTCCCCATGGGGTGATCGACCCGGTGGTCCATGCTACCGAGCAGAGCACGTTCCGCGACGCCCTGATTCCCGTCCGCGACCGGTATCACCCGATCGGGGGGATTCATCACCGAACGAATTGGGCAAACCGGGCTGCCGGCCCCCGGGCCTGTCGCCCCGCGGACGCGGGTTCGAAGACGAGCCCTACCGGAGACGGGCCCCACCGGAGACGGGCCCTAACGGACCGACTCCCACCAGCTCCCGTCCAGCCGGCCCTCGGCCACGATCACCGCCGGCCCGGCCATCTCCACCCGGCCGTCCGGGTGCTCGGTGATGACCAGCCGGCCGCCCAGCACGTCCACGGTGTACGAGACCGCCTCGCCGGTGACCGCCGGGTCGGCGCCGTCCCGGCGGATGGCCGCCACCGCCACCGCGCAGGCGCCGGTGCCGCAGGAGCGGGTCTCGCCCGAGCCGCGCTCGTGCACCCGCATCGCGACGTGCCGCGGCCCGCGGTCCACCACGAACTCGACGTTGACGCCCTCCGGGTAGGCGTCCGCGGGGCTGGTGAGCGGCGCGGTGTACAGGTCCCCGGCGTGCTCCAGGCTCTCCACGAAGGCCACCGCGTGCGGGTTGCCCATGTTGACGTTCAGGGCCGGCCAGCGCCGCTCGCCGACCGCGACCTCGATGCCGTCCGGCCCGGGCAGCCGGGCCCGGCCCATGTCGATGGTGACGTCGCCGGGCGTGCCGTCCGCGGCGGCCCCGGCGACCTTCGCGGTGAGCACCCCGGAGCGGGTGGCGACGGCCAGTTCGCCCGGCTCGGCCAGTCCGGCCTCGACCAGGAATCGGGCGAAGACCCGCAGGCCGTTGCCGCACATCTCGGCGACGCTGCCGTCCGAGTTGCGGTAGTCCATGAACCACTCGGCCCGGTCGGCCATCGCCGCGGCGGCCGGGTCGGCGGCGGCGCGCACCACGCGCAGCAGCCCGTCCCCGCCGATGCCGGCCCGCCGGTCGCACAGCGCGGCGACGGTCTCGGGACCGATCTCCAGCGCGCCGTCCGGGTCCGGGACGATGACGAAGTCGTTCTGGGTGCCGTGGCCCTTGAAGAAGGGGATGCCGACCTGCTGGGGGGAGGATGCGCTCACCCCTCCGATGGTACTGAGCCGCCGGGAGGCGCTCAGCGCAGGTAGGCGACCCGCCAGACCGCGAGCGCGCAGGCGGCCAGCGCGATCAGGGTGTAGACCGCGATCGCCTTCCAGCCGGCCCGCTGCCCGGAGCCCCGGCGCGGCAGCCCCGGCCACGTGTAGCCGGCGTGCCGGGCGGCCATCGCGCCCCAGCCCATCGAGGCGGCGGTGAACAGCAGCCCGAGCATCCCGACCATGGTGGCGCGCGCCCCGGCCGAGCCGAAGGCGAGCGGGAAGGCGAACATCAGCGAGCCGAGGGTGCCCAGCAGGGCGATCGGCAGCGTCTGCCACCAGCGCAGCCGGCGCAGCGGGCGGATCTCCCGTTCGTGCACCGCGCCGCCGGGCGGGGTGCGGGTGTCCAGGGCGGGCACCGCGGCCGCGTAGGAGGTCGGCGCCTCCAGGCCGGTCAGCACGGGCAGGTCGCCCATCGTCGACTCGTCGAACTCCTCGGCCGGTACGGTGACGCTCCCGCCCTGGCCGGATTCGGGGCCGGTACCCGTCGACACACGGCCTCCCCTGACAGTTCGACACGAGCGGACTCGCGGCCGGGCACGGCCGGCCCGTTCGGTCGACCCCTACGGCATCGATGATGGCATGTCCAGAGGGGCGTTCCGGGCCTGACCGGGGTCGACGGGTGATCCGTGGCCATCACGTGATCGGCCCGTGACCGCCGGTTCGTCCTGCACGGTCGCCTGCGCGCGCAGGTGCACCGCCGGATTGGCCGGAAACCCTTCCTACGCGGCCGGAACTCCCTGACGGTCGATCAGTTCCAGGGAGCGTTCCAGCAGCTCGACGGGGTCGGTGCCGGCCGGCCGGGAGAGCCAGTGGATCCGGTCGTCGCGGCGGAACCAGGACTCCTGGCGGCGGGCGAAGCGCTTGGTGGCCCGGACGGTCTCGGCCCGGGCCTCGTCCTCGGTGCACCCGCCGGCGAAGTGGTCGAGCACCTGCTGGTAGCCGAGCGCCCGGGAGGCGGTCCTGCCCTCCCGCAGTCCGACCTTCTCCAGCTCCCGCACCTCGTCCAGCAGTCCGGCCTCCCACATCCGGTCGACCCGCAGCGCGATCCGCTCGTCCAGCTCGGGGCGCGGCACGGCGACGCCGATCTGCACCGCCTCGTAGACGGCGGTGTTGCTCGGCAGGTTGGCGGTGAACGGCTGCCCGGTGATCTCGATGACCTCCAGGGCGCGGACGATCCGCCGCCCGTTGCCGGTCAGGATCGCCTCGGCGGCCGCCGGGTCCAGCTCGGCCAGCCGCCGGTGCAGCGCGTACGGGCCGGCCTGCTCCAGCTCGGCCTCCAGCCGGGCCCGCACCGCCGCATCGGTGCCCGGGAACTCCATCTCGTCGATCGCCGCCCGGACGTACAGCCCGGAGCCGCCGACCAGGACGGGCGTGCGGCCGGCGGCGAGCAGCCGGTCGATCTCGGCCCGGGCCAGCCGCTGGTACTCGGCGACGCTGGCGGCCTCGGTGACGTCCCAGACGTCCATCAGGTGGTGCGGCACCCCCCCGCGCTCCTCCATCGTGAGCTTGGCGGTGCCGATGTCCATGCCCCGGTACAGCTGCATCGAGTCGGTGTTGATCACCTCGCCGTCGAGACTGCGGGCGATGGCGACGGCCAGGTCGGACTTGCCGGCGGCGGTCGCGCCGACGATCGAGATGACGCGCGGGGTACGGGAGCTGCTCACCGCTCCAGTCTCGCAAAACGGCCGGGCGCCCGCGGACCGGGCTGCCACCCGCCCGCGACTGCGCGAGGATATGACTGTTTCCCGGACACTTTCCGGCCGTTTCCCCGGTTGGGCCGGTTTGCGAACGCTTTGCCGAGCCCGGTCGTTGTGCGGGGAACAGCGGATGAAGGAGATCGCCATGGGTCTGATGGACAACCTCAAGGGCAAGGCCGAGGAGCTCAAGGACAAGGCCAGCGAGTTCGCCGGCAAGCACAGCGACCAGATCGAGAAGGCCGTGGACAAGGCCGGCGGCGCGATCGACAAGGCGACCAAGGGCAAGTACAGCGACAAGATCGAGCACGGCGCCGGCAAGGCCAAGGGCGCGGTCGGCGACTTCGCCCACAAGCCGAAGCCCGGCGACGAGGAGCAGCCCCCGCAGGCCCCGCGGTCCTGAACCGCAGGCCTGCCCCGCCGACTTGCTAGGACCAGGACGCCACGAAGTACCCGACCCCGTACGGCGCGTCCTGGTAGCCCAGCCGCCCGGTGAGGCCGGCGCCCTGCGCGGCGCCGGCCAGCACCTGCCAGGGCGCCCGGCCGTCGGCCTTGAGCTCGGCGGCCAGGCCCGGGTCCAGTGCGGCCAGGGCGGGCAGGTCGGCCGTGCCCAGGGCGGCGGCCAGGGCGGTGTCGAAGCCCTCGGCCCGCTCGTCCAGGTAGCCGGGCGCCTTCACCGAGCGGCAGGCGCTGCCGTCGCCGAGCACCAGCAGGGCGACCCGGTCGGCGAGCCCGGCCAGGCCCTGGCCGAGGCCGAGCATCCGGTCGGCGGGGGCGTCGGCGGGCACCGCGCAGGCGTGCGTGGGCAGGCCCACCCCGGCGCGCTCCAGCAGCCAGGCGCCGACGGTCAGCGAGGGGGCCAGCTCCGGCCCCTCGACCCGCTCGCCGGGCAGCTTGGCGACCAGCGGCACCCCGTAGCGGTGGAAGGAGCCGGCCCCGCCCTCGGTCCACACCTCGGCCGCCGGCCCGGTGCCGACCACCACGACCAGCTGCGGTCCGGCCGCGACCAGCGCCGCGAGCGCCTCGTCGCAGGCCGCGCGCAGGCCGTCCAGCTCGGGCGCGGCCCCGGCGGCGACCTCGGGGACGAGCAGCGGCGGACAGGGACACACGGCGGCGGCTACCAGCATGCGGATCACTCTAGCCAACGACGACGGCGGCCCGGCGGGAGTGGATCCTCCCGTCAGGCCGCCGTACCGGGCACGGTGTCAGTCGCCGCAGCAGGCCCCGCCCGCCGGCGCGGCCAGTGGCAGCTCCGCCGGGGCGCCGATCTTCGGCAGGCCGAGCAGCACGCCGGCCGGCTTGGCGGCGGGCGCGGCCTGGCGCTTCTCCCAGGCGTCGCCGGCCCGGGTGCGGCGCACCGCGAGCGCAGGGCCCTCGGCGAGCAGGTGGTGCGGGGCGGCGTAGGTGATCTCGACGGTCACCGTGTCGCCGGGGCGCACCGGCTCCTCCGGCTTCGTGAAGTGCACGAGCCGGTTGTCGGGGGCGCGGCCGGAGAGCCGCCGGGTCTGGTCGTCCTTCTTGCCCTCGCCCTCGGCGACCAGGATCTCCAGGGTCCGCCCGACCTGCTTCTTGTTCTCCTCCCAGGAGATCTCCTCCTGGAGGGCGATCAGCCGGTCGTAGCGGGCCTGCACGACCTCCTTCGGCACCTGGTCCGCCATCTCCGCGGCGGGGGTGCCGGGGCGCTTGGAGTACTGGAAGGTGAAGGCGTTGGTGAAGCGGGCCTCGCGGACGACGTGCATCGTCTCCTCGAAGTCCTCCTCGGTCTCGCCGGGGAAGCCCACGATGATGTCGGTGGAGATCGCCGCGTCGGGCATCGCCTCGCGGACCTTCCGGATGATCCCGAGGAAACGCTCCTGCCGGTAGGAGCGGCGCATCGCCTTGAGGACGCGGTCCGAGCCGGACTGCAGCGGCATGTGCAGCTGGTGCATCACGTTCGGGGTCTCGGCCATCGCGGCGATCACGTCGTCGGTGAAGTCGCGCGGGTGCGGCGAGGTGAAGCGGATCCGCTCCAGGCCCTCGATCTGGCCGGCGGCGCGCAGCAGCTTGGAGAAGGCCTCGCGGTCGCCCAGGTCGGAGCCGTAGGCGTTGACGTTCTGGCCGAGCAGGGTCACCTCGATGACGCCCTCGCCCACCAGCGCCTCGATCTCGGCGAGGACGTCGCCGGGGCGGCGGTCCTCCTCCTTGCCGCGCAGCGCGGGGACGATGCAGAAGGTGCAGGTGTTGTTGCAGCCGACCGAGATGGCGACCCAGGCGGCGTACGCGGATTCGCGGCGGGTCGGCAGGGTGGAGGGGAAGGTCTCCAGCGACTCCAGGATCTCGACCTGGGCCTTGCGCTCGACCGCGGCCCGCTCCAGCAGCGCCGGCAGGTGGCCGATGTTGTGGGTGCCGAAGACCACGTCGACCCAGGGGGCGCGCTTGACGATGGTCTCGCGGTCCTTCTGGGCCAGGCAGCCGCCGACGGCGATCTGCATGCCCTTGTGGCGGGTCTTGACCGGCGCGAGCTGGCCGAGGTTGCCGTACAGCTTGTTGTCGGCGTTCTCGCGCACCGCGCAGGTGTTGAACACCACCAGGTCCGGGTCGCCCTCGGGCCCGGCCTTGACGTACCCCGCGTCCTCCAGCAGGCCGGACAGCCGCTCGGAGTCGTGGACGTTCATCTGACAGCCGTGCGTGACGACCTTGTAGCTCTTCAATCCGCTCTCACCGCTCACCAGACCAGGGTACGGGCAGCGGCGAAGGGCTTTTCCCGGAGCTTCCACCACCCGTTCCCCTCCCGTTCGGCCGGAGCGCCTGGCAGTATCCCTGCATGACCCCCACCACTCCGTACCGTCCCGGCGCCGCCGTCCGTGCCGCGGCCCGCAGCCCGTTGTGGCGGACGGTGCTGGTGCTGGTGCTGCTGGTGGCCGGGTTCGGCGGCTGGTGGCTGTCGGCGGGCCGCTCGCCCGGGTACCCGCGCGGCGAGGTCCGCTTCGCCACCGGGGTGCAGCGCGGCGTCTACGACCGGTACGGGCAGCTGCTCCAGGGCCACGTCTCGCGGGCGATGCCGGGGGTGCGGCTGGCCCTGGACAACTCCGAGGGCTCGGTCGACAACATCGGCCGGGTGATCGACGGCCGGGACACCTTCGCGATCGCCACCGCCGACGCGGTCGCCGACTACCACGAGCCCGGCAAGGAGAAGCTGCGGGCGATCGCCCGGCTGTACGACGACTACCTGCAGCTGGTCGTCCCGGCCTCCTCCCCGGTGCGGCGCACCGCCGACCTCAAGGGCCTGAAGGTCGGCGTCGGGCTGCCGCAGTCCGGGGTGAACCTGGTGACCAGGCGGCTGCTGACCGCCGCCGGGCTGGACCCGGACCATGACATCGTCCCGGTGTCGAAGGGCGTCGGCGAGGCCGCCGACGACCTGCGCGCGGGCACCCTGGACGCCTTCTTCTGGTCCGGCGGCCTGCCCACCAGCGCGCTCACCGACCTCTCCGAGCACGTCCGGATCCGGATCGTGCCGCTGAGCGACCTCGCCGAGGCCCTGCACAAGGCCGAGGGCGGCGGCACCGACGCCTACCGGGCGGCCACCATGCCCAAGGGCACCTACCCGAACGCCGAACCGAAGGACGCGGTCGCCACGGTGGCCGTGCCCAACCTGCTGATCACCCGGGACGACGTGGACCCGGGCCTGGTCGAGGGCATGACCCGCGCGGTGATCGACAGCCGGGACCAGATCGGCGCCCAGGTGCACGCGGCCCAGCTGGTCGACCTGCGCACCGCCGTCTACACCGACCCGCTCCCGCTGCACACCGGCGCGGCGCGCTACTACCGCTCGGTGAAGCCGTAGGCCCCGCCCCGGCGGCTACTTCTCCGGCTTCTCCGGCCGGGGCACCGCCAGCGTCACCGCGAGCCCGGTCGGCTTGACCGGCGCGAAGCCGAGCGTGCCGCCGCCGGCCGCCAACAGGGTGCGGGCGATGGACAGCCCGAGCCCCGAACCGTCCACGTTCTGGTGCCGCGGGCTGCGCCAGAACCGGTCCCCGGCCCGGGACAGCTCGTCCTCGGTGAGGCCGGGCCCGGCGTCGGTGACGGTCACCGCGACCTCGTCCCGGCGCACCGCGACCCGCAGCCGCACCTCGCTGCCGGGCGGGCCGAACTTGAGCGCGTTGTCGACCACGGCGTCCAGGGCCGAGCCGAAGCCGATCGGGTCGGCCATCCCGATCGCCAGCGCCGGGCCGTCCCAGCGCAGCGTGATCCCGCGCTGCTCGGCCGCCGGCCGCCAGGCGTCGACCCGGGCCAGGGTGAGCTCGGCGAGGTCGGTGCGCTCCGGTTCGGGGCGGGCGTGCTCGGCGGTGGCCAGCCCGAGCAGGTCGTCCAGCACCCGGGCCAGCCGGACGCCCTCCTCCCGTACGCCGCTGAGCTCCTCCTCGTGGCCCTCGGGCAGTTCCAGGCCGAGCAGCTCGACCCGCAGCAGCAGGGCCGACAGCGGGTTGCGCAGCTGGTGCGAGGCGTCCGCGACGAAGGCCTTCTGCTGGTCCATGGCGAGCACCACGTGGTCCGCCATCTCGTTGAACGAGCGGGCCAGCCGCTGGAGTTCGGGCGGTCCGCCGCCGGGGGCGACCCGGGCGGCCATCCGGCCGGTGGCGATGTCGTGGGTGGCCCGGTCCAGGGTGCGCACCGGGCGCAGCACCCACTCGGTGAGCCGGACGGCGAGCAGCACGGCGACGATCATCGCGGCGGCCTCGCCCGCGACGATCACCAGCCACTTGTGCAGCACCCGGGTGCGCAGCGCCTCGGTCGGGGACTCGCTCAGCACCACCGCGACCACGTCGCCGTCGCGCACCACCGGGGCGGCGACGATGATCGTCCGGTCCGGCGTCCACGGCCAGACCTGCGGCGGGTTGTGGCTGCGCCGCCCGTCCAGCGCCTCCTGGAAGGCCTGGGCGCCCCAGCCCTCGCCGGGCACCCGCCAGTCGCCCGGGGCGGCGGCGATCGCCACCCCGTCGCGCTGGAAGATGCCCAGGCGGACGCCGTACAGGTCGTGGTAGCGGCGGACCTCGGAGAGGATCGCGCGCTGCCGGCTGAGGTCGCCCGGGGCGGGTTCCGGTTCGCCCTTGCGGGCGGAGTCGGCGGCGCCGGAGGTGGGCAGGTCCTGGGCGAGGCGGGCGGCGTCGTCGAGCCGGTCGACGACGACCTTGGTCTGCTCGGCCGCCGCGACCGCCGCCGCGAGCGGCAGCCCCAGGGCGGCCAGGACGCAGAGCATGAGGGCGATCAGGATGCCGAGCAGGCGGGTGCGCACGTGCGGTCAGTGCTCCGCGGGAGCGGGGGCGGACGGGGCGGGGGCCGACGGGGCGGGGGCGGCCGGCGCCGGACAGTCGGGGATCAGCCGGTAGCCGACCCCGCGCACGGCCTCGACCAGTCCGGGCAGCGCCAGCTTGTTGCGCAGCGAGCCGATGTGCACCTCCAGGGTGCGCCCGTTGCCCTCCCAGCCGCTGCGCCAGACCTCGCTGAAGATCTGCTCGCGCCGGTAGACCACGCCCGGGCTCTGGGCGAGCAGCGCGAGCAGGTCGAACTCCTTGCGGGTGAGCGGCACGTCGCGGCCGTCCACGCTGACCCGGCGGCGCTCCCGGTCGATCCGGATGCCGCGGGACTCCAGCGGGCCGCGCTGCTGCGGCACGGTGTCGGGCGCGGGCACCGGCACCGCGGCGGGGGCGGCGCCGCGGCGGGCCACGGCGTGGATGCGGGCGAGCAGCTCGCCCATGTCGTACGGCTTGGTGACGTAGTCGTCGGCGCCCAGGTTGAGGCCGTGGATCCGGGAGCGGACGTCGGCGCGGGCGGTGACCATGATCACCGGGACGCCGCTGCCGGCCCTGATCCGGCTGCACACCTCGAAGCCGTCGCGGTCGGGCAGCCCGAGGTCGAGCAGCACCACGCGGTACGGCTCGTTGCCGTCCGGCACCAGGGCGTCCAGCGCCTCGTGCCCGCTGCGGGCGTGCCGGACCTGGAAGCCGTGCCGGCCCAGCACCGCGACCAGCGCGGCGGCCACGCGTTCGTCGTCCTCGACGAGCAGAAGTCGCATCCTGTTCTCCTCCTTCCCCCACCTGATCACCAGTGATCACCGGGCCGATCGGTCAGGTCCCGGTCCTGCGCAGTATGAGCCAGCGAACGGCCCGACGCCAGGTTCGACCGCGCACCGGGCCCGTGGGGGACGGGGAGCACCGGAGCGGATTCCCGCTGTGACATGCCCCGTCGGCGCCCGCGCGAACAGCGCGTGGGCGACGCGTGGCCGTTTCGTGATCCTCAAGTTCCGCTCAGATCGGCTGACGGCGAACGGTCACGGCTCCTAAGGTCGGCCCACCGGGGGCTGCGGCTCCGCCGGCCGCGGCCCCCGGATTCGCACCACCACTGCCTCCCAAGGGAGTTGAGACTTCTCGGGCAGGCGTTATTCGACGACAGAGGGAGCAGGCGCGATGACCGAGAGCCCGGTCGAGGACTCAACCACCGCAGCCGCCCCCCTGGTCGTGCTGAGCAAGGTCAACAAGCACTACGGCGCGCTGCACGTGCTGCAGGACATCGACCTCAGGATCGCCCAGGGCGAGGTGGTCGTACTGATCGGCCCGTCCGGTTCGGGCAAGTCGACGCTCTGCCGGACGATCAACCGGCTGGAGACGATCGACTCCGGCACGATCACCATCGACGGCCGACCGCTGCCCGACGAGGGCAAGGAGCTGGCCCGGCTGCGCGCCGAGGTCGGCATGGTGTTCCAGAGCTTCAACCTGTTCGCGCACAAGACCGTGCTGGAGAACGTGGTCATCGGCCAGGTGAAGGTGCGCAAGGTGCCCCGCCCGCAGGCCGAGAAGACCGCCCGGGAGCTGCTGGAGCGGGTCGGCGTCGGCGCGCAGGCGGACAAGTTCCCGGCCCAGCTCTCCGGCGGCCAGCAGCAGCGCGTGGCGATCGCCCGGGCGCTGGCGATGAAGCCCAAGGTGATGCTCTTCGACGAGCCCACCTCGGCGCTGGACCCGGAGATGGTCAACGAGGTGCTGGAGGTCATGCGCCAACTGGCCGCGGACGGCATGACGATGGTCGTGGTCACCCACGAGATGGGCTTCGCGCGCTCCGCCGCCAACCGGGTGCTGTTCATGGCCGACGGGAAGATCGTCGAGCAGAACACCCCGGACGCCTTCTTCACCGCACCGCGCTCCGACCGCGCCAAGGACTTCCTCTCGAAGATCCTCCACCACTGACGCTTCGAGACCAGCGGGGCCGCCCCCCGGCATCGTCACCGGTGCCGGCCGGTCCCGCCGTGCAACGCCTTCCAGACGCCAGAGCCCGGTTGACACCGCGGCCCACCCCCAGGAGAACCCTCATGAGGACGTCCCGCACCCTCGCCGTCGCGCTCTGTGCCGTCGCGCTCACCGCCACCGCCGCCTGCGGCAAGGACGGCACCCCCGGCACCACCGCCGCGAGCAGCGGCGGCAGCGCCGCCCCGGCGCTGCCGACCTACACGGTCAAGACCGACGTCAAGGTCGACTCCGCGGTCCTCGCCGAGGCCAGGAAGCGCGGCCAGCTGATCATCGGCGCCAAGGCCGACCAACCGAACCTCGGCTGGGAGGACGTCGCCAGCGGCGACCGCAGCGGCTTCGACATCGAGATCGCCAAGATGATCGCCGCCGACCTCGGCTTCACCCCGCAGCAGATCAAGTGGCAGACCCTGGTCTCCTCGCAGCGCGAGCCGGCCATCGCCAAGGGCCAGATCGACTTCTACGTCGGCACCTACAGCATCAACGACGAGCGCAAGAAGAGCGTCTCCTTCGCCGGCCCGTACTACATCGCCGGCCAGGACCTGCTGGTGAAGGCCGACAACACCACGATCACCGGCGCGGAGAGCACCGGCGGCAAGAACGTCTGCACCGCCACCGGCTCGACCTCGATCAAGAACATCCAGCAGTACAACCCGAAGGTCACGCAGTTCGACACCTACTCGGCCTGCGTCGAGAAGCTGATGTCCGGCGAGGTCGACGCGGTCACCACCGACGACGCGATCCTCAAGGGCTACGCCTCCAAGTACGCCCCCAAGCTCAAGGTGGTCGGCAAGCCGTTCACCAAGGAGAACTACGGCGTCGGCCTCAACAAGGACGACAAGGCGCTGCGCGACGCCATCAGCGACGCCCTCAAGGCCCACGAGGACAACGGCGACTGGAAGAAGGCCTACGACGCGACCCTGGGTGCCTCCGGCTCCGCCGCGCCGGACGTCCCGGCCCTTGAGCGCTACTGATCCGCCCGCCGTACGTCGACTTCCCGACCATGAACTGAGAGGAGGGCCGCCGGATGGGGTTCCTGTTCGAGGACGACAACTTCGCGTTGTTCCGCGACGGCTTCCTACAGACGATCGAGGTGAGCGCGCTCAGCGCTCTGCTCGCCCTGCTGCTGGGCACCCTGCTGGCGGCCTTCCGGGTCTCCCCGGTGCCGGTCCTGCGCGCCTTCGGCACCGCCTGGGTCACGCTCTTCCGCAACACCCCGCTGACCCTGCTGTTCTTCGCCGTCACCTTCGGCCTGCCGCCGCTGGGCGTGCACTTCAGCCACCTGGTGTTCGCGGTGCTGGCGCTCGGCGGGTACACCGCCTCGTTCGTCTGCGAGGTGATCCGCTCCGGCATCAACACCGTGCCGCTCGGCCAGGCGGAGGCCGCCCGCAGCCTGGGCATGTCCTTCGGCCAGACCCTCACCCTGGTCGTCCTGCCGCAGGCCGCCCGGACCGTCCTGGGCCCGATGAGCAGCGTGTTCATCGCCCTGCCCAGGAACTCGGCGATCGCCGGCGCGTTCAGCGTCTCCGAGCTGTACAGCGCCCAGCAGACCTTCTCCGAGCGCGGCTTCTCGATCTTCGCCATCTTCTTCTGGGTGGCCTGCGCCTACCTGCTGATCAGCGCGACGATCGCCACGTTCTTCCGCTTCCTGGAATCCCGACTGGCGGTGGCCCGATGAGTGTTCTGAACCGCCAGGCTTCGGCCAGCGTCCTCTACGACGCCCCCGGCCCGAAGGCCCGCACCCGGTACCGCGCGTTCGGCGTCCTCTCGGTGCTCGGCATCGCCGGTCTCCTCTGGTACGTCTTCACCGCGCTGAACGACAACGGCCAGTTCGACCCCGACCTGTGGGACCCGTTCCAGTACAACTTCGTCCAGCAGATGATCCTGGACGGCCTGCTGGCCACCCTGAAGGCCTTCGGGCTGGCGGCGGTCTTCTCGCTCGCCCTGGGCGCGCTGCTGGCGGCCGGTCAGCTCTCCGACCACAAGCCGGTCCGCTGGTTCTGCACGGCCTTCACCCAGTTCTTCCGGGCGATGCCGCTGCTGATCCTGATCGTCGGGCTCTACTACGCCTTCTTCGCCAAGGAGTCGATGTGGGCGCTGGTGCTCGGCCTCACCCTCTACAACGGGGCGGTCCAGGCCGAGATCATCCGCAGCGGCGTCAACGCCGTCCCGCGCGGCCAGGGCGAGGCGGCGTACGGGCTCGGCATGCGCAAGACCCAGGTGATGACGTCGATCCTGGTGCCGCAGGCCGTCCGTTCGATGCTGCCCTCGATGATCGGCCAGCTGGTCGTCACCCTCAAGGACACCTCGCTCGGTCTGATCATCACCTACCAGGAGCTGCTGTTCATCGGCAAGAAGATCGCCAGCCAGCCGATGAACGCCGCGGGCTTCCCCTACATCCCCGTGGTGCTGGTGATCGGACCGATCTACATCGCGATGTGCCTCCTGTTGACCGCGCTCGCACGCTGGATCGAAGCACGCGGCCGTCGCGGCGCGAACCGGCGCACTTCAGCTTCTGCTTGACGGACACGCAGGCGAACTGTTGCATTGCTCTTCGTGACACCTCCCGGGAGCATCCACGCGGCATATGCGGCAGCGGTAACTGACGCCGGCCGATCGGCCGGTTCGTGCCCGGAGGTTCCCTCATGGACCCGGTGATCGTGGTCGGGGCCGGACCGGTCGGTCTGGCCCTGGCCCTCGCCCTGGCCCGGCACGAGGTCCCCACCATCGTCCTCGACGAGGGCTCCGGCCTCTGCCCGGAAGGCCCGCGCAGCCTCGTCCTCGGCGCCGACACCGCCGCCTTCCTGACCCGGATCGGCTACCCGCGGGCCGTCTCGGACTCCGCGCTGTGGGACTCCTTCGCCGTCTGGCGCCGCCGCCAGGAGGTGCTGCGGATCGACCTCACCGACTCGCCCACCTACCACCTGCCCCAGCACCGCCTCCAGCGCGGGCTGCGCGACGCCCTGACCGGCACCCCGCTGATCAGGCTGGTCCCGCTCAACCGGGTCGTCGAGCTCGAACAGGACCGGGACGGCGTCAGCCTCCGCACCACCGGCACCCAGGACGGCTCCACCACCTGGTGGCGCGGCAGCCACCTGGTCGGCTGCGACGGCGCCAGATCCACCGTCCGCAAGCTCCTGAAGATCCGCTTCCCCGGCCGCCCGGCGGTCGACCGCAACGCCATCGCCACCGTCCGGGTCGACCTGCCCTTCGACGGCGCCCGGCTGCACCGCGAGCCCCCGTGGCGGGGCGACCGCGAGGCCTCCGCCCGTCCGCTGCCGGACGGCGTCTGGCGGCTCGACTGGCGGCTGCCCCCCGGCCGCCCCGCCGCCACCGAGACCGTCGACCCGCACGCCACCTGGCCCGGCATCGTCACCGGCGACACCCTGCTCACCCGGGTCACCTCCACCCTCACCGGCTGGTGCGGCGAACTGCCCCGCTTCGAACTGCTGGCCGCCGCCGACCACACCGCCCAGCAGCGGCTCGCCGCCCGCTTCCGCAGCGGCCGCTGCTTCCTGGCCGGCGACGCCGCCCACTTGCACGGCGCACTCGGCATGCAGAACCTCGCGGACGGGCTGCGCGACGCCGACAACCTCGCCTGGCGGCTCGCCCTCGCCTGGCACCTCCACTCCGGCGGCCCGCAGCCCGGCGGCTCCCTGCTGGACGGCTACGAGGCCGAGCGGCGCGGGGCGGTCGGCGCCCGGCTGCGCGCGGTCGACCAGTCCATGCCGCTGCTGCGCCCGCTGCGCGGCTGGCAGCAGACCCGGCGCTCGCTGCTGGTCGGCGGCTTCCGCAAGCACGCCCCGCTGCTCGCCGACGGCCAGCTCGGCACCGGCCGGTTCGGCGGCGCGCCCGCCTACCCGGCGGCCCCCTCCGGCGTCCCGGCCCGGGTCCCGGTGCAGCGCGGCGCGCGCGGCACCACCTCGCTCAGCGAGCTGCTGCCCGCCACCGCCCCCGGCGTGCTCGTCCCGGACCTGCCGGTGCTCGCCGACGACGGCACCCCCGACCACCTGCACGCCCGGCTCGGCACCACCTTCCTGCTGCTGCTGGTCGCCCCCGGCACCGCCGTCTGGTCCTCCGAGCACTGGCTCGGCGCCGGCCTGATGCCCCGCCTCGCCGAGGTCGCCGCCGCGCTGCCCGTCCCCGCCGAGGTGCTGGTCACCGAGGACTACCCGGGCGCCGGGCCGCACACCGTCCTGCTGATCCGCCCGGACGGCCACCTGGTCGGCACCACCCAGGGGGCCGTCGCCGAGGACCTGCTCGCCCTCGCCGACCGCGCCCGCGGCGGCCCGGCCACGCTCGGCCCGGCCCCCGACCCGGCCGAGCAGCCCTCGCCCCAGCAGGTGGACTCCCCGAGCTGAGGCCTCCGGGCCGCGGCGGGCCACGGTCTCAGCCGGCCACCGCCGTGGCCCGGCTCTCGCGGACCACCGTCACCCGGATCTGGCCCGGGTACGTCAGCTCGGTGGAGACCTGGCGGGCGACCTCACGGGCGATCAGCTCCGCACCGAGGTCGTCCACCGCGTCCGGACGGACCATCACCCGCACCTCGCGGCCCGCCTGCATCGCGAACACCTCGGCCACGCCCTCGTGCGAGCGCGCGATCTCCTCCAGCCGTGCCAGCCGCCGGACGTACAGCTCCAGCGACTCCTTGCGCGCACCCGGCCGGCCGCCCGAGCAACCGTCCGCGGCCTGGGTCAGCACGGCCGTCACGGTGCGCGGATCGACCTCGTTGTGGTGGGCGGCGATCGCGTGCACCACCTCGGCGGACTCCCCGTACCGCCGGGCGAGCTCCGCGCCGACCGCGGCGTGGCTGCCCTCCGACTCGTGGGTGAGCGCCTTGCCGATGTCGTGCAGCAGCGCCGCGCGCCGCACCGGCTCCGGGTCCACCCCGAGCTCGGCGGCCATCATCCCGGCCAGGTGCGCGGACTCCAGCAGGTGCCCGAGCACGTTCTGCCCGTACGACGCCCGGTAGCGCAACGAGCCCAGGGTGCGGACGAGTTCGGGGTGCACCCCGTCGACCCGGGCCTCCAGCAGGGCGTCCTCGCCGGCCCGGATGCAGCTCTGCCCGACCTCCTCGCGGCTGCGCTCGTACAGGCTCTCGATCCGGGTCGGGTGGATCCGGCCGTCCTCGACCAGCTGCTCCAGGGTGAGCCGGGCGGTCTCCCGGCGGACCGGGTCGAAGCAGGACAGCTGCACCGACTCGGGGGTGTCGTCGACGATCAGGTTCACGCCGGTGACCGCCTCGAAGGCGCGGATGTTGCGGCCCTCGCGGCCGATGATCCGGCCCTTCATGTCCTCGTTCGGCAGCCGCAGGACGGTGACGGCGCTCTCCGCGGTCTGCTCCGTCGCCAGCCGCTGGACCGCCCCGGCGACGATGTCCCGGGCCCGGCGCTCGCCCTCCTCCCGGGCCTCGCGCTCGATCTCCCGGACGGTGACCGCGGCCTCCCGCCGGGCCGAGTCCTCGGCCTCCCGCAGGAGTTCGGCGCGGGCCTGCTCGGCGGAGAGCCCGGCGGCCCGCTCCAACGCCGCCGCCCGCCGGGCGACCAGCGCCTCGGCCTCGCCCCGGGACTGCTCCACCTCGGCGGAGCGCTCGGCCAGTTCGTCCTCCCGGCGGCGCAGCCTGCGCAGCTCCTCGGCCATGTCCTCCTCGCGGCGGGCCAGTTCGGTCCACTGCCGGGCGGACTGCTCCTCGGCCCACCGGCGGGCCTGCTCGGCCTCGGCCAGCGCACCGCGCCGGGCCGCCCGGAGCCGCCTGATCGCCAGCCCGGCGGCGGCCACGACCACCAGCAGCAGGAGTGCGGCCGATCCGGCGACCGGCACCAGTGAGCCGCCCGGGCCGGTGCCCGCCGAGATCCCCATTCCCGCCCACTCCCCCGTCGCCGCGCGCGCCGCCGTCCGGAGGCGCCCCGGGCACTGAAGGCGAGGCTAGGTGGGGGTCACGGGAGGGTCAAGAGTTGACCTGGTCCACTCCAAGACACCTACAGAACTGCCACTACTCCCGACCCGACGGTTCACTCCACTCCTCTTCCAGCGCGCTGCGCACCACCCGGAACGCCAGTCCTTCGGAGTAGCCGCGCCGGGCCAGCATCCCGACCAGCCGCCGGGTGCGCACCTGGGCGTCCAGCCCTCGGGTGGACCGCAGCTTGCGCTCGACCAGCGCCCTGGCCGCGTCCGTCTCGTCGTCGTGGTCGAGCTGGGCGACGGCCTGCTCGACCAGGTCGGCGGCGACGCCCTTGGTGCGCAGCTCCTGGGCCAGCGCCCGCCGGGACAGGCCCCGGACGGCGTGCCGGGACTCCACCCAGGCCGCGGCGAAGGCCGCGTCGTCGATCAGCCCGACCTCTTCGAGCCGGGTGAGCACCGCGTCGGCGGCCTCCTCCGGGATCTCCCGCTTGCGCAGGGCGTCGGCGAGCTGCTTGCGGGTCTTGGCGGCGCCGGTCAGCAGCCGCAGGCAGATGTCCCGGGCGCGGGTCTCCGGGTCGGCCGACTCCTCGGCCTGCTTCCGGGAGGTACGGCCGGAGCCCTCCTCCCCGGGCAGCCCGGTGGCGGAGCGGCCCCGGCGCCCGCCGCGACGGGAGGCCGAGGCGGCCACACCCCCGTGACCGGCCGCCTCGCCGCCGCCGCGGCCGCTCTCCACGGCCGTCGGTGTCGAAGCGGGCCCGGCCGCTTCGGTTTGCTCGGCCTCCAGGGCCGAGCGCCGCCGCCGGCGGCCGGTGGGCAGCTCGGAGGCGGAGACCAGGCCGAGCGCCTCGACCGGGGTTTCCGCCGGCTCCGGCCCGGGCGCCGCGCCGCGCACCGCCCGGGTCGGAGCCAGGTCGAACTCCGGCTCGGCGCCGGATGCCCACTGCGCGGTGGACGGACGGCCGCGCCGGGAGCGCGAGGCCCGGGGCTTCGCGGCCACCGGCTCGGGCTCCTCCGCGACCGCGGCGAACCAGTCCGGCGGCCCGTAGTCGTCGTCCTCCGGGCCCGCCGGGCCGCCGCCCACCGTGTCGTACTGCGTCAACGGCTCAGGCCTTGGCCGCCGCCGTCTTCTTCGCCGCGGCCGTCTTGGTGGCGGTCGCGGTGATCGGCTTGGCCGCGCCGTCGGCGGCGGCCTCGGCACTCTCCTCGGCCGGCTCCTCCACCTTCGGGCCGATGCCGAGCTTGCCCTTGATCTTCCGCTCGATCTCGTCGGCGAGCTGCGGGTTGTCCCGCAGGAAGTTGCGGGCGTTCTCCTTGCCCTGGCCGAGCTGGTCGCCCTCGTAGGTGTACCAGGCGCCCGACTTGCGGATGAAGCCGTGCTCCACGCCCATGTCGATCAGGCCGCCCTCGCGGCTGATGCCCACACCGTAGAGGATGTCGAACTCGGCCTGCTTGAACGGCGCGGCGACCTTGTTCTTGACCACCTTGACGCGGGTGCGGTTGCCGACCGCCTCGGTGCCGTCCTTCAGGGTCTCGATCCGGCGGATGTCGAGGCGGACCGAGGCGTAGAACTTCAGCGCCCGGCCACCGGTCGTGGTCTCCGGCGAACCGAACATCACGCCGATCTTCTCGCGCAGCTGGTTGATGAAGATCGCGGTGGTGTTCGACTGGTTCAGCGCACCGGCGATCTTGCGCAGCGCCTGGCTCATCAGCCGGGCCTGCAGACCGACGTGCGAGTCGCCCATCTCGCCCTCGATCTCGGCGCGCGGCACGAGCGCCGCGACCGAGTCGATGATCACCAGGTCGATCGCGCCGGAGCGGATCAGCATGTCGGTGATCTCCAGCGCCTGCTCACCGGTGTCCGGCTGGCTGACCAGCAGGGCGTCGGTGTCCACGCCGAGCTTCTTGGCGTACTCCGGGTCGAGCGCGTGCTCCGCGTCGACGAACGCGACCGTGCCGCCGGCCTTCTGGGCGTTGGCGGCCAGGTGCAGGGTCAGGGTGGTCTTGCCGGAGGACTCGGGGCCGTAGATCTCGACCACGCGGCCACGCGGGATGCCGCCGACCCCGAGGGCGACGTCCAGGGCGGTGGACCCGGTGGAGATCACCTCGACCGGCTCGTTGGCCTTCTCGCCGAGGCGCATCACCGAGCCCTTGCCGAACTGCCGCTCGATCTGGGCGAGCGCGGTCTCAAGGGCCTTCTCGCGATCCGTACCTGCCATGGCTTTTTCCCTCGGGTTCTGTGCTGTGCGCTTCATCGTCCTCGACGCTAGCGCGTCCCACTGACAAACGGGCCCGGCCGGGCTCCGCCTGTGGAAAACTCCACGCCGGAGAGTACAAAGAACATCTGTTCGATTCAAGCGTCGCACGTCCGGGCCCCGCCGCCCCCGGGGACACCCCGGGGGCGGCGCCCCGGGTCACTCCCCGCGCCTCGCCCCGTCCCCGCCGACCATCCGGCGCAGCCGCCGGGCCGCCTCCCGGCGCAGCTCCCGCCGGGCCCGCCGCTGCTCGCCCCGGTCGATCCGCGGGTCGGTGGCCACCTCGTACCGCCGCACGTACGTCCCCACGAAGCCCTGGAGCGTCGCCGCCGCCGGGATCGCGATCACCGCGCCGACCGCGCCGAGCAGCGCCGCGCCCGCGATCACCGAGCCGAAGGCCACCGCCGGGTGCACGTCCACCGTCCGCGCGGTGATCCTCGGCTGCAGCAGGTAGTTCTCGATCTGCTGGTACACCACGACGAAGACCAGCACCCAGAGCGCGTCCACGGGCTTCACCGTCAGCGCCACCAGCACCGGCAGCGTCCCGGCCAGGTAGGTCCCGAGGGTCGGCACGAACTGCGACATGACGCCGACCCAGACTGCCAGCGCCGCCGCGTACGGCAGGCCGAGCAGTTCGAACATCACCCAGTGCCCGGCGGCCGACACCACCGCGAGCAGCGCCCGGGAGTACAGGTAGCCGCCGGTCTTGGCGAGCGCGATCTCCCAGGCCCGCAGCACCTCGGCCTGCTTGGCGGGCGGCAGCATCGAACAGACCGTCCGGCGCACCCGCGGGCCCTCGGCGGTGAAGTAGAAGGTGAACAGCCCGACCGTGAAGGCCTTGAAGAGCCCGCCGATCACGGTGGACGAGACGCCCCAGGCGTTGTCGGCGGCCTGCTGGACGTAGGTCTCGATGGTGCCGGAATCCTTGAGCAATCGATTCTGCAACTCGCCCAGCGAGAGGTCCTGGTGGAAGGTCCGGTTGATCCAGTCGATCAGGTTGTCGACCAGGTGCGGCAGGTCCCCCGCGAGCTTCGCCACCTGGTCGACCAGCAGGGTGCCGAGCGCGGCGAGGAAGCCCACCACCGCGATCCCGACCGCCACGAACACCAGGAAGGTCCCGACCCCCCGGCGCACCCCCCGCGCGGCCATCCGGTCCACGGCCGGCTCCAACGCCAGCGACAGGAAGAACGACACCAGCAGCATCACGAACAGGTCGATCAGCTGCCGGAACGCCCAGTCCGCGAACTGGAAGGCCCCCACCAGCACCAGGAACAGCACCATCGCCCGCGGCAGCCAGCGCGGCATCCCGCCGCCCCACAGGCCCCCACCCGCCGGAGCGCCCTCGGCGTCCCGGTCCGAATTCTTCTGTTCCGCGCTATTTGTCACCCGAACAGTCTGTCCCATGCCCCCGGGGGGCCGGCAGTCAGCGCAGCACCCCGGAGACGCCCTGGGTGTCGCAGACCACCCGCCAGACCTCCTTGGCCTCCCAGCCCGCCTCCAGCGCCTGCCGCACCGTCCGCCCGCCCAGCTCGCTCATCACGTGGTCGGTCGCGAACGACTCCGCGTACGCCTCCCCGAAGTGCGCGTACATCCGTCGCCAGAACTCCGTCAGCCTCATGCCCCAAGTATCCCGGACCGGGCCCGCCACTCCCCGGCCGTCAGCGCGTACTCGACCTCGCCGTGCTCGCTGCCCGGGATCATCTCCGGGTAGTCCTCGTGGAACGTGCGGACGTACGACAGCCCGCTCTTCTCCATCACCCGCCGCGAGCCCGCGTTCACCGCCATGGTGTACGCCACCACCCGCTCCACCCCCAGCTCCGCGAACCCGAGCCGGACCAGCGCCCGCGCCCCCTCCGTCGCGTAGCCGCACCCCCACGCGGCCTGCCGCAAGCGGTACCCGAGCTCGACCTCCCCGCGCTCCCCCTCCCGCGTCGGTCGGAACTCGAACCACCCCAGGAACGCCCCGCCCGCCCGCTCCTCGGCCGCCCACCAGCCGAGGTCGCCGTAGCGCCGGTAGTGCTCCAGGTAGCGCGGCAGCAGCTCCCCCTCGACCCACTCCCGCGGACTCGGCTTCCCCCCGGTGAGGAAGCGCATCACCGCAGGGTCCCCGTCCAGCTCCACGAGCCGGTCCACGTCCGCCGTCGTGAAGCGCCGCAGCACCAGCCGCTCGGTCGTCAGGAACACGGCCGCACCCGAATCACCCATGCCCCGATCCTCACCCCCGTCCCACCGCCCCGTCACCTGCTTTTCCCCGCCCCACCACCCGACGGGCGCGCGGGGCGCGGCCCGCGCCCCCGTCACCGGGGCAGCACCAGCAGCCCCGCCCCGAAGTACTGCCGTTCCCCGCAGCCCAGGAGCCCCGGGGGGCACCCCGGCGCCGCCGCCCCGGCCAGCAGCGCGGCCAACCCGTCCGCCGCCAGCTCCGGGTGCAGGGCCGCCGCCACCGCCACCGCCCCGGTCACGTGCGCGGCCGCCATCGAGGTCCCCGCCAGCGCCGCGTACCGCCCGTCCGGCCAGTCGGAGACGACCGCCCCCTGCGGCCCGCCGTCCGGGTCGCCGCCGGGCGCGGCCAGCGAGACCCGTCCGCGCCCGTAGTTGGAGTAGGCCGCCGGGTGCCCGTCCCGGTTCACCGCCGTGACGGTGACCACCCCGGGCAGCTCACCGGGCAGCCGTACGCACTCCGTTCCCAGGTGACGCAGGGGCGCCGGCCCCGAGACCCGGTCGTTGGGGCTCCGCTCGTCGGTCCGCGAGGCGCCGAGGTCCTGCCCGTCGTTGCCCGCCGAGGCGACCACCACCGCCCCCGCCCGGCGGGCGTACCCGGCGGCCCGCCCGACGGCCGCGATCAGCGCGGCCTGGTCCGCGTCCCCGGGGCAGTTGTACTTCCACGGGTCGGCGAAGTAGCTGTTGTTGACCGCCTTGGCCCCGTGGTCGGCGGCCCAGAGCATGCCGCAGACGATGTTCTCCGCGTAGTACTGCCCGAGCGGCCCGAGCAGCCGGACGGCGGCGATCCGCACCCCGGGCGCCACCCCGGTGACGCCGTGGCCGTCCCGGGTGGCGCCGACGATCCCGGCGACGTGCGTGCCGTGGCCGCTCTCGACCACCCCGGGGTCGGGCCGCCAGGCGCCGGTGCGGGCGTCGGGCCGGCCGTCCGCGCAGGAGGCGGAGGCCTTCGGGTCGACGGCGGCCCGCAGGTCCGGGTGGGTGTCGTCGACCCCGGAGTCCAGCACCGCGACCAGCACCCCGCGCAGCGCGTCGGCGCTCGGTGCGGCACCGCCGGAGACCGCCGAGGCGTCCGCCGCCCCGCGGGCGGCACCGCCGAGCATGGCGAGGTTCCAGGCGCCCGCCTCCCCCGGATCGGGCACCGTGACGGTCCCCCCGTCCATCCGGTCGCCGCCCGCCCGGCCACCGGTCCCGGCCCCCGCCGTGAAGTCCCCCGCCCCCGTCACCGCCCGCGGCGGCGCGACCACCGGCGCGGTCCTGGTCGCCCCGACGGCGGCGATCCCGGGCCGGCCCCGCACCCGGTCGGCGAACGGGCCGGTCGCGTACACCAGCACGGCCCCGATCTGCGGGTACTCCTGGACCACCTGCCCGCCCGCCGCCCGGCTCTCCGCCCCGGCCCGGGCGGCGCCGGCGGCGTCCTCGCCCTCGGCCAGCACCAGATAGCTGAGGTACGCCCGCCCCGCCCCGGACACGGACGGGACGGCGCCGCCCACCACGAGCGCCATCAGCAGCATCGCAAGCAGCGCCCGGGCGGGCCCGCGGACCCGACGGCGTCGGGCGGGCCCGCCCGACGGGTGCGCCTGCGCCATCGCACGGTCTCCGCTCGTCGGTCCGGTGGGTCACGGGTGGATCACCCATCCGATTCCTCACCATATGAGCGGATTGTGGTTTCTGCTCCCCGGCTTGCACCCCTCCTCCGAACCTCCTGCCCGCCCCCGCTTGTCGGTCCCACCCGGCACCATGGGGGCATGGCGCCCCAGCACCCGACCCCGTCCGCCGACGACCCCCTGGCCGGCTTCGCCCCGGCCACCCGGGCCTGGTTCACCGGTGCCTTCTCCGCCCCCACCGCCGCGCAGGCCGAGGCCTGGCAGGCCATCCAGCGGGAGACGGACGTCCTGGTGGTCGCCCCCACCGGCTCCGGCAAGACGCTGGCCGCCTTCCTCTCCGCCCTCGACCGGCTCAGCACCACCCCTCCCCCCGCCGAGCCGAGGCACCGCTGCCGGGTCCTCTACGTCTCACCGCTCAAGGCCCTCGCGGTGGACGTCGAACGGAACCTGCGCGCCCCCCTGGCCGGCCTGCGCCAGGCCGCCGTCCGACTCGGCCTGCCCGAGCCCGAGGTCCAGGTCGCCATCCGCTCCGGCGACACCCCGGCCGCCGACCGCCGCCGCTTCGCGACCCACCCGCCGGACATCCTGATCACCACCCCCGAGTCGCTGTTCCTGCTGCTCACCTCCGCCTCCCGGGAGGCCCTGCGCGGCGTGGACACGGTGATCCTGGACGAGGTGCACGCGGTCGCCGGCACCAAGCGCGGCGCGCACCTCGCGCTCAGCCTGGAACGGCTGGACGAACTGCTGGACCGCCCGGCCCGCCGGATCGGCCTGTCCGCGACGGTCCGCCCGGTCGAGGAGGTGGCCCGCTTCCTGAGCCCGCGGCGCGGCGCCGCCGTGGTCCAGCCCGCCACTGCCAAGGAGTTCGACCTCTCGGTGGTCGTCCCGGTCCCCGACCTGGACGACCTGCCCGCCGCCCCGGCCACCGGCGGCGCCGCCGGCACCGACCCGCAGCGGCAGGCCTCGATCTGGCCGCACGTCGAGGAGCGGATCGTCGACCTGGTCGAGGCGCACCGCTCGACCATCGTCTTCGCCAACTCCCGCCGGCTGGCCGAGCGGCTGTGCAACCGGCTGAACGAGATCGCCTACGAGCGCGCCACCGGCACCGCCGTCCCCGAGGCGCACTCCCCGGCCGAGCTGATGGGCGGCTCGGGCGCGGCCAAGGGCGCGCCCCCGGTCATCGCCCGGGCCCACCACGGCTCCGTCTCCAAGGAGCAACGGTCGCTCGTCGAGGAGGAGTTGAAGGCCGGCCGGCTGCCCGCCGTGGTCGCCACCTCCAGCCTGGAGCTGGGCATCGACATGGGCGCCGTCGAACTGGTCGTCCAGGTCGAGTCCCCGCCCTCGGTCGCCTCCGGCCTGCAGCGGGTCGGCCGGGCCGGCCACCAGGTCGGCGCCGTCTCCACCGGCGTCTTCTTCCCCAAGTACCGGGGGGACCTCGTCCAGTCCGCCGTGGTCACCGAGCGGATGCGGGCCGGCCGGATCGAGGCGCTGCGCATCCCGCGCAACCCGCTGGACGTGCTCGCCCAGCAGCTGGTCGCGATGACGGCCCTGGACACCTGGCCGGTGGACGACCTGCTCGCCGTGGTCCGCCGCGCCGCGCCCTTCGCGACCCTCCCGCAGTCCGCCTTCGACGCCGTGCTCGACATGCTGGCCGGCCGCTACCCCTCGGACGCCTTCGCCGAGCTGCGCCCCCGCCTGGTGTGGGACCGGGTGGCCGGCACCGTGACCGGCCGCCCCGGCGCCCAGCGGCTGGCCGTCACCTCCGGCGGCACCATCCCCGACCGCGGCCTGTTCGGCGTCTTCATCGCGGGCTCGGACCCCGAGAAGAAGGGTGGTGGTGGGCGACGGGTGGGCGAGCTCGACGAGGAGATGGTCTACGAGTCCCGCGTCGGCGACGTGTTCACCCTCGGCACCACCTCCTGGCGGATCGAGGAGATCACCCACGACAAAGTGCTGGTCACCCCCGCCCCCGGCGTCCCCGGCCGGCTCCCGTTCTGGAAGGGCGACACGCTCGGCCGCCCGCTCGAACTCGGCCGCGCCCTCGGCGCCTTCACCCGCGAACTGGGCGCCCTGCCGCCCGAGGCCGCCACCGAGCGCCTCAAGCGGGCCGGCCTGGACGACTGGGCGGCCGCCAACCTGCTGGACTACCTGGCCGAGCAGCGCGCCGCCTGCGGCCACCTCCCCGACGACCGCACCATCGTGGTCGAGCGCTTCCGGGACGAGCTCGGCGACTGGCGGATCGTCGTCCACTCCCCCTTCGGCGCCCAGGTCCACGCCCCCTGGGCGCTCGCCCTCGGCGCCCGGCTGCGCGAGCAGCACGGCCTGGACCCGCAGGTCATGCACGCCGACGACGGCATCGTGCTGCGCCTGCCCGACGCCGACCTGCTGAGCCTCGACTTCGACTTCAGCAGCCCCTCGGCCCGGTCCGGCCAGGACGAGGCCCCGGTCGGCGCCGACGCCACCCTGTTCGACCCAAGCGAGATCGAGCAGCTGGTCACCGACCAGGTCGGCGGCTCCGCCCTGTTCGCCTCCCGCTTCCGGGAGTGCGCCGGCCGCGCCCTGCTGCTCCCCCGCCGCAGCCCCGGCCGCCGCACCCCGCTCTGGCAGCAGCGCCAGCGCGCCGCCCAACTGCTCGAAGTCGCCTCCGAGTACGGCTCGTTCCCGATCGTCCTGGAGGCCGTCCGGGAGTGCCTGCAGGACGTCTTCGACGTCCCCGGCCTGGTCGAGCTGATGGGCGATCTGGAGTCGCGCGCCGTCCGCCTGGTCGAGGTCACCACCCCCGAGCCCTCGCCCTTCGCCCGCTCGCTGCTGTTCGGCTACGTCGCCCAGTTCCTCTACGAGGGCGACTCCCCGCTCGCCGAGCGCCGCGCCGCCGCCCTCTCGCTCGACTCCCGGCTGCTGTCCGAACTCCTCGGCCAGGCCGAGCTGAGCGAGCTGCTCGACCCGCGGGTGCTCGCCGAACTGGAGGCCGAGCTCCAACGCCTCGTCCCCGAGCGCCGGATCAAGGACGCCGAGGGCGTCGCCGACGCCCTGCGCCTGCTCGGCCCGCTCTCCGAGGCCGAGTTGACCGTCCGCGGCGCCGAGCCGCTCTGGGCCCTGGAGCTGGAGGCCGCCCGCCGGGTGATCCAGGTCCGGATCGCCGGAGAGCGCCGCTGGGCCGCGATCGAGGACGCCGGACGGCTGCGAGACGCGCTGGGCACCCCGCTGCCGGTCGGCGTCCCGGAGGCCTTCACCGAGCCGGTCAAGGACCCGCTGGGCGATCTGATCGCCCGCCACGCCCGCACCCACGGCCCGTTCACCGCCGCCGAGGCCGCCGCCCGCTACGGCCTCGGCACCGCCGTGGTCACCGGCACCCTGCACCGCCTGACCGCCGCCGGCCGCCTGGTCCAGGGCCACTTCAGGCCCGCCGGGAGCCAGACCGACCCCGAGTGGCACACCGCCCACGAGTGGTGCGACGCCGAGGTGCTGCGCCGGCTGCGCCGCCGCTCGCTCGCCGCCCTGCGCCACGAGGTCGAGCCGGTCCCGCCGCGCGCCCTGGCCGCCTTCCTGCCGCAGTGGCAGCACCTGGCCGGCCACCGGCTGCGCGGCCCGGACGGCCTGCTGCGGGTGGTCGAGCAGCTCCAGGGCACCGCCCTGCCCGCCTCCGCGCTGGAGAAGCTGATCCTCCCGGCCCGGCTCACCGACTACTCCCCCGGCCTGCTGGACGAGCTGATGGCGGCCGGCGAGATCGGCTGGTGCGGGGCCGGCGCCCTGCCCGGCAAGGACGGCTGGCTCAGCCTGCACCTCACCGAGAACGCCCACCTGCTGCGCCCCGAGCCCGTCCCGCCCGCGCTCACCCCGGTGCACAGCGCGCTGCTGTCCGCGCTGGCCGGCGGCTACGGCCTGTTCTTCCGCCAACTCGTCCAGCAGCTCCCGGAGGAGACCGCCGAGCCGGAGGTCGTCGAGGCGCTCTGGGACCTGGTCTGGGCCGGTTTCGTCACCAACGACACCCTCGCCCCGCTGCGCGCCCTGCTCGGCTCCGGCCGGACGGCGGGCGCCACCGCCCACCGCGCGCCCCGGTCCACCCCGCGCGGCCGCTACGGCGGTGCCGGCCGCGCCCTCGGCCGGGTCGGCGGCGCCCTGCGCAGCGGCCCGCCGACGGTGGCCGGCCGCTGGTCGCTGCTGCCCGCCTTCGCCGCCGACCCGACGGTCCGGGCCACCACCCAGGCACAGAACCTGCTGGACCGCCACGGCCTGCTCACCCGGGGCGCGGTGGCGGCCGAACGGGTGCCCGGCGGCTTCGCCGGGGTCTACCGGGTGCTCGCCGCGATGGAGGAGCGCGGCCGGGCCCGCCGGGGCTACTTCGTCGAGGGCCTGGGCGGCGCCCAGTTCGCCATGGAGGGCGCGGCCGACCGGCTGCGCTCGGTGAACGGCCGGTTGGAGCGGGCCAGGGCGGCCGAGTGGCCGGCCGCCCGGGCGGGCGAGCCGCCGCAGACGCTGGTGCTGGCCGCCGCCGATCCGGCCAACGCCTACGGCGCGGCCCTGCCCTGGCCCGACCCGCCCGCGGCCCCCGACGGCAAGGAGCCCACCGCCCACCGCCCGGGCCGCAAGGCGGGCGCCCTGGTGGTCCTGGTGGACGGCGAGCCGGCGCTGTACGTCGAGCGCGGCGGCAAGTCCCTGCTGGCCTGGCCGGAGGACGAGGCCACCCGGGCGCTGGCGGCCGGGGCGCTCGCGGCCGCCGTCCGGGAGGGCGCGCTCGGCAGCGTCACGGTCGAACGGGCCAACGGCGAGCCCGCCCTGGGCTCGGCCCTGGGCCGCGCGCTGGAGGAGGCGGGCTTCCACGCCACCCCGCGCGGCCTGCGCCTGCGCCCCTGATCCACGGCCACGGAACCAGGGCCGGAAGACACCGGAGGCCGCGGGGTCGTCGACCCCGCGGCCTCCGGCCACGTCCATCACCCGATCGGCGGTGGCTGTACCTCCACCGGTCCTACCGGCTCCGCGCGCGGGCGCCGGGCCGGTCCGGTCGCGTTCCAGTCTGCGTGGACCGGAATGAGACCGAGTCCCCAGCCGCCGGCCACGAGCAGCCCCAGCGCCGCACCGTCGGTCAGCTGTCCCCGGACCACCAGGAGCCACCAGGCGAGCCCGGCCGCCGAGGCCGCCAGCACCCACCGCACCGGACGCCGTACCCGGAGGAACAGCCGCGCCCGGGCCCGTATTCGGGCCATCGGGCGCGTCTGCGCGTCTGTTCGCACGACCGCCCTCCCTTCGCTCGCTCCGGGCAGGGGCGCCCGGGAGTCGAGGCCGGGATCAGGCGGCGACCACGTCCATCGCGGCGGCCTTGGGCGACATGTTCGCCCGGTCGGTGCCGGGGGCGGGCAGCGGAACCGGTTCGAGTACCGGCCTCAGCAGATCACCTTCGGAGAGGGTGGCCATCGCCGCAAGTTCAGCGAGCGACAGTTCGTCGCTGACCTCGCGCATGACCTCGGACATCCGGACGTCGAGTGCGTCGCAGATGGCGGAGAGCAGCTCCGAGGAGGCCTCCTTCTGTCCCCGCTCGACCTCGGAGAGGTATCCGAGCGAAACCCTGGCTGCCGCCGACACCTCGCGGAGTGTGCGGCCCTGGCGCTGGCGCTGCCGACGCAGTACATCGCCCAGTAGGCGACGAAGCAGGATCATCGGTGCCTCCCTCCTCGGACTGCGGATCGAGATGTCACGACCCCACCGTACCGCCTTGCCCGCTTCGCGTGCGGGGACCCTGGTCGTGTTCACTCTGGGCTGCAAGGCCGTCCCCCTCCTTGTTCCGGTGTCGCACCCGGGTTCGCGGGCCCCTCGTGGTACCCGTAGCGACCCACCCGGCCACCGTCACGCAACTCGTTCGCCACCTGGTTTCTGCCCAACCAGGGTGTTGGATGTAACACGATCCTCCCGCTGTCCCATACCCGCGCGCCCGCCCGGCGATCCCGGTCGGTGGAGGCCCTCCCCACGGGCCCCGGTCGCGCGAAACCGGCCGGCCGTACGAACCGGCCTACCGTGCGAACCGACCGACCAGCAGCTCCAGCGCGGCGGTCACCGCTTCGTGACGGATTGTGGCACGACCGCCCGACAGCAGGGGAGAACTGACCAGAGTTCCCCCCGGGCCGGCGACGGCCAGGTGTACGGTGCCCACCGGCTGCCCGTCCTGGGGGTCCGGCCCGGCCACCCCGGTCGTCGCGAGCCCGTACGTGGCCCCCAGCAGTGCGCGCACGCCCTCGGCCATCTGTCGGGCCACCACCGGGTGGACCGGCCCGTACACGTCCAGCAGGCCCTCGTCCACCCCGAGCACCGAGGCCTTCAGCTCGGTCGCGTACGCGGTGACCGAGCCCCGGAAGGTCGCGGACGCCCCGGGGACGTCCACCAGCGCGGCGGCCAGCAGCCCCCCGGTCAGCGACTCGGCGACGGCGAGCGTGCCGCCCTCGGCCCGCAGCGCGGCGTGCGCCCGCTCGGCCAGTGCGAAGTCCCGCGCCACCGCGTCCCGCACCGGCACGCCCCGCGCCGCCGCGCCGTGCTCCGCCACGTCCCGCTCCGACACCCGGTTCCCCCGTCGCTCAGCGGCCGGCCCGCGCCGCGGTCCGTCCCTCGCGGCGCAGGCGCAGCGCCTGCCCGATGTAGTCCAGCGCGGTGCCGACGGTCAGCAGCACCGCCAGCCCCATCAGGACCGCCCGCCCGGTGGCCAGCCAGCCGGTCAGGTCCAGTACGTACATGCCGACCGCGGTGCCCTGGGTCAGCGTCTTGAGCTTGCCGCCGCGGCTGGCCGGGATGACCCCGTAGCGGATCACCCAGAACCGCATCAGGGTGATGCCGAGCTCGCGGGCCAGGATCACCGCGGTGACCCACCAGGGCAGGTCGCCGAGCAGCGAGAGGCCGATCAGCGCCGAGCCCATGATCGCCTTGTCGGCGATCGGGTCGGCGATCTTCCCGAAGTCGGTGACCAGGCCCTTGCGCCGGGCCAGTTCACCGTCGAACAGGTCGGTGATCATCGCGATCGCGAACGAGGCCCAGGCGACCGAGCGCCACTTGGGGTCGTGCCCGCCGCCGGCGAACAGCAGCGCCACGAAGACCGGCACCAGCAGCACCCGGACCATCGTGAGCACGTTGGCGATGTTCCAGATCCCCGGGGTCGACGGCGCCGCGGCCACCGGTCTGCCCGGGTGGGCCGCGGCCGGGGCGCCGGGCCCCTTGGTCATTCCCCGGCTCCCGAGGCCTCGGCCCCCGACGTCCGGGGCAGTCGCACCTGCTCCAGCGCCTCGGCGATCAGGTCGACGCCCTCGCTGGCGACCACCGTGGCCCGCCAGAACTGGCCGACCGCGGGGGCCTCGACGCCCTCCAGCGTGGTCAGGCCGTCGGTCTCCGGCGCCTGGTGGGCGGAGCGGCCCTCGACCACGCCGTCCTCGATCGACTCGATCAGCACCTCGACCTCGGTGCCGATCCGCTGCTCGGCCCGCTGGGCGGTCATCTCCTCGGCCAGCCGGCTCAGCCGGTCCACCCGGTCGGCGATCACGTCGTCGGCGAGCTTGCCGTCGTAGGTCGCGGCCTCGGTGCCGTCCTCGTCCGAGTAGCCGAAGACGCCGATCGCGTCCAGCCCGGCGTGGGTGACGAAGCGCTCCAGCTCGGCGAAGTCCTCCTCGGTCTCACCGGGGAAGCCGACGATGAAGTTGGACCGGGCGCCGGCCTGCGGGGCCTTGCCGCGGATGGTGCCCAGCAGCTCCAGGAACTGGTCGGTGGAGCCGAAGCGGCGCATCCGGCGCAGCACGGCGGGCGCCGAGTGCTGGAAGGACAGGTCGAAGTAGGGCACCACGTCGGCGGTGCCGGTCATCGAGTCGACCAGGCCCGGGCGCATCTCGGCCGGCTGGAGGTAGGAGACCCGGACCCGCTCGACGCCCTCGATCGCGGAGATCTCGCCGAGCAGCGTCTCCAGCAGCCGGATGTCGCCGAGGTCCTTGCCGTACGAGGTGTTGTTCTCGCTCACCAGGACGATCTCGCGCACGCCCTGCCCGGCCAGCCACTGGGCCTCGTTGAGCACGTCGGAGGGGCGGCGGGAGATGAAGGAGCCGCGGAAGGCCGGGATGGCGCAGAAGGAGCAGCGCCGGTCGCAGCCGGAGGCGAGCTTGACGGAGGCGACCGGGCTGTCGTCCAGCCGCTTGCGCAGGGTGCGCGGGCCGGAGGCCGGGGCGAGGCCGTCGGGCAGGTCGGCGATGGGCTCGGCGGCGGCCTCGGTGCCGTGGCCGGGCAGGGCGACGGTCTCGGCGGCGCTCTGCCGCTCGGCGGGGCTGATCGGCAGCAGCTTGCGGCGGTCGCGCGGGAGGTGCGGGGCGTGGTGGCCGCCGGAGAGGATGGTCTGGAGGCGGTCGGAGATGTCCGCGTAGTCGTCGAAGCCGAGGACGCCGTCCGCCTCGGGGAGGGCGTCGGCGAGCTCCTTGCCGTACCGCTCGGCCATGCAGCCGACCGCGACGACGGCCTGGGTGCGGCCGTGCCCCTTGAGGTCGTTGGCCTCCAGCAGGGCGTCCACCGAGTCCTTCTTGGCGGCCTCGACGAAGCCGCAGGTGTTGACCACGGCGACGTCCGCTTCGGAGGCGTCGTCGACCAGCGACCAGCCGTCGGCCTCCAGTCGCCCGGCGAGTTCCTCGGAGTCCACCTCGTTGCGGGCGCATCCGAGCGTGACAAGGGCGACAGTACGGCGTTCAGGCATAGGCCCAAGATTAACGCGCGGGCTCCGGTGCCGTTCGCCCCGGAGGCCGCGCGCCTCGGATCAGCTGATCATCAGTGGGCCGGACGGCCCCTGTGGTCAGCCCGCCTGCGGGTCTCCGGGGGTGTACGTGACGTGCACCACCTGGCCGTCCTTGCCCAGGAGGCCGAGGTCCTTCCCGTTGACGTACGCGTGCACGGCCCCGCCGTTGCCGAGCACCAGCTTGATCTGCTTGGGGTCGGTGAAGGTCTGGTCCTGGCCGTTGCCGATGTTGTTCTGGAACAGCGACTTGCCGTTGCCGTCCATCGCCGAGACCCAGCTGGTGCCCTCGGCGACCAGCTTCACGGTGACCTTGTCGGCCGGGACGGCGGCGATCGCGGCGGCGCTCGGCACGGGCGCCGGCGGCTGGACGGCGGGGGTGGCGGCGGGGGCCACCGAGCCGGTCCCGGAGCCGCTGGGCAGCGGCGCGCTGGCCGAGCCGGTGGTGCCGTGCCCGCCCTTGCCGCTGACCAGGTTGAAGCCGATCAGCGCGACCACGGCGACGATCGCGGCGACCATGGCGGCCGCCCAGTTCGGCCGGCCGCGCCGGGGCACCTTGATCGGGCCGCTGTCGATCAGCTGGGTCGCCGGGCGCCTGGCGGCGGGCGGGCCGCCGTGCGCGGCGTCGTACCGGGCGACCAGCGCCTCGCCGTCCAGGCCGACCGCGCGGGCGATCAGCCGGATGTTCCCTCGGGCGTAGAAGTCGCCGCCGCAGCGGGCGAAGTCGTCCTCCTCGATGGCATGGACGATCGGCACCCGCACCCGGGTGGCGGTACTCACCTGGTCCACCGTGAGCCCCGCGTCGATCCGGGCGGTGGACAGCACCCGGCCGATGCTCGGGGCATCGGCCGCCTGCACCACGTCGTCGGTCGGCTCGACGGACGGCATGGCGTTCTCGCGGTCGGAGGACTTGCCGATGGTCACGGGGCACGCCTTTCGAGCGGATGGCCACCTGCTGGGGAACAGTCTAGGGGCGCGGGCGGATCGTTTCTCAAGCGGAACGGGCCGAATGCGCGCGCCCGGTCCGACCGGGGTCCGGCACGGCGCTGACGAACCGTCAGCGGAGCCGTGCGGGGGGAGCCCGGCGGTCGCTTTCCGCCGTGTGACGCGGCGTACGGACGTTCGGTTCCCCACACGGCGCCTACCCTCCTCCGAACGAGTGACACCTCGGTCAGGACACGGGCCGCCGGCCCCAGGGGCCGACCGTCAACCCCGAAGGGTGATCAGCACCCCGTCCAGCTCCTCCGGCTTCACCAGCACGTCGCGGGCCTTGGAGCCCTCGCTCGGGCCGACGATCCCGCGCGACTCCATCAGGTCCATCAGCCGGCCCGCCTTGGCGAAGCCGACCCGGAGCTTGCGCTGGAGCATCGAGGTCGAGCCGAACTGGGTGGAGACCACCAGCTCGGCCGCCTGGACCAGCAGGTCCAGGTCGTCGCCGATCTCCTCGTCGATCTCCTTCTTCGGCCCGGCCCCGACCATCACGTCGTCCCGGTAGACGGCGCTCAGCTGGTCCTTGCAGTGCTCCACCACCCTGGCGATCTCCGCCTCGGTGACGAACGCGCCCTGCATCCGGATCGGCTTGCTCGCGCCCATCGGCAGGAAGAGCGCGTCGCCCTTGCCGATCAGCTTCTCCGCGCCGGGCTGGTCCAGGATGACCCGGGAGTCGGCCATCGCGGAGGTCGCGAAGGCCAGCCGGGACGGCACGTTGGCCTTGATCAGGCCGGTGACCACGTCCACCGAGGGCCGCTGGGTGGCGAGCACCAGGTGGATGCCGGCCGCGCGGGCCAGCTGGGTGATCCGGACCACCGAGTCCTCGACGTCGCGCGGGGCGACCATCATCAGGTCGGCCAGCTCGTCGACGATCACCAGCAGGTACGGGTACGGCCTCAGCTCGCGCTCGCTGCCGAGCGGCGGGGTGACCTTGCCGGCCTTCACGGCGGCGTTGAAGTCGTCCACGTGCCGGAAGCCGAACGCCGCGAGGTCGTCGTAGCGCATGTCCATCTCGCGCACCACCCACTGGAGGGCCTCGGCGGCCTTCTTGGGGTTGGTGATGATCGGCGTGATCAGGTGCGGGATGCCCTCGTACGCGGTCAGCTCGACCCGCTTGGGGTCGACCAGCACCATCCGCACCTCGTCCGGGGTGGCCCGGGCGAGGATCGAGGTGATCAGGCAGTTGATGCAGGAGGACTTTCCGGCGCCGGTCGCGCCGGCCACCAGGATGTGCGGCATCTTGGCGAGGTTGGCCATCACGGTGTGGCCCTCGACGTCCTTGCCCATGCCGACGACCATCGGGTGCGTGTCCTCGGCGGCCGTGCGCGAGCGCAGCAGGTCGCCGAGGTTGACCATCTCGCGGTCCCGGTTGGGGATCTCGATGCCGACCGCGGACTTGCCCGGGATCGGGCTGATGATCCGCACGTCCGGGCTGGCCACCGCGTACGCGATGTTCTTGGCGAGCGCGGTGATCCGCTCCACCTTGACGGCCGGGCCGAGCTCGACCTCGTAGCGGGTGACCGTCGGGCCCCGGGTGAAGCCGGTGACCTTGGCGTCCACCTTGAACTCGGCGAAGGTGCCGGTGAGCTGGGCGACCACCTCGTCGTTGAGGGCGCTGCGGGCCTTGGCCGGGCCGCCGCGCTCCAGCAGGTCGAGCGAGGGCAGCGCGTAGGTGACGCCCTCGCCGAGCTGGAGCTGCTCCATCCGCACCGGCGCCGCGCCGTGCTCCTCGGGCGCGCCCGGCCCGCCGCTGCGGGCGGCCGGGACGGCGGCCTCCTCCGGCGGGGCGGTGCGGTCCTGCACCTGGTGCATCATGTCCGCCACCGCGGAGGAGGCGGGCACGCCGTAGACCAGCGCGCCGTCCAGGTCGGCGGCCGCGCCGGCGGCGAGGTCGCGGGTGGCGTACGGGTCCAGCGGCTCCTTGTCGAGGGAGATCCGCTCGGCGTCCTCCGGCTCGTCGGTCTGCTTGCGCCGACGGCGGCGCCGGCGGGCGGCCACCTCGTCCGAGGGGTCGTCACTGCCGGTGTCCACGGTGAACGGCAGCGCGTCGGGGTCGGCGTCCTCCGGCGGGTCGGTGGACAGCTCGCGCTCCGGCGTGCGCCCCCAGAGCTGCTCGTCCTCGGGCCCGGGCTCGACCACGCCGAGCCGTATGCCGACCCCGCGCACCCGGTCGCCGATCCGGTTGATCGGGGTGGCGGTGACCACCAGCAGGCCGAAGAAGGCCAGCAGCAGGAGCAGCGGCACGGCGAGCGCCGGTCCGGCGGCGGCCATCATCGGGGTGGAGACGGCCCAGCCGATGATCCCGCCGGCCGCCCGTATCCGGGACGCGCCGCTGCCCATCATGGGCGCGCCGCAGCCGATGTGGACCAGGCCGAGGACGCCGACCAGCAGCGCGCTCAGCCCGATCATGATCCGGCCGTTGGCCTCCGGCAGCTCCGGGTGGCGCCAGAGCCGGATCGCCATCGCGGCCAGCAGGAACGGCACCAGCACGTCGAGCCGGCCGAACAACCCGGAGACCACGGCGGTGGCCCCCTCGCCCAGCCAGCCCTGCGGGCTGAACCAGGTGCCGGCCGCGGTCACCAGCGCGAGCCCGAACAGCAGCAGGCCCACGCCGTCCTTGCGGTGGGCCGGGTGCAGGTTCTTGGCCCCGTCGCCGAAGCCCCGGAAGATCGCGGCGATCGGGCTGCCCAGGGCGTTGAGCGTGCCCATCAGCACCGACCTGGACGGCTTCGGCAGGGGCGGGGCCTGCTTGGCCGCGGCCTTCTTCGCGGGGGCCGCCTTCTTCGCCGCCGCCTTCTTCGCGGGCGGCTTGCCCGGGGCCTTCGCCGCGGCCTTCCTGGACGCTCCCGGACTCGTCTTACGTGCTGCGTTCCCGGGCGTGCGAGTGGCCATGGGTCAGCAGCCTACCGGGGCGGGCGACCAGTGCACATGTGCCCGAGCCCGGGCGCCCGGACGTGTCGCAGACACACCGTCACCCTGACCGGGATTCACCCGGTCGCAGCACACCGGACCACCCGGACGGGTGAACGCCGACCGCGGGTCAGGAACTGCCCGGACGCATCGCGTCCAGGGCCCGGCGCAGCCCCGCGAGCTTGCGCTCCAGGTGCGCGGCGGTGGCGGCCACCCCGGCGTCCTCGCCCCCGTCCAGCTGCTTGCCGAGCGCCTCCGCCTGCTCCTCGACCGCCGCCAGCCGCGCGGACAGCTCGCCCAGCAGCGCCCCGCCGAGGGCCTGCTCGCCGCCGCCCTCCTCCAGTTGCAGGCGCAGCAGCGCCGCCTGCTCCTTCAGCTGGCAGTTCTTCGCGTACAGGTCGACGAAGACGGAGACCTTGGCGCGCAGCACCCACGGGTCGAAGGGCTTGGAGATGTAGTCCACCGCGCCGGCCGCGTAGCCGCGGAAGGTGTGGTGCGGACCGTGGTTGATCGCGGTCAGGAAGATGATCGGGATGTCCCGGGTGCGCTCCCGGCGCTTGATGTGGGCGGCCGTCTCGAAGCCGTCCATCCCCGGCATCTGCACGTCCAGCAGGATCACCGCGAAGTCGTCGGTGAGCAGCGCCTTCAGCGCCTCCTCACCGGAGGCCGCGCGCACCAGCGTCTGGTCCAGCGCCGAGAGGATCGCCTCCAGCGCCAGCAGGTTCTCCGGTCGGTCGTCGACCAGGAGGATCTTGGCCTTCTGCATCAGGGCTCGCCCTCCTGTCGCCTGCCTGCCGCCCGGTGCAGGCACCCGCGTACTGCCCACCGCTACCCCGGTCATGCTAGCCGCACCCCCTCGCCCGGCACATCGCCCCGTCGTGACCCGATCCGGGGCGGCGCGCAGTCAGTGCTCCGGCGCACGCTCACCAGCGTGTTGCCGTCCGGTCACTGTTCGCAACGATCGGTGACCCTACCGGGTTCCCGGGCCCGACCGCCAGCAAACCGGCCGACCGACCGGCGTGAACCCCGGGGCCCGGGCCGGGGTTCACGCCTCCCCCCGGGTCACGCCCGGTCGCCGCTCAACCACTCGTGCATGACCGACAGCAGGTGGTCGGTCTCCACCGGCTTGGTGATGTGGTCGGTGGCGCCCGCCTGCAGCGACTTCTCCCGGTCGCCCTTCATCGCCTTGGCGGTCAGCGCGATGATCGGCAGGCCGGCGAACTGGGGCATCCGGCGGATCGCCTCGGTGGTCGCGTAGCCGTCCATCTCCGGCATCATGATGTCCATCAGGACCAGCGCCACGCTCTCGTGCTGCTCCAGCATCTCGATGCCCTCGCGGCCGTTCTCCGCGTACAGGACGGTCAGGCCGTGCTGCTCCAGCACGCTGGTGAGGGCGAACACGTTGCGGACGTCGTCGTCCACGATCAGCACCTGCTGGCCGTCGAAGCGGCGGCCGCCGCCGGCCGGGCGGGGCGGTACGGGCTCCACCGTCCGCGGCCCGGCGGCGCTCTCCAGGGCGGCGCTGCGCCGGCGCTCCACCGCGCCGCGGCGGCGCTCCTCGGCCAGTTCGCGGACCTCCTGGGCCCAGTGGTCGGCCGGGTTCTCGCCGACCGGCACCGGCAGGCCCACCGGGGTCACCCCGACCGAGGCCCGCGGCGCCAGGCTGCCCGGGGCGCCCTGGCGCGGGTCGCCGACGGGCTCCGGGGCCTCGGTGCGCAGCGGCAGGTAGAGCGTGAAGGTCGAGCCCTTGCCCAGCTCGCTCTCGGCGTGGATCTCGCCGCCGAGCAGCCGGGCGATCTCCCGGCTGATGGACAGGCCGAGGCCGGTACCGCCGTACTTGCGGCTGGTGGTGCCGTCGGCCTGCTTGAACGCCTCGAAGATCTCCCGCAGCTTGTTGTCGGGGATCCCGATGCCGGTGTCGGAGACCGAGAAGGCGATCAGCTCGTCGTCCGGGCCCTGGATCGAGCCGGACTCCAGCAGCCGCTCGCGCACGTGCTGCGGGACCTCCCGGCCGGCCTGGCGGATCGAGAAGTCGACGGCTCCGGCGTCGGTGAACTTCACCGCGTTGGAGATCAGGTTGCGCAGCACCTGCTGGAGCCGCTGCTCGTCGGTGTGCAGGGTGACCGGCAGGGCGGGCGAGACCCGGACGGCGAAGTCCAGGTTCTTGTCCAGCGCGACCGGCTGGAAGGTGGCCTCGACGTAGTCGACCAGCTGGACCAGGGCGATCCGGGCCGGGCGGACGTCCATCTTCCCGGCCTCGACCTTGGACAGGTCGAGGATGTCGTTGATCAGCTGGAGCAGGTCGGAGCCCGCGCCGTGGATGGTGTCGGCGAACTCGACCTGCTTGGGCGAGAGGTTGCCCTCGTTGTTGTCGGAGAGCAGCTTGGCCAGGATCAGCAGCGAGTTGAGCGGGGTGCGCAGCTCGTGCGACATGTTGGCGAGGAACTCGCTCTTGTACCGGGAGGCCAGGGCGAGCTGCTCGGCGCGCTCCTCCAGGACCTGCCGGGCCTCCTCGATCTCGCCGTTCTTGATCTCGATGTCGCGGTTCTGCTGGGCGAGTTGCTCGGCCTTCTCCTGCAACTCCTCGTTGGTGCGCTCCAGTTCCTCCTGGCGGGCTTCCAACTCGGCGGACCGCATCGAGAGTTCGGCGGTCAGCCGCTGGGACTCCAGCAGCAGGCCCTCGGTCTTGGTGTTGACGCTGATGGTGTTGACGGTGACGCCGATCAGATCGGCGATCTGGTTCAGGAAGTCCAGCGCGACGGTGGTGAAGGAGCTGAAGGTGGCCAGCTCGATCACGCCCAGCAGCCGGCCCTCGAACAGCACCGGCAGCACCACGATGTGGGCCGGGGAGGCCTCGCCGAGGCCGGAGGCGATCTTCAGGTACCCGGGCGGCGCCTCCTTGAGGATGATCGCCCGCTTCTCCACCGCGGCCTGGCCGATCAGCGACTCGCCGGGCCGGAAGGTGGTCGGCATCGCCCGCCGCTGGTAGCCGTAGCTGCCGATCAGGCGCAGCACGGTGTCGTTCTCGTCGTCGTCCTCGGTGATCAGCTCGGCGGTGCGGCCGGCCGGCTGGGCGAGGAAGAAGGCGCCGTGCTGGGCCGAGACCACCGGGGTCAGCTCGGTCATGATCAGCGAGGCGACGGCCTCCAGGTCCCGGCGGCCCTGGAGCAGGCCGGAGATCCGGGCCAGGTTGGTCTTGAGCCAGTCCTGCTCCTGGTTGGTGCGGGTGGTCTCGCGCAGGTTGGCGATCATCTGGTTGATGTTGTCCTTGAGCTCGTCGAGCTCGCCCGCGGCGTCCACGTCGATCCGCAGGCTCAGGTCGCCCCTGGTGACCGCGGTGGCGACCTGGGCGATCGCGCGCACCTGCCGGGTCAGGTTGTTGGCCAGTTCGTTCACCGACTCGGTGAGGTCCTGCCAGGTGCCGTCCACGCCGGGTACCCGGGCCTGGCCGCCGAGCCGTCCGTCGGTGCCCACCTCGCGGGCGACCCGGGTGACCTCGTCGGCGAACGCGGAGAGCTGGTCGACCATGGTGTTGATGCTGGTCTTGAGCTGGAGGATCTCGCCGCGCGCGTCGACGTCGATCTTCTGCGAGAGGTCGCCGCGGGCCACCGCGGTGATCACCAGCGCGATGTTCCGCACCTGGCCGGTGAGGTTGTTGGCCATCAGGTTGACGTTGTCGGTCAGGTCCTTCCAGATGCCGGCCACGCCCGGCACGCTCGCCTGGCCGCCCAGGGTGCCGTCGGTGCCGACCTCGCGGGCCACCCGGGTGACCTCCACCGCGAAGGAGGACAGCTGGTCGACCATGGTGTTGAGGGTCGCGGCGAGCGCCGCCACCTCGCCCTGCGCGTCGATCGCGATCTTCTTGGACAGGTCGCCGCGGGCCACCGCACCGGCGACCTCGGCGATGTTGCGCACCTGTCCGGTCAGGTTCGACGCCATGAAGTTGACGTTGTCGGTCAGGTCCTTCCAGATGCCCGACACCCCGCGCACCCGGGCCTGGCCGCCCAGGATGCCCTCGGTGCCCACCTCGCGGGCCACCCGGGTCACCTCGTCGGCGAACGCCGACAGCTGGTCGACCATGGTGTTGACGGTCGTCACCAGCTCCAGGATCTCGCCCCGGGCGTCGACGGTGATCTTCTTGGAGACGTCGCCGCGCGCCACCGCCGTGGTCACCTCGGCGATGTTCCGGACCTGGCTGGTCAGGTTGTTGGCCATCAGGTTGACGGAGTTGGTCAGGTCCTTCCAGATGCCGGCCACGCCGGGCACGCTGGCCTGGCCGCCGAGGATGCCCTCGGTGCCGACGTCCCGGGCGACCCGGGTGACCTCGTCCGCGAAGGCGCCCAGCTGGTCCACCATCGTGTTGATGGTGTTCTTCAGCTCCAGGATCTCCCCGCGCGCGTCCACCTGGATCTTCTGCGACAGGTCGCCCTTGGCGACCGCGGTCGTCACCTGGGCGATGTTGCGCACCTGATCGGTGAGGTTGTTCGCCATGAAGTTGACGTTGTCGGTCAGGTCCCGCCAGACCCCGGCCGCCCCGGGCACCTGGGCCTGCCCGCCGAGCCGCCCCTCGGTGCCCACCTGGCGGGCCACCCTGGTCACCTGCTCGGCGAAGCCGGAGAGCTGGTCGACCATCGTGTTGATGGTGTTCTTCAGCTCCAGCATCTCGCCGCGCGCGTCCACCTCGATCTTCTGCGAGAGGTCCCCGCGCGCCACCGCCGTGGTCACCTGGGCGATGTTGCGGACCTGGCCGGTCAGGTTGTCGGCCATGAAGTTCACCGAGTCGGTCAGGTCCCGCCAGACCCCGGCCACGCCCGGCACCTGGGCCTGACCGCCGAGCCGGCCCTCCGTCCCCACGTCCCTGGCCACCCCGGTGACCTGCGCGGCGAACCCGTTCAGCTGGTCCACCATCGTGTTGACGGTGTTCTTCAGCTCCAGCATCTCGCCGGCCACCTCGACGGTGACCTTGCGGGACAGGTCGCCCTTGGCGACCGCCGTGGTCACCTGGGCGATGTTGCGGACCTGGGCGGTCAGCCGGCCCGCCATGGTGTTGACCGAGTCCGCCAGGTCCTTCCAGCTCCCGGACACGCTGCGGACCTTGGCCTGGCCGCCGAGCTTGCCCTCGGTACCGACCTCGCGGGCCACCCGGGTCACCTCGTCGGTGAACTCGGAGAGCTGGTCCACCAGCCCGTTGACGGTCCGCCCGATCTTCAGGTACTCGCCGCGCAGCGGGTGGCTCACCCCATTGCTGTGCAGCGAGCGCAGCTCCATCTTCTGGTCCAGGTCGCCCTCGGCGATCGAGGTGAGCACCCGGCCCACGTCGGCCATCGGGCGGGCCAGGTCGTCGATCAGCGCGTTGCAGTTGTCGACCGCCGCCATCCAGGCGCCCTCGCCCGCGCCGGTCTCCAGCCGCTCGTTCAACCGGCCCTCGCGGCCCACCGCCCGGCGGACCCGCGCCAGCTCACCGGTCAGGTGCTGGTTGCGCTCGGCGACCTCGTTGAAGACCGCGGCGATCTCGGCCAGCGGCCCGTCCCCGGGGACGGTCAGCCGGCGGCGGAAGTTGCCGTCCCGCATCGCGGTCAGCGCCGACAGCAGCTTGCGCAGCTCGGCGGGCTCCGCGCCACGGTTGTGACTCACCCGCCGACCGGCCGCGTTCCGCGGCGCGGCCCCGGGGCGCCCACCGCGCGGGGCGGGCGGCGTCGTTCCGGTTGCGTCCTTGGTGGCCGAACTCAACGGGCCCCTCCCACATCGTGAACTGTCCGGTGACCGACCCGTGCCGGTGCGGCACGCACCCGGGCACCGGCCCGGTCGGGCTGCGTACCGGCGGCCCGCGGCGCGCCGGCACCCCGACGACCGTACTGCTCCCACCGGCCGTCGCGGACCCCCCAGTCTGGCAGCACCGGCACCGGGTGAAGGGCCGGTTGCGCTCGGTTCGTACCGCACCGTCCGAAACAGGTGGGCAGAATCACCCTCTGGTGCCAGTTTCGACTCCCCGCCCCCACGGGGAACCAAGCGGAAAGTAGGGTGGAGCGCTGCACCGGGCCACGGCCCGACCCAGCGCCGCCGCTCACCCCGACGGCGCGCACGGGGAGTCGGCGCCGCGCCCCCGGACAGCCAGGGCAAGAGCAGCAGAGGAGAAGTGGCAACGTGGTCACCGCGCGCGCAGCCGCCACCTTCGACCCCGACGGCCGGTCCGCCGCCGCCGCACGGGGCTTCGTCCGGGACGCGCTGCTCGGCTGGGGGCTGCCCGAGGTCGTCGACGACGCGGTCGTGCTGGTCAGCGAGCTCGTCACCAACGCCGTCGTGCACGCCGGCACCGCCGCCGAGGTCTGCTGCCTGCGCGAGGAGGAGAGCGTCCGGATCGAGGTCACCGACCACCACCCCGAGCGCGGCCTGCCCTCGCTCGGCGACGGTCCGGTCGTCGACTCCGACCGCTACGCCGACCCGGACGGCGAGGGCGGCCGCGGCCTGCTGATGTGCTCCGCCCTCGCCGAACGGTGGGGCGTCGAGTACGCGGCCGGCCGCAAGACCGTCTGGTTCCGCCTCGCCCTGCCCGTACACGTGTCCGGCACCCGCTACGCCGTTCCCGCGACCCCCGGCAGCGACCTGCCCAGCGGTCCGGGCCCGGTGCACGTCGCCGTCGTCCAGCTCGACGAGGACGGCCGGGTGCTGGCCTGGAACCCGGACGCCGAGGCGCTCTTCCAGCACCCCGCCGCCGCCGTCCTCGGCCGTCCCTGGGCCGACCTCGCGGTCTGGCCGCAGGCCCCCGCCCGCGGCCTCGGCCTGACCGACACCCTGCGGATGGCCCGCTGGGAGGGCGGCTACGGCGTCCGCCGCCAGGACGGCCGCGAGGTCGAGGTGTACGGCGTCCAGGTCCGGCTGCGCGACACCGAGGGCGTCCCCTCCACCCTCTGCCTGCTCGTCCTCGAACCCGACCGCGCGGTGCTGCGCTCCCCCGCCCGCGCCCTGCCCGGCGAGCGCCCCGACCCGGCCGGCCCCCGGCTCGACCTGCTGGCCGGCCCGGTCGCCACCGACGACCTCGACACCCTGCTGCAGCGCACCGTCGAACGCGCCCGCGACCTGCTCGACGGCGACGCCGCGTACCTGCTGCTCACCACCGACGACGAGGCCGAGTTCGAGGTCCGCGCCGCCACCGGCCTCACCTCCGGGCACCGCCGGCACGCCCGCTTCCCGGTCGGCACCGGCAACCGCTACGACTCCGCCCGGCTGCCCTCCGTCCACGAGGACCTCGCCACCCGGCCCACCGGCCTGCCGTTGCTCTCCGACAGCGGCATGCGCTCCCTGATCACCGTCCCGCTCAAGGTCGAGGGCCGGCTGATCGGCTCGCTCGGCATCGCCGCCGCCGTGCCCGGCCGCTACGACAACGAGGACGCGCTGCGCCTCCAGTTCGCCGCCGACCGGGTCGCCCTCGCCGTCGAGAGCACCCGGCTGACCGAGCTCGAACAGCTGCGCCGCGGCTCGCTCTCCTTCCTGGTCGAGGCCTCCGACCTGCTGGCCGGCACCCTCGAACACGAGCAGACCCTCGCGCTGATGGCCCAGATGGCCGTCCCCACCCTCGCCTCCTGGTGCGCCGTCTACACCACCGCCGACCACTCCTCCCCGGCCCGGCTCGCCTTCGTCCTGCACGAGGACGAGGACCGCATCGACCCGCTGCGCGCCCTGCTCGACAAGACCCCCGTCCCGGAGGCCGGCCCCTCGCACGGCGTCCGGTTCTGGACGGCCCCCGCCGAGACCGCCGAGGCCGGCGGCCTCACCGACGGCCCGGACCTGGCCGGCCTGCTCGGCGAGACCGTCGTCCTCGCGCTGACCGCCCGCAACCGCGTCATCGGCCTGCTGGTGCTCGGCGTCCCGGCCGGCGTCCGGTTCCGCCAGGAGATCCTCGAACTCGCCGAGGACCTCTCCCGCCGGGCCGCCCTCGCCCTGGACAACTCCCGCCTCTACTCCGAGCGCACCGCCACCAGCCAGGCCCTCCAGCGAAGCCTGCTCCCGCCGGACCTGCCGGAGATCCCCGGCGTCGAGGTGGACGTCTACTACCAGGCGGCCGGCGAGGGCAACGAGGTCGGCGGCGACTTCTACGACCTGTTCACCATCCGCGAGGGCACCTACGGCTTCGCCATCGGCGACGTCTGCGGCACCGGCCCCGAGGCCGCCTCGGTCACCGGCCTGGCCCGGCACTCACTGCGGCTGCTCGCCCGCGAGGGCCTGGACGCCCCGCAGGTGCTGCGCCGGCTCAACGCGGCCATCCTGGACGAGGGTTCGCGCAGCCGCTTCCTCACCCTGCTCTACGGCGAGCTGACGCCCCTTCCGGACGGCAGCACCGAGCTCTCCCTGGTCTGCGCCGGCCATCCGCTGCCGCTGCGACTGCGCACCGACGGCCAGGTCGACCGCGCTGCCACCCCGCAGCCGCTGCTCGGCGTCATGGACGACCTCGACCTCACCGCCGAGCGCCTGGTGCTCGCGCCCGGCGAGGTCCTGCTCTGCGTCACCGACGGGGTCACCGAACGCCGCGAGGGCCGGCGGATGCTGGGCGACGACGGCCTCGCCGAGGTGCTCACCGGCTGTACCGGGCTGACGGCCGGAGCGGTCGCGGCTCGGGTGCAGCGCGCGGTCGAGCGCTTCGCCCCGGAGCCGCCGTCCGACGACATGGCGATCCTGACCCTGCGGGTGCCCACCCGGCGTCAGGTGTGAGCGGTCATCCGCTGACGCAGTCACAAATTGTTATATTCACAATGGTACAAGCGCCTTCGGCCGGGTAGACCGATCCCACCGGGGAATCCCCCGGCCGGGACGTGACCGGCGGCTCTCCGCCGGCCCATCACCTTCGACCGCAGCCGCGCACGCTCACAGCCGTGCGCCCTCGGCGCGGTCGCGCGCGGCCCTCATCCCCACTCCTTCTCTCCACCTCTCTGCACTCCTCTCCGCACTCATCCGGACGACACCACAGCGTCACTGCGCCCTGCGCGCGCCCAGAGTGAAAGGAGCCTCCGGTGAGCAACGAAGCTACCGGGGCAACGAACGCCCGCTCCACCGGAGCCGACGCGGGTAACCTCGGCTACCTCGCGCTCGGTCTCACACTGCTCGCCTACGGCCTGCTCTCCACCGGCGTCCTGCACGGCGCCGGAGTCGGGAACGCGGCCGACCTCGCCCTCCTCCTCGGCGGCGTCACCCTCTTCATCGCGGGCCTCTGGCAGCTCCGCGGCGGCGAGGGCTTCACCGGAACCGCCTTCACCAGCCTCGGCGCCTTCTGGGCGGCCTGGTCCGCGGCCGGCGGAGCCGGCAAGAACGCCGCCGGCCTCTTCCTGCTGCTGTGGGCCCTGCTCGGCCTCACCCTGACCGCCGCGAGCTGGGGCGCCGGCCTGCTCGGCCGCGCCGTCTACGGCCTGCTGACGGTCTCCCTGGTGCTCTCCGCCGTCGCCAGCTTCGGCGGCTACGGCGGCCTGGCCAAGACCGGCGGCTGGATCGCGGCCGCCTCCGGGCTCGCCGCCTGGTACCGGGCCACCTCCGCACTGAGCAACGGCTCCTGGGGAAAGCTCGCCCTGCCGGTCAAGTGACCGTCGGTTCAGCCGACCTGCTCCAGCCGCTCCTCGGCGGCGCTGAGGGGCCGGACCTCCGTCCCGGCGGAGGCCCGGCCCCGGCGCCGTGCCGCCACCGCCAGCACGGCGTAGGCCAGGAGCAGGATCGCCACCGCCACGATGCCGTCCAGCCAGAAGTGGTTGGCCGTCACCACGACCACGGCCACCGTCAGCACCGGGTGCAGCACCATCACCCATCGCAGCGAACTGCTCGACACCCGGATCACCGCGACCGCCGCCAGCACGCACCAGGCGACGTGCACCGAGGGCATCGCCGACAGCTGGTCGGCCACCAGCACACCGCCGACCGCGCCGCCGTACACCGACTGCCCGTACTGGGCGGCCACGTCGACGAAGCCGCTCTCCGGGAGCATCCGCGGCGGCGCCACCGGGATGAACTGCACCAGCAGACAGACCGCGGTCGTGATCACCACCGTGTTGCGCACCCACGCGTAGCGCTCGCGGTGCCGCACGAACACCCAGAGCAGGACGCCGAGCATCACGGCGAAGTGCATGGCCGCGTAGTAGTAGTTCGCCAGCCTCACCAGCACCGGGTACGGCGTGACCGCCTTCTGCCACGAGGCCTCGTCCGGCAGTCCGATCACCTGCTCGGTGTGGTGGATCCAGCTCGCGCGGTCCAGCGCGTGGTCCGTACTCATCACCGAGAGGTGCCCGACCAGCTGCCAGAGGGCGAACAGCGCCAGCAGCGTGCCGGCCTCCCGCAACAGCGCGGACAGCGCCGGCTTCCGGCCCTTCGCCGCGGCGTACGCGCCCGCGTAGAGGCCGACGGAGACGGCCCCGGCGGACTGCCAGGTCAGGGTCAGGTTCTGCATTGGCAGAGGGTAACGCAAAAAGCCCCTTCCCGGATGGGAAGGGGCTTTTCGGAATAATTGTTCGGCGGCGTCCTACTCTCCCACAGGGTCCCCCCTGCAGTACCATCGGCGCTGTAAGGCTTAGCTTCCGGGTTCGGAATGTAACCGGGC
>NZ_JBIAXP010000029.1:0-134954 GCF_042896795.1 Kitasatospora sp. NPDC001261
CGATGCAGTTGCGCCCAAGAACGCCGCCCCAGCGCAGTAAGGCAGTCACGAGGCGTCACCGCCCTGGCTTGACAACATCATTGGGAATCTCCCTCTGGTGCCTATCCGGCGGTGATCGATGCGCGTGACCGGCCGCCCCGGCCGGGTGCCTCGTCACCTGGCCGGGGCCGCACGCGGGTGTGCGAACGGAATGGAGGAAAAGGGGTCCGGGACCGCGGGTCAGCCGACCGTCGTCGGGCGCGGCGCCAGGTCGGTCCAGTGCTGCTCGATGTACTCCAGGCAGGCCTGGCGGTCGTTCTCGCCGAAGGCCGTGGTCCAGCCGGCCGGGACCGCGAGCACGTTCGGCCACAGGGAGTGCTGGTTCTGGTCGTTGACCAGGACCAGGTAGCGGCCCTCGGCGTCCTCGAACGGGTTCGTCACAGCGGTTCTCCTTCTGTACGGGAGGTACGGGATGCACAGGACGTGCGGGATGGACGGATCGGACGGATCGGACGTTCACGCAAGCGAAGGGGCGGCGCCCCGTGTCCTACGGGTGGAGGTACGGCCCGGCCGTTTCCGGGAGCCAGACGTCCTCCGGGTCCAGGGCGGCGGGCGTGTACTTGCCCAACGCGCTGATCAGCAGCCGCAGTTCGAAGGCGAGGCAGGTGACCAGCCGGGCGATGCCGTCCTGCGGGTCCTCGTCCGCCGCGAGCAGGGCCGCCCGGCCCAGCCCGACGGCGCGGGCGCCGAGCGCCAGGGCCTTCGCGGCCCGGGCGCCCTCCCACATCCGGCCCGAGGCCAGCAGGCAGTTCGACCTGGACGGCGGCCCCAGCCGGCGCAGGCACTCGCCCAGCGGCAGGCCCACCTGGTCGAGGAAGCTGCTGGGCGCCCAGCCGCTGCCGCCCTCGGCGCCGTCCACGGTCACCGAGTCCGCGCCGCTCGCCCAGGCCACGACCGCCGCCTCGTGGATGTCGCGCCCGGGCGGGAGCTTCACCCAGATCCGCGCGCGCGGATAGTTGTTGCGCATGAAGCGGATCTGCTGGCGCAGGATCTCCGCCGTGAACGTGCCCGGGCTGCTGGACCGCAGTACCCGGTCGTCCTCGCCCTGCCCGTCGGCGAAGACGCTCTCGTCGGTGCTGTACCGATCCGCCAGCTGCGCCGCCACCGAGCGCTTCAGCACCGTCATCCCGCCGAGCCCGGGCTTGGCGCCCTGCCCCACCTTGAGTTCGAAGGCCAGGCGGCCGGACTCCAGCAGCGCCTTCGCGGCCGGGGCGCTGTAGATCTGGTTCCACACCTCGGCGTCCGCGTCCTCGGTGCTCTGCTGGAACGCCAACCCGCCCATGTCGTCCGGGAGTTCCTGCTCGTAGGCGCGCAGCCGGGCGAGCATGCTGTCGCCGGTGTCGGCGGAGGCGTCGGCGGAACCGCTGCCGAAGGCGCCGGCGAAGCCGTTGGTCGGCACCACGTTCTCGCCGATGACCAGCGGGATGCCCAGGCGTCCGGCCTGGCGGCTGGCCGCCAGGCCCAGCCCGGAGGAGGCGACCTGGGTGGAGCCGAAGGCCGACACGTACACCGGCAGCGCCGAGCGGAACCCGCCGATGTCGGTGGCGAGTTCGACGTCGCCGTAGAGCGGTTCGCGGGCCAGGTCGGTGAGCTTCTCCAGCCGCTGGGGCACGAAGACCGGCGGGACCAGGCGCATCGCGTCCAGCGCGTCCCCGCCGCGGGGCGCCACCGACTGTGCGTCGCCGCCCGTGCCGCCGGCGCCGAACAGCGTCAGGCCGTAGCCGTCCGTCGAGGGGAACGCGCGGGCGGCGCCCTCCCTGGCCCGGGACCGGATCGCGGCCTCCGGGAACCCCGGGGCGCTCAGCACCCCGCTCACGGCGAGACCACCCCGGGGACCTTCGGGAACGGGGTGGCCTGCCAGACCGCGTCCAGCCCGGCGACGTAGCGGGTGAGCCGCTCGATGCCGATCCCGAAGCCGGCGCTGCCCGGGATGCCCTCGCGGACCATCTTCAGGTACCACTCGTACTTGGCCGGGTTCTCGCCGCTCTCCCGCATCCGGGCGATGATCCGCGCGTAGTCGAACTCCCGCTCGCTGCCGCTGATCAGTTCGCCGAAGCCCTCGGGGGCGATGAGGTCGAAGTTGCGCAGGACCTCCGGGCGCTGCGGGTCCTCGCGGTCGTAGAAGCCGCGTGAGCCCTTGGGGTAGTCGACGATGAAGAACGGCGCGTCGGACTTGTGCGAGAGCAGGCCCTCGCCCTGCCAGTCGATCTCGGCGTCGTGGTTCTGCTCGTGGCCCAGCCGCGCCAGCTCGGCCATCGCCTCGCCGTGGCTGATCCGCTCGAAGGGGGTGTCGCGGGTGAGCAGCGGGGTGAAGGCGTCAGCGTCGCGGCCGAGGGCGTCCAGGTCGTCGCCCAGCGTCCGCACCACGCGCTCGACCGCCGCGGTCACGATGGACTGCGCCACCCCCATCGCGTCCTGCTGGGTGGCGCCGGCGATCTCCACGTCGAACTGGTGGAACTCCGCCAGGTGGCGGCCGATGTTCGCGGTCTCCAGGGGTTCGAGCCGGACGTTCGGCGCGACGTAGAACACCTTGTCGAAGGCGAGCAGCGACGCCTGCTTGTAGAGGATCGCGCTGGTCATCAGCTTGTAGCGGTGGCCGTAGAAGTCGACGTCCACCTGCTTGGCGCCCCGGCCGCCCGGGTCCGTCACCGGTCCGATGATCGGCGGCAGCAGCTCCACGAACCCCTCGCTGAGGAGTAGTTCGCGGCCCGCCTGGACGATCTGGTTCTGGATCCGCAGCACGGACCGGGTCACGGGGTTCTTGAGGTGGTCCGGCAGTGCACCGGGCCGTGCAGACTCGAACTCGCTGGTCAAGGGGTCTCTTCCTTCGGTTCTCTGGTCCTGCGGTCTCTGGTTCTGCGGTTGTGGCAGGGGGTTCAGCCGGGGAGCCCGGGGAGCCGGTCCAGCGTGGTGGCGGCGCGCTCGTCGAACGACCGCGCCACGTGGGACAGGGCCCGGAGCAGGTCCGAGGCGCTCATCGAGCGGTCGCCGGCGGATCGCCCGGACGGCCGGACGGGCAGGGCGCCGGTGTGCGACCAGCGCAGCCGCCCGTCGGACTCGATGTAGCTCCTGGCCCGCCCGGCGTTGTCCGGGTGCAGGCAGTACGGGACGTCCAGCAGTCCCCGGGCGAACGCCTCCACCAGGGCGGCGCCCACGTCCGCGTTCAGGCCGAGGACGGTGTCCACGAGCGCGGTGGCCTCGTCCAGGACCTCGCTGCCCGCCCCGGTGTCGGCCGGCGCCGATCCGCCCGCGTTCTGTGCGGCCAGCGCCGCGATCTCCAGGGCCTCGACGTTCTCCCGGACGGTGGGGATGCGGTGCGCCTCGGCCGCCGTCTTGACGATGAGCCGCTCCGCCCCGGTGCGGACCGCCAGCTCGGCGGCCTGCTCGAGCAGCAGCAGGGCACCGGAGCGGGTGCCGGGGTAGACCCCCATGTAGTTGTAGATCACGATGTGGCGGTCGACGTCCGGCAGCAGCGCGTCGGCGAGCCGGCGCAGGGCCAGCACCGCCTCCCGGTCCTGCTCGGCGTTGGTCTGCTGCGCGTAGCTCAGCGAGATGCTGCGCAGTCCGTGCTGGCGGAAGAACACGCCTTCCAGGACGCTGATCGCCACCAGCAGGCTGGGCGGGCAGAGCTGGCCGAGCATGCAGCCGCCGAAGGTCTCGACGTGCGGTTCGACCTCGCCGTCGCGGGCCCGGACCATCAGCTCGCAGGACCGTTCCCAGTTCCGCACCGCCTCGCGCAGCGGCAGGCGGCCGTACGGCAGGCAGTAGGAGACCGGGCCGCCTTCGGTGGTGTCGAGCCCCGCTTCCAGCGAGGCGGCGATGATGCCGTAGGGGCTGGCCGAGCCGTGCCGCACCTGGACCGGGAAGTCGCGCTCGCGCACGCCCTCCAGCACCCCCCGGTTGGTCGCCGGGGGGTGGGTCCTGATCGGGTACCCGTTGAGGTCGCCGCCGCCGTCGACGGCCCGCCGGGCGTCGGCGAGCTTGCCGAGCCGGGTGTAGCTGTCGAGGGTGATCGTGCCGACCGTGGTGGCGTTGGCCGCCTTGACGGCGACCAGCCCCTCCCGCATGGCCAGCGGGTCGCCGAAGCCCATCCGCGGCTGCACCACCAGGTTGCCCCGGGCGTGCGACCGTCGGACGAAGTCGGCGAACGCGTTGGCCGGCGCGTCGTTCATGGCGTGGGGGCGGCGCGGAGCTCCTCCAGGACGCGGCCGGTCCGCCCCGCCTTCACGGCGCCGAGGGCGGAGACGTACCGCTCGAACTCCGGCAGTCCGGCCGACTCGTGGAAGACCGCGGAGAACCCGGCGTCCAGCAGCCGGCGCGTCATGGACTCGCCGCCCCCGCCGCCCGCCCCGGCCCGCAGCTGCCGGCCGGTGCCGAGCTTCCCGCCGATGACGATCGGCGTGTCGGCGAGCTCCGGGACGGCGCGCAGCTCCGCGACGGCGGACAGTCCGTCGCTCTCGCCGTGGCCGTTGACGCTGCTGAGCACGATGAGGTCGGGGGCCTCGCGCCGGCACTCCGCCGCCAGTTCCGCGCCCGGCAGGCACGGGCCGAGGTTGCGCACCCGGTGTCCCCAGTCCTCCAGTTGGAGCTGGAGGAAGACGAGGTTCCAGGTGTGGGAGTCCGACTCGGTGCCGCTGACGATCACGTCGAGGGTGGCGTCGGTGCTCACCGCCGGCTCCTCTCGCTCGGGTCGAGGGCGGCGATCCTGGAGGGCAGCGCCTTCCAGACCTCCGGGGTGTAGAAGTGCCCGCCGGGAAGGACGTCGTGGCGGTACTCGCCCAGGGCCAGCGCGCGCCACTGCTCGCCCGCGTTGGCCTCGATGACGTCGTCGTCGGCGCCCGAGAGCATCTGCACCGGCATGCTGACGGTGGCGCCCTCGGTGTACCGGAAGGTGTCCCGGACCCGGATGTCGGCGCGCATCAACTCGACGGCCATCTCCTGGAGTTCGGGGTCCTCCAGGACGTGCGCCGGCATCAGGCCGTGGGTCTTCATCCAGAGCAGCAGGCCGTCGTCGTCGTCCTGCTGGGACGGGAACATGTCGCGGGGCGTCAGCCCGCGGGCGGGCGCGTTGGCCGAGGAGACGACCAGGTTCAGCGGCAGCGGCCCGCCGGCGCTCTCGATCCGCGCGGCGACGTCGAAGGCCATCCAGCCGCCCATGCTGTGCCCGAAGAGCACGTACGGGCCGTCGACGGCGGAGAGCACGGCCCCGGTGGCGTCCTGGGCCAGCTCCTCCCAGTCGGTGGCGAAGTCCTCCAGGAACCTGCCCTCCCGGCCCGGGTAGCAGATCGCCGACAGGGCGATGTCGGCCGGGACGGCGTCGCCCCACAGGTGGTAGGAGGCCGTCCCGCCGCCGCAGAAGCCCAGGCAGATCAGCGTCAGCGCGGCTCCCTCCGGGCGCCGGATGCTGATGACGGTGGTGTCCTGTGCGGTGTTCACTTGCCCTCCGTCCGACGGGACTCCACGAAGGCCGCCAGCCCGCGCAGTTCGGGGTGCTGGTAGACCTCCTTCGTGGACACGGTGATGCCGAACTGCTTCTTCAGCCGGCCGATGACGCGCAGTGCGATGAGCGAGTGGCCGCCCAGCGAGAAGAAGTTGTCGGTGGGACTGATCCGCGGCCGGCCGAGCACCTCGGACCACACGCCGGCGATCAGGGTCTCGAACTCGCCCTGCGGCTCGTCCCCCGCCTCCTGTCCGCCGTCGGCCCACAGGGCCTCGTCCACGGCGGGCAGGGCCCGGTGGTCCACCTTGCCGTTCACGCTCAGCGGCATGGCCTCCAGCGTGACGAAGGCCGACGGGACCATGAACGACGGCAGCAGGCCGCCCAGGTGCTCCTGGAGCTCCCGGGCGTGCGGGGCGCTCCCGCCCTCCGGGACGACGTACCCGACCAGCTGGTCGCCGGCGGTCGCGGTGCCGTGCAGGACGACGGCGGCGGTCCTGACCCCCGGGTGCGCGGCGAGCGCGGCCTCGATCTCGCCCAGTTCCACCCGGTAGCCGCGGATCTTGATCTGCCGGTCGACCCGGCCGAGGTAGTCGATGGCGCCGTCCGGGCGCAGCCGCACCCGGTCGCCGGTGCGGTACATCCGGCGGCCGGTGCCGGTCGGATCGGCGACGAACCGCTGCGCGGTCAGCGCGGGCCGGCCGACGTAGCCGGTGGTCACGGAGGGCCCGGCCAGGTAGAGCTCGCCCGGCTCGCCGACGGGCGCGGCGCGCAGGTGCTCGTCGAGCACGTGGGCGGTGAACCCGGGCAGCGGGAAGCCGATGTGCGGGCCCTCGCCGGTGATCCAGCCCGCGGTGGCGTCCACCGTGCACTCGGTGGGGCCGTACAGGTTGATCGCCTCGACCGTCCCGGCGGCGCGGGCCTCGCCCAGCTCCCGCCAGACCTCGGCCGGCACCGGCTCGCCGCCCATGAACAGCCGCAGCACGCGGCCGTCGGCGGTGGGGGCGAGGAGGGCCTCGCGCAGCACCTCCCAGTGCGAGGGCGTCAGGTCCAGGTCGTCGACGGCGTGCTCGTCGAGCAGGGCGCGCAGCACGGCCGGGTCGGTGCGCTCGTTCTCGCCGATCACCACGATGCTGTCGCCCCGGCAGATCCGGGCCCACTGCTGGACGGAGGCGTCGAAGGAGATGCTCGCGTTCCAGGCCACCACGCGCGGCCGGTCGGCGTAGAAGCCGGCGTCCTCGAGGTCCGCGGCGAGCGCGGCCACGCCGCCCCGGGTGGCCTCGACGCCCTTGGGCGTCCCGGTCGAGCCGGAGGTGAAGATCACGTACGCCGGGTCGGCCGGGGAGGCCTGTGCCGCCGGCGCGTCCGCGGCCGGCGCGGCGAGGGCGTCCGCGAGGGTGAGGACGTCGACTCCGGCGGGCCAGGCGGGACCGTTGCCGGGCTCCGCCAGGACGGTCCGCAGGCCGGCGCTCGTCACCATGTGGGTGAGGCGCTCCTGCGGGTAGGCCGGGTCCAGCGGCACGTAGGCGGCGCCGATCCGCCACACGGCGAGCAGGGCGACGACGAGGTCCGCGCCGCGGTGCATGCTGACGCCCACCCGGGCGCCGCGGCCGAGCCCGCGCTCGGCCAGCCGTCCGGCCAACTGCCGTACGTCCTGGTCGAGTTCGGCGAAGGTCAGGGTGCGGTCGGTCCCGCGTACGGCCATCCGGTCCGGGGTCGATTCGACCGCCCGCCGGAAGCGGACCATCGGGTCGACGGGTGCGGTCCGGGCCGCCGGGGCCAGGGGCTCCTCGGTGATGCTCACGCGGCACCGCCGGTCTCCGCCGAGGCCGCCACGGTGGGCCGGCAGTCGTCGAGCTCGACGGGGTTGCCCATCGCGACGACGATCTTCCGGTCGCCCCGGAACGGGTCGCGACCGTGCGCCGTGAGCACGTTGTCGACGAGCATGACGTCGCCCGGTTGCCAGGCCTGACGCACCGTGGCCTCGGCGTAGGCGGTGTTGATGAGCTCGAGCTCGTCCCGGGTCAGGGGCTTCCCGTCGGCCACGCCGGTTTCGAACGGCAGGCCGTCCGCGCCGAATTCGTCCAGGAGCGTCTCGCGGAGTTCCTCGTCCAATGACCAGGAATTCCAGAAGGCCATGTGGTTGAACCAGACCTCCTCATCGGTGGCCGGGTGCCGGACGATACCGGGCCGCCGCTGCACCGTTTTCAGATTTCCCTCGCCGTCCCAGCGGCAGGAGATCAGGTTCTCCGCGCAGTACTGCTCGACGTCCTCGCGGCGCTCGGTCGCGAATGCCTTTTCCCAGCTCACGGAGATGTGTTCGGAGTAGCTCCGGTGCAGGGTCCAGCCGTGGGAGCGAATGCGCTCGACCAGGGGGGCGGGCAGGTGCCGCAGGACCTCCCGGCAATCCGCCACCGGCGTCGCCCCGCCTTCCTCGGGGGCGATGAGGCAGGCGAACATCAGGAGCCCGGGGAAAGTCAGGGTGTAGCTGTTCTCGTTGTGCATCCGGATCGACTGGGCCGGCGGCAGGTCGGTGGACGAGTAGACGTCGTTGCCGAAGCTGCTGCGCGGCGTCGCCTTCTCCCGGTAGGGCGTCCGCTGCGGGATGAGGACGTCCCGGACGAGCGCGAAGTCCTCGACGGAGGCGACCGGGAGGCCGCGCAGGTACAGCGCGCCGTACCTTTGAAGCGCGGTACGGAGGTCGGGCAGGATCGCGTTCAGCCACGCGCAGGCCGCTTCGGCGCCTTCGAATCGAGGGACGACCAGGGTCGCCGGCTTGCCCTCCTCGAGGGTCCATTCCAGTTCTTGTGGCGCGGTGCTTGCAGAAGACATGACTCGATGCACCTTCCTCATGACGGAGCGCCACGGCGTGGTTCCGTGGTCGCCCCGGGGCAAGTTGAATCGTGATCAGAACCTCTGACCCGAGAACACGGTCATCGACCCGCGGGGGGTCGTCGTGCCGGGTCGCCAGGGAATTCGCGCGGCCCGGTTCAAGGGCCGACATCAGGACGGTTCGGCGGGGTGTCGCTGTTCTCCGCCACCGGCGGCAGTGAATGGGCAGCCCAAGAGGCCGGCTCCGCAACGCCCGAAAAGGCGTCGACGAGCCGCTACCCGGGACCGTCAGGCCACCCCTGGCCGCACGTGCGGACTACCGGTACCGTAGCTCCGACCGGAGAACGTCGGGCTGCCGTCCGGCACACCCGCACACCGATCCATTCCCCCCTCCCGAGTGCTCACATTCAGGTGCGGCGGAATCGCGCACCCGGTGTCGTTCCCCCGAGCTGCCGAGGCGGGTGCAGTACTCCCCCATCGCCTCGCATTGACCGTGCACCGCCAATCAGATCACACCAATGCGCCGCCGTGGAAGAAGTAGCAGAGGCAAGTTCGGAATCTTTAATGTCGCATTCACGTCACCGACAGTGACGATTCCCTTACCGTATGGGGCAATTCCCGTGCTGAGGGCGACGGGACGCCGCCGTCGCCCGTCCGGCAACGGCGGCAACACCGGTACCAGAAGCCGGAGTTCCGCTTCCGGAACAGCGGCGCCCGGGCCGTCCTCCGGAGCGGACACGCTCGGGCCCGCTCCGGAGCAAGCGCGCTCGGGCCCGTCCTCCGGAGCGGCGGCCAGCCCGGGCCCGTCCCTCCCGGCCGGCGCGCTCAGGCCCGCCCGAGGACGCGGTCGACGGCGATCTCGATGACCACCCGGTCCGGGTTGACCCGCGGCTCGCGGTAGCGCTCGGCGTACCGGCGCTCCGCCTCGGCGACCTGCTCGGGCTCCTCGCGCACGACCGCCACGCCCTCCAGCGTCGACCAGCGGGCCCCGGCCACCTGGCAGACCGCGACGCGCAGGCCCTCGGGCCCGGCCACGGCGACGTTGCGGGCCTTGCGGCTGGTGCGGCTGGTGATCACCCGGGCGGTCCCCGTCTCCGGCTGGTACGTCACACCGACCGGCACCACGTGCGGCGTGCCGTCCGGGCGGGTGGTGGTCAGCGTGGAGATGTGCCGTTCCCGCCAGAAGGCGAGGAAGGATTCGTCGAGGTCGCGCGGGTCGTGGGCCATGCCCGCGATCGTACGGCCCCCGGGGAACGACCGTTCCCCGGGGGCCGTGCGGGCAGCGGCGTCAGTGCCCGCGCGCGATCCACTCCGGCAGGGCCGGGGCCTCGGCGCCGATGGTGGTCGGGTCGCCGTGGCCGGTGCGCACCACGGTCTCGGCCGGGAGCGTCAGCAGCCGCTCGCGGATCGAGTCGACGATCGTCGGGAAGTGCGAGAACGACCGGCCGGTGGCACCGGGGCCGCCCTGGAACAGGGTGTCGCCGGTGAAGACGGTGCCCAGCGCGGGCGCGTACAGGCAGACCGCGCCCGGCGCGTGACCCGGGGTGTGCAGCACCGTCAGCTCGGTGCCCGCCACCTCGATCCGCTGGCCGTCGGCCAGTTCGCCGTCCGGCAGCCGCTCGGGGTGGGTGAGCTTCCACAGCGGCAGGTCGTCCGGGTGCAGCAGGATCGGCGCACCGGTGCGGTCGGCGAGGGCCGGGGCCGCGTCGATGTGGTCGTTGTGCGCGTGGGTGGAGACGATCGCCAGCAGCCGGCGCCCGCCGAGCGCGACCTCGATGGCCTCGGCGTCGTGCGCGGCGTCGATCACCACCGCCTCCTCGTCGTTCCCGACGATCCAGACGTTGTTCTCCACCTCCCAGCTGCCGCCGTCGAGTTCGAAGGTCCCGGCGGTCACCAGCCGGTCGATCCGCGCGGTCACAGGATCACCACCGAGCGGAGGACGTCGCCCTGGTGCATGCGCTCGAAGGCCTGCTCCACGGCGTCCAGCCCGATGGTCTCGGTGACGAAGGCGCCGAGGTCCAGGCGGCCCTGGAGGTAGAGGTCGACGAGCATCGGGAAGTCCCGCGAGGGCAGGCAGTCGCCGTACCAGGAGGACTTCAGCGCGCCGCCGCGGCCGAAGACGTCGAGCAGCGGCAGCTCCAGCGTCATCTCCGGGGTCGGCACGCCGACCAGGACGACGGTGCCGGCCAGGTCGCGGGCGTAGAAGGCCTGCTTGTACGTCTCCGGGCGGCCGACCGCCTCGACCACCACGTCCGCGCCGTTGCCGCCGGTCAGCTCGCGGATCGCCTCGACCGGGTCGGTGGTGCGGGAGTTGACGGTGTGGGTGGCGCCCAGCTTGCGGGCGGTCTCCAGCTTGCGGTCGTCGATGTCCACGGCGATGATCTTCGCCGCGCCCGCCAGCCGGGAGCCCATCACGGCCGCGCCGCCGACGCCGCCGCAGCCGATGACCGCGACCGAGTCGCCCCGGCCGACGTTGCCGGTGTTGATCGCGGCGCCGAGGCCCGCCATCACGCCGCAGCCCAGCAGGCCCGCGACGGCCGGCTCGGCCGCCGGGTCCACCTTGGTGCACTGGCCGGCCGCGACCAGGGTCTTCTCGGCGAACGCGCCGATGCCCAGCGCCGGGGACAGCTCGGTGCCGTCCAGCAGCGTCATCCGCTGCTTGGCGTTGTGGGTGTTGAAGCAGTACTGCGGGCGGCCCCGCTTGCACGCGCGGCACTGGCCGCACACCGCGCGCCAGTTGAGGACCACGAAGTCACCGGGCTCGACCTCGGTGACGCCCTCGCCGACCGACTCCACGATGCCCGCGGCCTCGTGGCCGAGCAGGAACGGGAACTCGTCGTTGATGCCGCCCTCCCGGTAGTGGAGGTCGGTGTGGCAGACGCCGCACGCCTGGATCCGGACCACCGCCTCACCCGGGCCAGGGTCCGGCACCACGATCGTGGCCACCTCCACGGGCGCGCCCTTGGCGCGCGCGATGACTGCCTTGACCTGCTGGGGCATCCGATTCCACCTCCGTCTGCCGGTGCGGCTCTGCACCGGTCTGACCTGCGACAAACGACTGCAAGACGAACTGCCCACGAAGCGTATCGCCCACCCGGCCGACCACCGGCGGAGCGCCCGGGGCGATCCTCCGCGGCACGGTGTGCTAGGGGCCCGCCCCACCCGCCGACGGCCTGTCCGCCGGCGTGGAAGCGGCTCACGACCTCTCAGGTGGCACGTGCCGACCGGGTATCCGCCGGGGGCCCGGCGACAGTCCGGCGCGGCCGTGGCGGTGGGGGCGCACAGGTGGCACTGAGCGCCCGTCCGTGCGCCTCGAAGTGCCCGGAAAGCACCGGCGTTGGCTGGAAGTGCCGCAGACGGGCGCCCCGCCAGCCACGTACGGTCGTAGCTGAGACGGTCCAAGCGACCACGCTCAGCACACCCGCCCCACCCGTCGGCGCGTGACCCTGCGCCGGCCGCGCCGGATGCGTACCGACCGTGCGCCGCCGCACATTTCGCGCCAGACCCCCGCAATTCCCCCCGTAGGAGCCCGACCGAACCCCGGCCCGTGTCGAGCCGCCAGCCGGCCGCATCACCCGTCCCCCGCACCATCCCCGGATTCACCCCCCGTCGGGTCGCGCCCCGCGGCCCACCGTCCTGGAGTCTGGAGTACGGATGTCCACCGAGAACAGTGCGACCAGCGCCGGCACCGCCCCGCTCCCCCCGCTGCACTGCATGCGCCGGCTCGAACCCGGCCCGCCCCGCCTCGCCGCGCTGCCCACCGGCACGCCGGTCTGGCTGGTCAGCCGGCACGCCGACGTGCGCCAGGTGCTGACCGACCCGCGGCTGGGCCGCGCCCCGCTCTACGCGCCGGACGCCCCGCCGGTCACGGTCACGCCCAACATCCTGGACGATCCCCAGAGCATGCTGAACATCGACGGCACCGAGCACCAGCGGCTGCGCCGCACCGTGCAGCGGGCCTTCACCCCGCGCGCGATCGAGCGCTGGCGGCCGTGGGTGGCCTCGGCCGTCGAGTCGCTGATCGACGAGCTGATCGACCACGGCTCCCCCGCCGACATCATCGCGGGCTACTCCCGCCCGCTGCCGGTCGCGGTGATCAGCCGGCTGATGAACCTGGACAACCTGGACAGCAAGCGGCTCGCGCACTGGAGCGACCACGCGCTCTCCGCCACCGCCTACAGCGCCGAGGCGATCGCCACCGCGATGACCGAGTTCGCCGCCTTCGGCTCCGAGGTGATCGCCCAGCGCCGGGCCGCCCCCGGCGAGGACCTGGTCAGCGGCCTGCTCGCGGCCGCCGCCGAGGACGGCTCGATCACCGAGGGCCAGCTGGTCGCGCTGGTCATCGGCCTGGTCGTGGCCGGCCACGAGACCACCATGACCAGCCTCGGCAACGCCCTGGTCTACCTGCTCCAGGACGACCGCGAGGCCTGGCAGCGGCTCGCCTCCGACGAGGCCAGCGCCGTCGCCGCGACCGAGCAGCTGCTGCGCGCCGTCCCGCTCGGCGACCCCCAGGAGCACCTGCCCGGGCTGATGCGCCGCACCGTCGAGGACGTCGAGATCGGCGGCGTGGTCATCCCGGCCGGCAGCGTGGTCGCCGCCGACGCGGCCGCCGCCAACCACGACCCGGAGATCTTCACCGGGGACCTGCGCACCGAGCTGTTCTCCCCGCTGGCCGCTCCCACCCTCACCTTCGGCGCCGGCCCGCACCACTGCCTGGGCGCCTGGCTGGCCCGGATGGAGCTGGAACTCGCCCTGCACCGGCTGGCCCGCCGGCTGCCCGCGCTGCGGCTGGCCGACCCGGTCGAGCGGATCGACTGGCGGCGCGGCCTGCTCACCCGCAGCCCGAACTCCCTGCGGGTGGTCTGGTGACGGGCCGCGCGGACACCGATCCGGTGCTCGTCCGGGTCGACCGGGACCGCTGCATCGGCTCCGGGATGTGCGCCCTCAGCGCCCCCGACTCGCTGGCCCTCGGCGCCGACGGACTGGCCGCGCCGCTGGCCGGGTACGCGGACGGCGGCGCTGAGTTGACGGACGGGCTGAGCGAGGCCGTGGACTACTGCCCGGTCGAGGCGCTCAGCCTCCACTCGGCGCGCGGCGGCTACCGGATCGCCCCGGCGGAGTGACCCGGCGCCGGTGGCGCCCGACCGCGGTCGTTCGCGGCGGGCGCCGCCGGCGCGCTTCCCGAAGCCGCCGGGCCTTCCCGGCACTGTCAACCGATTAGCCGGGCTCATGGGTCGATGAGCTTATCGATCTTGTTCGGCCCCTCCGCCCGCTGGTGGGCTGGCCCTATGACAAACGCCGAAGCCCTCGCCCCACCAGCCGCCCCACCCACCGCGCACCGCTGGCCCCCGGTCCTCGCCGTCGCACTCGCCACCTTCACCGTGGTGTCCTCCGAGATGATGCCGGTCGGCCTGCTCACCCCGATGTCCCACAGCCTCGGGGTCACCGACGGGGTCACCGGCCTCTCCCTCACCATCACCGGCCTGATCGCCGCCGCCCTCTCCCCCTTCGCCCCGCTGCTCGTCGGCGCGCGCGACCGCCGGACCGTCCTGGTCGCCTTCATGCTGCTGCTCGGCCTGGCCAACGCGGTCACCGCGCTGGCGCCGGACTTCGCGGTGCTGGCCGCCGGCCGCGTCCTGCTCGGCGCCGCCATGGGCATCGTCTGGGGCCTCGCCACGAGCGTCGGCCCGCGCCTCGCCGACGGCCCGCGCCTCGCGCTCACCATGACGCTGATCTTCTCCGGCGTCTCCATCGCCTCGGTCCTCGGCGTCCCGCTGGGCACCTACCTGGCCGCGCTGCTCGACTGGCGCGCCGCGTTCTGGGCGCTCGCCCTGCTCGGCGCCGCCTCCGCCGCCGTCCTCGCCGCCACCCTGCCCGCGCTGCCCGTGCACGAGCGCGGACGGCTCGGCGGACTGGCCGACGCCCTGCGCCACCGGGGCGTCGCCGCCGGGATCGCGATCACCGCCTTCGTCGTGCTCGGACACTTCGCCGGCTACACCTACATCCGCCCGGTCCTCGAAGCCGACGCGGGCCTGAGCAGCGGCGTGATCGCCGCCTGCCTGCTGGTGTACGGACTCGCGGGCGTCGCCGGGAACTTCACCCTCGGCCCGCTGTCCGGGCGCCGCCCGAAGACCGCCGTCGCCCTCGCCCTGGCCGGGGTCGCCCTGGCCGCCGCCCTGCTCGCGTACACCGGCGGCGTCGTCACCGTCCTGCTCGTCCTGGTCGTCTGGGGCGCCTCGTACGGCGGGGTGTCGGTCTCCACCCAGGCCTGGGTCCGCACCGCCGACCCGGCCCGGATCGAGGCCTCGGCGGCGGTCTGGGCGGGCGTGTTCAACGCGGGCATCGCGCTCGGCTCCTTCGCCGGCGGACTGGTCGTCGACCGGGCCGGGAACCGCGCCGTCCTGCTCACCGCGGCCGGGCTGGCGGCCGTCGGACTGCTGATCGCCCTGCTCTCCCGGCCCGACGACCGGCGGCCCTGACGGCGGCCCGATCACCGGCCCGGCCGGCCCGTCTGATTCCCCGCGGGCTCAGTCGAGGAGCCCGGCCAGCAGCTCGACGAACCCGGCCGCCAGCCGGTGCGGCCGCCGCTCGTGCTGGACCACCTCCAGCGCCGTCGGCTCCAGCCCGGGCACCGGCAGGAAGCGGATGTCCGGCCGCCGGACGTACGCCGTGCTGCGCTCGCACAGCAGCAGCCCCTGACGGGTGCCGGCCACCATCGACAGGCCCTCCTGGATGGTGGCCGCACCCGCCGGGTAGGCCAGCTCCCGCCCGCCCGGCGTCCGCCGGGGCGCCTGCGCCCACCGCCAGTACTCGGGCGCCGGGCCGCGCGGCTCGATCAGCGGCACCCCGGCCAGCTCCTCCGCGCCCACCCCGTCCGCGCCGTCCGCCCCGCCGAGGCGCCGCTCGGCGGAGACCGCCAGGTACACCGGCTGGCGGGAGAACTCCATCAGCACGTCCAGGCCCGGCTCCCGGCACGGGGCGAGCACGATCGCCAGGTCCACCTCGCCCCGGGCGAGGTGCGAGAACGGGTCCGCCCACGGCAGTTCGACCAGCTGCACCGTGCCCTCCGGCAGGCGCGCGAGCACCCGGGCGACCGGCTCGTACACCGCGCACTGGAACCCCAGCCGCAGCGGCCGCGCGGTGGCCGCTGCGGCCCGCGCCGCGTCGTAGCCCTCCCGGAGCCGCTCGAAGGCGGGCACCACCTGCTCGGCCAGCGCCCGCCCCAGCTCGGTCAACTCGACCCGGCGGCTGGTCCGTTGGAACACCGGTGCGCCGACCCTGCTCTCCAGGCGCTTGATCAGCTGGGAGACCCGCCCCTGGGAGACGCCGAGGCGCTCCGCCGTCCGCCCGAAGTGCAACTGGTGGACGAGGACGGCGAAGCACTCCAGCTCCTGCAGCGGCAGCTCGGGCAGGACGGGAGTCCCGGAGACTCCGGGGGCCGGCGTCGGTCGTTCCACCTCGGCAGTCTACGCGGGCCGCCCGGCCGCTCCGCAGGCCAGCAGGGCGCGCAGCTCGGCGGCCGGGTCGCCCTCGTGGTAGGGGCGTTCGCTCTGCTCGATGTGGTCCAGGAACTCCTGGTACCGCAGGGCGTAGGACAGGTGGTAGAGCGGCTCGGCGAGTTCGAGGGCGCGCCGCGGGTCGGAGCCGGGGGCGTGGTGCTGCCAGGCCTCCGTCCAGACCCGGACGTGGTGCTGCCAGGCCTCCTCGCCGAGGTAGGCGCGCGGGCGCAGCCCGTCCAGGGCGGGGTGGCCGAGGCAGGAGTCGGCGTAGTCGACGACCACCGTGCCGGCGCCGTCGGAGCGCCAGTTGCCGGGGTGGAAGTCGCCGTGCAGCAGCGTCTCCGGCAGGCCGCAGTCGGCGAGCCGGTCCAGCAGCCCGGGCAGGTCGGCGGCGAAGGCGGCCAGCCGGTCCAGTTCCTCGGGCGTCAGGTCGGTCTCCTCGGCGAACCGGTCCGACAGGGCCGCCAGCTGGGCCGCCAGGGCGCGCGGGGTGCGGTCGCGCAGGCCGGCCAGGTCGGCCGGGCGGTCCGCGAGCGCGGCCTGGGCGGCGACGAGGCGGGGGACGACGTCGGCCACCGTCCCGGCGGAGGGGCTCCAGCAGTCCTCGCCGGGGACGTGGTCGAGCAGCAGCCGGCCGGCGGAGGGGTCGGCGGCGAGGACGGTCGGCACGAGCCCGCGGTCCACGCCGCCGAGCAGCGCGATGACCTCGCCCTCGTGGGCGTTGAACGCGGGCGTCGTGGTCTTCAGCCAGGCGTCGGCGCCGGTGGCGGTGGGGAGGCGGAACAGGCCGGAGAGGTTCCAGGTCCGGATCTGCCGCGCGGGCCCGGCCGACGGACGGCCGACGGCGGCGAGCCGTGCCTCCGCCCAGTCCAGCGCCTCCCGCAGGCCGTCGGGCGTGGCCCAGGCGGCGCGGCGCTCGGCGGGGCCGAGCAGCGCGGCCGTCCCGTCGTCCGGGGTTGCGGCGTCAAGGACGGTCGGCCGGCGCAGCGCCTCGGCGTGGTAGCGGACCCGCCCGCCGTGGCCCGGGTCCTCGCTCCGGCCTTCGACCAGGCGAGCCACCAGCACCGGCACCCCGGCCGCCTCGGTCGCCCGCGCGACCACCCCGTCCACCGAGGACCACCAGCCGACCTCCACCTCGAACGGGCCCAACTGCCCGAAGTGCTCGTCGCCGTAGGTGAGATCGACCGTCACGGTCCGGTTGCTCGCTCGCTGCATCGGAGCAGCTTCGCCCACCGGAGCGGCTCGGCGCGAACGAATTTCCGCCCGCCCGGAGCGGGGCGGAGCCGCCCCACCCGGGGCTAACCTGGGCCGGTGACACGGCGATCGGGCACGGTGGTGCTGATGTGCGGTCTGCCCGGGGCGGGCAAGACCACGTATGCGATGGGCCTCGTCCGGCGGGGCTACGCGCGGCTGTCGATCGACGAGGTGGTCTGGGAGCGGCTCGGGCGGGGCGAGGGCGAGCTGGTCCTGCCGCAGCCCCCGCCCTGAGGCCCTGAACCGGTGCTAACGGATCGCCACCGCCGTGCCGGAGACCCGCACCCGCGTGTCCTCGGCCCGCAGTTCGACCCGCAGGACGCCCGGGCGGCCCAGGTCCTCGCCCTGGTGCAGGGTGAGCACCGCCGGGGCCGTCACCGCGCCGAGCTCCCGCAGGTAGGCACCGAAGGCGGCCGCGGCGGCGCCGGTGGCCGGGTCCTCGACCACGCCACCGACCGGGAACGGGTCGCGGACGTGGAAGACCTCGGGGGCCTCCCGCCAGGCGAGCTGCAGGGTGGTCAGGTCGCGGGCGCGCATGTGGGCGGCGAGGCCGTCGAAGTCGTAGTCGAGCCGGGCCAGCCGCTCGCGGGTGGCGACCGGCAGGACGAGGTGGCGGGCGCCCGCGTAGGCGACGCGGGGCGGCAGGGCCGGGTCGAGGTCGGCGGCGGACCAGCCGAGCAGGGCGAGCGCCTCCGCGACGTCGGCCGCCGGCACCTCCTCGACCTTCGGCTCGACGCTGGTGAGGGTGGCGCGCAGCAGCCCGTCGGCCCCGCGCTCGACCCCGACCGGGACGTCCCCGGCCGCGGTCACGAAGACGTACCGCCCGGGGCCGACGTGCTCGGCGAGGGCGACGGCGGCGCCGACCGTCGCGTGCCCGCAGAACGGCACCTCGGCGAGCGGGCTGAAGTACCGTACGCGGTAGGCCCCTTCGGCCGGGCCGGCGGTCAGGAAGGCGGTCTCGGAGTACCCGATCTCGGCGGCGACGGCGAGCATCCGCTCGTCGGTCAGCCCGGTGGCGTCGAGCACCACGCCGGCCGGGTTGCCGCCCTCGGGGCGGGTCGCGAAGGCGGCGTAGCGGAGGATCTCAGGAGCGGCGTCGTCGGTCATGATCGGACGAACGCCTGCCGCTCGTCCGCTGTTCCCGCCCACCGGAGCACCGCTTCCCACCGGAGCGGGACCCCTCACCGCAGCACCGCCTCCAGGAAGTCCGAGCCGAGCCGGGCGCTGCCCGCCAGGTCGAGCTCGTAGAGCATGTACCGTCCGCGCCGCCGGGTCGTCAGCAGCCCGGCCTTGCGCAGGACCGCCAGGTGCCGGGACACCTCGGGCGCGCTGAGCTGCCAGGCGGAGGCCAGTTCGCCGGTGGTGTGCGGGCCGCGGGCCATGGTGCGGGCGAGGCGCAGCCGGACGGGGTGGGCGAGCGCCTCCAGGCGCTGCTGGACGAGGGCGAGCGAGACGGGCTCGGGCAGGCCGGCCTCGGCGACGGGGTACTGGAGGACGGGCCGCCAGCCGCTCGCGTGCACCACCAGCAGGTGGGGGCGGCCGAAGGCGGTCGGGATGAAGGTGACGCCCCCGGAGTCGGTGCCGCTGGTGGCGCTGTCCTGGAGCTTGTCGATGACGATCCGGCGCCGTCCGTCCCCGCCCTGGTCGAGCGTGACGGAGGGCGAGACGTCGGCGAGCGCCTCGGCGAGGCCGCGGCGGGCGAGCAGGTCGGCCTTGCGCCGGGCGTCGGCGGCGAGGTCGGGCAGGACGCGCTGCCAGGCGTCGGCGAAGAACGCGGACCGGCAGTCCTCCAGCATCCGCCGCACCAGGGCCCGGACGGCCGGCGGGTCGGCGAGCAGCCGGTCGGCGAAGGCGGCCTGCCGGGGGCCGCGGGCGAGGGCGAGTTCCCGGGCCCGCTCGTTGGCGTCCGGGTCGGTGAGCGGGGAGCCCATCCGGCGGGTGAGCCGGGAGGAGCCGCAGGTGGTGATGAGGGCGGCGGCGACGTACAGCTCGTCGTCGATCCGGTCGATGGCGTCGAGTTCCTCGTCGAGCGTGGCGCCGGGCAGGCCGGGGACGAGGAAGTCGGCGCGCGAGGAGCGCCAGAGGAAGTCGGCCTCCAGGAGCCGTTCGGACAGCTCGGCCGGGATCACGGCGGCGGTGCAGCCGGCCCAGCCGTGCAGCGCGGGGTGGTGCGCGGGCTCGGCGAGCACGTGCAGCATGGCGTTCAGCTCGCCGAGCGGGGAGGGCGTGAAGAGCAGGCGCTCGTCGGGCAGGCCGGTGATGTCGATCGTCAGGCTCATGCGCCCGCCTCTCCCCCGGCCTCCGGCCGGGGGTACCCCCGGCGCTCCGCAGGGGCATGCGCCCACACGCTGTTCCTGATGGTTCGCTCGCTCAACTCACTCACGCGTTCGATCCTGTCACCCCGCCCGACGGCCTCCGCCGCGGATTGACGGTAAGCGTCAATCCGCGTGCCAGGCGGTCCGACCTGGGCGGACGGTACCGGCCATGAGCCTGATCCGGGAGAAGTCCGTCCACGACCACGCGGCCGCCCGCCACGGCGAGCCGCCCGCCCCGCCGATCGGCACGGGCCGCCGGGGGCCGTCCGCGCTGCTGGGCCTGCTGACCGCCGCCGGCGGGCCCCGGTACGCCGTCGCGCTGGCGGTGGACGCGGTGGGCGGCGGCCTGCTGCGGCCGTTCCTGCTGCTGTACGGCATCGGCGTGCTGCACCTCGGCGCGGGGGCGGCCGGGCTGGCGCTGTCCGCCGGGATGGTGGCGGGCCTGCTGGTGGTGCCGCTGACCGGCCGCTGGATCGACCGCGGCGCCCGCACCCTGCCCGCCGCCGTCACCCTGCTGGTGCGGGCGGCGGGTGCGCTGGCGCTGCTGCTCGCGGACGGCCAGCCGGGGTTCACCGCGGCGGCGGTGCTGTTCGGGGTGGGCAGCCAGTCCTGGCCGACCACCCACGCGGCCGTGGTGAGCACGCTGACCGAGGGCCGGCTGCGGGACGCCGCGCTGGCCGCCGGGCGGTCGCTGCGCAACGCCGGGATGGGCGCGGGCGCGCTGCTGGCCACCGTGGCGGTGAGCGGCGGGACGGGTGTGATCCGGCTGCTGGCCGGGGTGACGGGCGCGGCCTGCCTGGTCGCGGCCGCCCTGGTGGGCTCACTGCGGGTGCGGGCCCCACGGCAGGAGCGGCCGGCGGACACCCGGGAGCGGGCGGAGCCGCTGCGCCGGATCACCCTGCTGAGCCTCGCCAACGTGCCGTACGCGTTCTGCTTCGACGTGCTGGAGGTGGCGCTGCCCGCGCTGCTGGTGCTGCACCTGCACGCCTCGCCGGCCTGGTCCTCGGGCGTCTTCGTCGGCAACACGGTGCTGGTGATCGCCCTGCAGCTGGCGCTGGTGCTGAAGCTGGCGGACCGTTCGCGGCACACCGTGCTGGCGGCCTCGGGGGCACTGCTGGCGGTGTCCTACCTGGCCTTCTGGGCGGTCGGCTCGCTGGGCGGCGTGCCGGGGGCGGCGGGCGTCGCGGCGGTCTCGGTGCTGTACACGCTGGGCGAGATCCTCTACACCGGCTCGGGGACGGCGCTGGTGGCGTCCGTCGCCCCGCCGCACCTGCTCGGCCGGGCGCTGGCGCGCTGGGAGCTGTCCTCGGGGGTGGGGCGGGCGGCCGCGCCGGCCGTGCTGACGGCGCTGCTGGCCGCTGGACCGGGGGCGCTGTGGGCGTCGCTCGCCGCCGCCACGGCGCTGGGGGCGCTGGCGGTGCTGCGGCTGGGTCCGCGGTGAAGGCCGTGGCCCCGACCCCGGTGGGATGATCGGCCCCATGGCTCTCACCCCGCACCAGCAGCACCTCCGCGACCGGATCATGGCCGCCGGGGTGACCGCTCCGCCGGAGCCGTGGCGGCCCGTCGGCCGGGGGATGATCGCGGTCGGCGGGCTGCTCGGCATCGGCTTCGCCGTCCACCCGGAGAGCGGGCACGACCTGGTGCTGACGGTCTCGCACAGCGGCCACGGCCTGTTCGACGCGGTGACCGGCCTCAAGCTGGCCCGCGACCACGAGCCCGCCGAGGACCCGGACGGCCAGGACCTCGCCTGCCCCGGCCTCGGCCAGGTCGCGGACGTGCGCATCCCGGTGGCGGGGACGTGGGGCGGCGGGCTGCACACCGCCGCCGACGGGGGCTGGCACATCGAGGTGGTCGCGCCGGAGTGGCCGCACCACCGGGTGCTGCTCGCCAGCGGCCGGGGGCCGTGGCAGGGCGAGCACGGCGAGAGCTGGTGGCTGGTCCTCGACTCCTCCTGGTCCACCTTCCGCGCGGCCGGCTTCTCCCCGACCGGCCGGACCCTCGCGGTGGCCACCAGCAGCGACCTCACGCTCTGGACCCGCGGCTAGGGCCTGTCTTCAAACTCGCGTCTGCGGGGCGACGCCGGGAGTTTGAAGACAGGCCCTAGGCCTTCCGGATGCGGACGGGCCGCGGACCGGTGATGCTGACCGCGAGGCGTGACCGGCCCGAGGAAGGACGAAAGAAGCATGAGCGCACTCGACTTCGAGATCATCGACAGCCCCGACAGCTCGCTCAACAAGACCTCCGTCCTGGTCACCGGCCCGCAGGACGCGCTGCTGGTGGACGCCGGGTTCACCCGCTCCGACGGGCGCCGGCTGGTGGAACGGATCAGGGCGAGCGGCAAGGAGCTGACCACGGTCTTCGTCAGCCACGGCGACCCGGACTTCTACTTCGGCGCCCAGGAGGTCCAGGACGCCTTCCCGCGGGCCCGCTTCCTGGCCACCGCCACGACCGTCGAGCACATCCAGGAGACGTACGAGTCCAAGCTGCGCGCCTGGGCCCACCTGGGCCCGGAGCTGCCCACCCGGCTGGTGCGGCCCGAGGTGCTGCACGGGGACGAGCTGGTCTTCGAGGGCCACCGCTTCGAGCTGCGCGGCGCCGACTTCCACCTGCCGGACCGGCACTACCTCTGGCAGCACCACCACCGGGCCGTGCTGGGCGGGGTGCTGCTCTTCGAGGGGCTGCACGTGTGGACCGCCGACACCCCGACCTCCGCCCAACGGGCCGCCTGGATCGACCTGTTGGACGGCATCGAGGCGCTCCACCCGACCTGGGTGGCGGCCGGCCACCGGATCGCCGGCGCGCCCACGGACCTGAACGCCGTCGACCACACCCGGGCCTACCTGCGCGCCTTCGAGACCGAGATCGGCCGGGCCGCGGACGCGGCCGCCGCCAAGGAGGCGCTGGAGCGGCGCTTCCCGACGCTGGGGCTGCGGATCGCGGTGGACATCGGCACCAAGGTCGTCATGGGCGAGATGGCGTGGGGGTGAGCGGACGGTGATCGAGATCCCCCGGGACGTCGCCTCCTTCGCCGAGTCGCAGTCCCCCGCCGACGTGGTGCGCCGCCAGTACCTGGCCTCCGCCCGGGGCGACCTGGCCGCGCTGCGCGCCACCCTGGCCGAGGACGTGGAGTGGACCGAGATGGCCGGCTTCCCGCTGGGCGGCACCTACCGCACTCCGAAGGGCGTCACCACCAACGTGATGGAGCGGCTGGCCGCCGACTGGGACGACTGGACGGCGCACGACGACAGCTACGTGGTGGACGGCGAGGACGTCGTGGTCCTGGCCCGCTACACGGCCGTCCACAGGGCCACCGGAAAACCGCTCGCGGTGCGGGTCGCCCACCACTTCACCGTGCGCGGCGGCCGGATCGTGCGCTTCGAGCAGTTCACCGACACCGCGCTGGTCAGGGAGGCGATGACGGCCTGAGGCCCGCACGGGACCCTCGCGACGCCCGCGTTCACTCGTACGGGCGAGCGCGGCGCGGCGCGCCAGGCGCGGTCTCGACAGACCACCCGGACGGCGGCAGGCTGACCCCGACCACGGCCGGAGAACGAGGAGTCGAGCATGGCGGGCACGGACACCGGGACCACCGGAGCGGACGGCGGGCGGCAGCGCCCGATCGTCGTCGTCGGGGCGTCCCTGGGCGGCGCGAAGGCGGCCGAGGCGCTGCGCGAGGCCGGCTACCGGGGCGGCATCGTCCTGATCGGCGAGGAGCACGAGCGCCCGTACGAGCGGCCGCCGTTGTCCAAGGGCTACCTGCAGGGCAAGACGCCCCGGGAGAAGATCTACGTCCACCCGCCGCAGTGGTACGCGGAGCACGACGTCACGCTGCGGCTGGGCACGGCGGTGGCCGCGATCGACCCGGCCGGGCACACCGTGACGCTCGCCGACGACGGCCGGATCGAGTACGCCAAGCTGCTGCTGACCACCGGCTCGGTGCCGCGCCGGCTGCCGGTGCCCGGCGCGGACCAGGACGGGGTGCTCTACCTGCGCCGGGTCGAGGACAGCGACCGGATCAGGGCGGCGCTGCGGCCCGGGGCCCGGATCGCGGTGATCGGCGCGGGCTGGATCGGGCTGGAGGTGGCGGCCGCGGCCCGCGAGGCGGGCGCCGAGGTGACGGTGCTGGAGGCGCTGGAACTGCCGCTGCTGCGGGTGCTCGGCCGGGAGGTCGCCCAGGTCTTCGCCGACCTGCACCGGGAGCACGGGGTGGATCTGCGCCTCGGCGTGAAGGTGGCCGAACTGACCGGCGAGGGCGGCTCGGTGACCGGCGTGAAGCTCGCCGACGGCACGACGGTGGCGGCCGACGCGGTGGTCGTCGGCATCGGCATCGCCCCCGCCACCGGCCTCGCCGAGGCGGCCGGGCTGGAGGTCGACAACGGGATCAAGACCGACCAGCACCTGCGCACCTCGGACCCGGACGTGTACGCGGCCGGCGATGTCGCCAACGCCTACCACCCGCTGTTCGGCAGGCACGTCCGGGTCGAGCACTGGGCCAACGCGCTCAACCAGCCGCAGACCGCCGCCCGCGCGCTGCTCGGGCAGCCGGACGCGGTGTACGACCGGGTTCCCTACTTCTTCACGGATCAGTACGACCTCGGCATGGAGTACGTCGGCTACGTCGAGCCCGACGGCTACGACCGGGTGGTGTTCCGCGGCGACCCGGCCACCCGCGAGTTCATCGCGTTCTGGCTCTCCGGCGGCCGGGTGCTCGCGGGGATGAACGTCAACGTCTGGGACGTCACCGACCCGATCCGCGAACTGGTGCGCTCGGGGCGGGTGGTGGACACCAAGGCGCTGGCCGACCCGAAGGTGCCGCTCGGGGACCTGTAGGGTCCGGCCTCAGCCCACCGGGATGCCGGGGTTCACCAGCCCCCGGCCCCCGGTGACGGTGTTGCCCGCGCCGATCGTCACCGTGCAGGTCGCCGCGTCGTAGTCGGTCACGTCGATCGCGTAGCGGTCCGGGCCGGTGGCGCCGGTGAGGTCGGAGCGGTTGCCCCGGAAGACGGTGCCGCAGCCCCAGCCCGGCCGGACGCTGTGGACCTGGTAGCCGTCGTCGGTGGTGCGCCGGCCGGTGTTGTTCTCGATGACGTAGCCGTTGCCCTTCACGTCGACCCAGGAGTCGTCGTAGTTGCGCCCGGTGAGGCCGTCGCCGTCGAAGGTGTTGCCGGAGACGAGGCCGCCGACGGTGCCCTCCTTGAGGTCGACGTTCTCGGCGCCGATGTTCGGGCCGAAGGTGTTCCCGGTGATCCGCACGTAGTCGCTGTGGTCGGTCAGGGTGTTGGCGGTGCCGACGTAGACGCCCTCGCCCATGCCGTCCCGGCTGAGGCCGGTGTCGTGGATGCGCGAGCCGCGCAGCGTGCCGTGGGCGCTGGAGTTGCGGAAGTGCACGCCCTCCATGGTGGTGTGATGGACCGTCACGTCGTCGAGGACCACGTAGTCGGCGGAGTCGGCCATGATGCCCTTCTGGGCCCCGGTGACGGTCAGCCCCTGGACGGTCCAGTAGCTCGCGCCGTCGAGGTGGAGGCCGTAGCCGCCGCCGGTGGGGGTGGTGAGGACGGCCTTCGCCGAGCCGGTGAGGGTGATCCGGGCGGCGGCGGTGCCGGGGGTGGTGGCCTTGAAGGTGCCGGTGTAGGTACCGTCGGCGAGCTGGATGGTCTGGCCGGGCGCGGCGGCGGCGAGCGCGCTCTGGAGCTGCTTGGCGGTGCCGACCTTGACCACGGCCGCCGGGGCGGCGGAGTCGGTGGCCACGGCCGCGGGGGCGGCGCTGCCGAGGGTGAGGACGGTGAGCGCGGCGAGGAGAACGGGGCGCCTGGTCACGGACGGTGCTCCTTGCGGTGGTCGGGGCCGGCCGGAGGACGGGGCCGGTGGCGACAGGAACATGCCGTCGCCCAGAGTGGACTGGACCATTCCGAGGCGTCAAGAGTGCCTCCCCGCGCGATACTGGAGCCCTGGGGGAGCCCCGGACAGGGTCGGTCAAGGTCAGTCGGGGTCGGACGGGTCGGACAGGGAGGCGGCGATGGGCGGCGGTACGGCCGGGTTCGCCGTGGTGGTGTTCGGTGCGCTGGGCGGCGTGGTCGCCTACCTCGCCGGGGTGGTCGGCCTGCGCGAACTGCGACGGCTGCGCCGGGTCGGCGTCCCGGTGCGGGCGCTGGTGCGCGAGCGCGCCGCGGCGCCGGAGGACCGCGCGCTGCCGCCGCGGCCGCTGCTCCAGTTCGAGACCGAGGACGGCCGGGTGGTCGAGGTCTTCTCCCCCGTCCCCTCCACCGCCCGCCACCCGCTGCCGGACGGCGGCTTCGTCCCGGTCCGCTACGACCCGGCGGACCCGCGGCAGGTGCTGGTGGACGGGCGGGAGCGCGCCGGACTGGAGTACGGGTTCCTCGCGCTCGGGGTGCTGGTGGTGCTCGGCTCGATCACCCTCGGCGCCGCGGTGCTCTGAGCGGTACGGCGCACGCGGGCGGGTGGGCCGCGCCCGACCCGCCCGACGCACTCACATGGTGGCCGCGGTGGTCGCCGCCACGGTGGTCGCGATGGTGACGGCGGCCATGGTGAGCTGCACGGCCCGGATCGCCTCGCGGACGGAATCGGCCGCCCCGTCACCGGCGGCGATCTCGGCGAAGCGCGGCTCGACCTGCTTGCGGGGCAGCTCGGGGAAGGCCAGCCCGTGCAGCCGGGAGCCGTGCAGCAGGGCCGCCAGGGCGGCGGTGCGCAGGTCCGGTTCGGCGCCGTCCAGCACCACCGCGGCCAGCCGCGCGCGCAGTTCGCGCTCCGCGCCGCCGTCCGCCTCCGGGTAGCGGCGGACCGGGAAGATGCCCAGCGCGCGGCGGCGCTCCTCGACCACCAGGCCGCGCTCGCACAGCCGCGCGACGGTGTCGGCGACCACCGTCGACCGGTCCCTGGTCAGCCAGTCGGCCGCCTTGGCCTTGCCGGAGCGGCGTCCGGCGGCCCACTCGTCGAGGCGGGCCAGCCGGCCGTCCACCAGCGGTTCGCCGGTCGGGGTGCGGTCGGTGACGGTGAGCCGGCCTTCCTCGATCGCGACCCGCTCGGCCAGCACCAGCTCGGCCAGGATGCCGCCCGCGGCGGCCCAGGCGGCGGTGGCGGCGTCCTTCGCCACGCCGGACTCGTCGTCCAGCGAGAGCAGCATCAGCTCCTCGGCGAGGGTGACGTGCATCGGGGTGTCCCTTCTTCTCGGCTTCTCGGCTTGTCGCGGCCACGCGGGCCCCAGGCGCGTAGCCCTCAGCCCCGCAGGGCGTCGACCAGGCGTCGGGCCCGGGTGTCCTCCTCCAACAACGCCCGGAGCAACCGATCAGTGCCCTGACCTGCGACGTCGGCCAGGTAGGCCTCCACCGAGCGAGGGTCGGCGGGCAGCGTCACCTCGCCGGAGTCGAGCGCGGCGTGCGCCCGGGCGTAGTCGAGGCCGAGACCGGCGAGCAGTTCGCCGGCGCCGTCCTCCTCCACCGGCCGCGGCTCGTGGCGGGCCACCTCGTGCACGGCCAGCAGGGCGAGCAGGACGTGCTCGGTGCCGGGCGTACGGCGTCCGAGGCGCTCGGCCTGGGCGTCGGCCTCCGGCCGGATCCAGGCCGCCGGACCGGACGGGCCCGGCTGCAGCAGGCGCTTCCAGCGCGGGGCCGGGTGGGCGCGGCGGGCCAGCAGCGCCTCCCGGGTGGGGCGCAGCAGCGGGTCGAGGACACCCGGCGCGGCCGGGTCGCCCGCCGAGACCGGCGAATCCGGTAATTCCGGTGGGTTCAACGAGTTCGGTGAGACCGGCGAGTCCCGCCGGTCCGGCTCCGGCACGGTCGTTTCCATCGGCCCTCCCACGACTGCGGCTTTACTCGGACTATACGCTCGCTTTTCCTTCTCTTGGGCATTTTCCGCACGTCAAGAAAGCGTCAGGACGGCGCCGGCTGCAGGCCCGGAAGACCGGGCGCCCCACCGTTGTTGCCATCTGGTGCCATCGTGAGAACCGCGCCCGCGAGAGGGGTGAGCACCATGGCCGACACGCTCCCCGGGCCGGGCCCGGTCCCCGAGGCGCAGGCGCCGCTGGACGCCTACTCCCGGGTCGTCACCTCCGTCGCCGCCGCGCTGACCCCGCGGGTCGCCGCGCTCCAGGTGCCCCGGCGCGGCCGGGGCGGCTGGTTCAGCACCGCGCCCGGCTCGGCGGTGGTCTTCACCGAGGACGGGTTCCTGCTCACCAACGCCCATGTGGTCGGCCACGCCGACGCCGGGACGCTGGCCTTCGCCGACGGCACCACCTCCCCCTTCCACACCATCGGCGCCGACCCGCTCTCCGACCTGGCCGTGCTGCGCGCCGACGGGCCCACCCCGTCGCCGGTGACGCTCGGCGAGGCGACCGGCCTGCGGGTCGGGCAGCTGGTCGTGGCCGTCGGCAACCCGCTGGGCCTGGCCGGGTCGGTCACGGCGGGCGTGGTCAGCGCGCTCGGCCGCTCGATCCCGGCCCGCTCCGGCAGCGCGGTGCGGGTCATCGACAACGTGATCCAGACCGACGCCGCGCTCAACCCGGGCAACTCCGGCGGCGCGCTGGCCACCGCGGACGGCGAGGTGGTAGGCATCACCACGGCGGTGGCCGGGAACGGGCTCGGCCTGGCCGTCCCGATCGACGCCACCAGCCGCCGGATCGTCGCCGCGCTGCTCGCCGACGGCCGGATCCGCCGCGCCTACCTCGGCCTCGCCGGGGTGCCCGCGCCCCTGCCGCCCGCCCCGCGCCACCGCACCGGGCAGCGCACCGGCCTGCGGATCGTCGAGGTGGTGCCCGGCGCGCCCGCCGACCGCGCCGGGCTGCACGAGGGCGACCTGCTGCTCACCGCCGCCGGGGAGCCGATGGGCAGCGCCCAGGCGCTCCAGCGCCTGATGCTGGCCGACGCGATCGGCCGCCCGCTCCCGCTCACCGTCCTGCGCGGCGAGGCCCTGGTCGACGTGCTCGCCGTCCCGGCGGAGCTGCCCGCCGACGACTGACCGGGAGCCTGGACCGTCGGCAGGGCCGGGGCCGGGACCGAGCGCCGACGGCATCCTGGTCACCTCCATACCGACATCGTGCGCGCCCTTATGTCCGGCGCCGCAGCGAGGGCCGGAGCGGGGAGAAAACCGTTGGCGCCCGGGCGACCGGCGTGATTAGGCTGACGCCGTTCCGTACCGATCGACCCGGGCTGCCGCCCGACCGGAGAGGGTGTCTTGATGTCCCGGATCGCGCCGAGTGCGCCTCGCCACCGTCCGACGACCACCGTCTGACGAGCATCGCCTGACGACCAGTCGAGGCCGCTCGGCCTGCTCTTGCTGCCACTGCACGAACCCCCCAGCAAGGAGCACCCCGGGTGTCCAGCACCTCCAGCACTCCCCCCGTTCTGAAGACCTCCACCTTCGCCTGCGCCTGGTGCGGTCTGACCGTCTCCACCTACGCCGCCGACGGCACGCGGCGCAACCACTGCCCGTCCTGCCTGCACTCCCAGCACGTCCTCGACCACGTCGAGGGCGGGCCGAGCGACTGCCTGGGCCGGATGTCGCCGATCGCCATCGCCGTGCTGCGCACCGGCGACTGGACGGTCGTCCACCGGTGCGTGCGCTGCGACGAGCTGACGTCCACCCCGGTCTGCACGGACGACAACCAGCTCGTCCTGATGCGGATGGCCGTCCGTCCGCTCGCCCAACCGCCGTTCCCGCTCGAAGCGTTCGGCACCCTCTGAAGCGCGCCCGGAAGAGGGAGGACCGAACCATGCCACGACGCAAGAACACCGGCGGCGGGGGTCGGCGGGACCGCCGCCCGCAGCGGTACAAGGACGTCCTGCACGGGCAGGGCGGGCACCGGGCGCACGCCTTCCGCTGCGTGGACTGCCGGTTGGACGTCCCACTGGACGCCCCCGGCACCGCCCACCGCAACCACTGTCCGAACTGCCTGGCCAGCCGTCATGTCGACGGCCGGACACCCGGCGACCGGGCGGCCGGCTGCGGCGGCCGGATGACCGCGCTGAGCCTGTCGGTCCGCGCCGACGGCGAGTGGATGATCATCCACCAGTGCCTGTCCTGCGGCGAGTTGAGCGCCAACCGGATCGCCGGGGACGACAACGCCCTGGCCCTGGTCCGGCTCGCGCTCAAACCCTTGCGGGACACCACCGTGGCGCACCGCACGATGCTCGCGCTGTAGGCGCGCGTCCCCCGCGCGTCCCCGCGCGCCCCCGTGTCTCCGACCGGGACGCGCCTATGACCGGGGCGCGCGGGGCGGTCGCGGCGGGCCCGTCCGTACGGGCGGGCCCGCTGTCCGAACCGTCGACCGCTCCGCGCGCCCGGCCACCTGTCCCCACCGGTTCACCGGGGGGCTCCGGATACCGGCCGGAGCCCCGGTTTCTCGGCGCGGTCCGTCCGTACGGGCGGACCGTTCACGGGCCGCGCCTCAGACCGGGCGGTCCGGGCGCAGCAGCGCCACCCGCACCGAGTGGCGCGGGAGGGCGGCGGGCAGGGCGGCCAGCAGGGCGGCGGCGGTGAACACCGCGTAGTGCCCGGCCTCCACCCACGGTCCCGCCCAGCCGAGTTCGCCGTGGTGGTGCTCGGCGAAGGCGTTGCGGCAGAGCCAGGCGGCCAGGCCGATCAGCGGCGCGGCCGCCGGCCGGGAGCGGCGGCCGACCAGGGCGCACAGCGCCAGGTAGCCGACGTACGGCAGCGGGCCCGAGTGCAGTTCGCCGAGGACGCCGAGCACCAGCGCCACTCCGCCGCCCGCGAGCAGCGCCACGCTGCCCGCGGTGCCGGCCGACAGCCGCTCCAGCACGGGGTGGTAGCGGGTGCCGCCGGGGCGGGCCGAGTACATCCGCACCGCGGACTACCGCTCCGCCGCGAGGAGTTCGGGCGCGGGCCCGACCGGCAGGTGCCAGCGGGTGCGGCGGTGCAGGGCCTCCAGGTCGTGCAGCAGCTCGGGGGCCGGGACGGTGAGCACCGGGCAGCCGGCCCGCCGGGCGCAGTACGCGGGCACCGCGCGCCGCAGCCGGCGGCGCAGCGGGCCGCCGCTGTGGCCGAGGACCAGCAGGTCGTCCGGCCGGTCGGCGATGTGCAGCAGGGCCGGGCCGGTGTCGCCGCGGACCAGCACCGGGCGCGTCGGCACGCCGGGGCCGGCGCCGCCGAAGGCCGCGTCGAGGGCGTCCCGCAGGCGCTGGTCGGCGGCCTCCCGGACGGCGGCGAGCAGCGGCGGGCAGGGCGAGCGCCGGTAGCCGTGTTCGCCGCCGGGGGGCTCCCAGGCGAGCACCGGCACCAGGACGGCGCCGCGGTCGCGGGCCTCGGCGGCGCCCCGGTGCAGTGCGGCCAGGCTGCCCAGCGAGCCGCTGACCCCGACCACCACCCTGGGTGCCGCGCCGTCCTCGTGCCGCCCGTTGCCGTGCATGTTCCGTCCTCGTGTGGTCGTGTTCTCCGTCGCCCCCCAGCCAACCGCCGTGCCGGGGCTGACCTGCGCTCCTTGACGGCTTCCTGACGTCCCGGAGGGCGTTCCCAACGCGCTCCATACGCGGCCCGCCGGGTTCCCGCGCCGCCGGGACCACCTGCGTCTCACCCGTTCGGCCTACTCAGCGGGCGAAGATCACCGCCGGATGGGTGGATGGAGACGGCCCGCCGGGATTCGGCATGCCCGCCGGGCGGTTCGATGTCGAACGTTCTAGGGAGCACGGGCTTGTACTACAGCAGCGGCAACTACGAGGCGTTCGCCCGGCCGAGGAAGCCCGAGGGGGCCGACCGCAAGCGGGCCTGGTTCGTCGGGTCGGGGCTCGCCGCACTGGCCGGGGCGGCGTTCCTGGTCCGGGACGGCCAGGTGCCCGGCGAGCGGATCACAATCCTGGAGCGGCTGAAGCTGGCCGGCGGCGCGCTGGACGGGATCGAGGTGCCCGAGAAGGGCTTCGTGGTCCGCGGCGGGCGCGAGCTGGAGGACCACATGGAGTGCCTGTGGGACCTCTTCCGCTCGGTGCCCTCGCTGGAGGTCGAGGGCGCCTCCGTCCTCGACGAGTTCTACTGGCTCAACAAGGACGATCCCAACTTCTCGCTCCAGCGGGTCACCGAACGGCGGGGCCAGGACGCGCGCACCGACGGCCTGTTCGCGCTCGACGACAAGGCGCAGAAGGACCTGGTCCGGGTCTTCCTCGCGACCCGGGAGGAGCTGGAGGGCAAGCGGATCGACGAGGTCTTCTCGCGGAACTTCCTGGACAGCAACTTCTGGCTGTACTGGCGCACCATGTTCGCCTTCGAGGAGTGGCACGGGGCGCTGGAGATGAAGCTCTACCTGCACCGCTTCATCCACCACATCGGCGGCCTGCCGGACCTGTCCGCGCTGAAGTTCACCAAGTACAACCAGTACGAGTCGATGGTCCTGCCGCTGACCCGCTGGCTGACGGACCAGGGCGTGCGGTTCCGCTACGAGGTCGAGGTCACCGACATCGACTTCGACCTCGCCCCCGGCAGCGACGGCTCCCCCGGCCGCAAGCAGGCCACCCGGATCCACTGGCGGGAGGCCGGCCGGGAGGGCGGGGTGGACCTCGGCCCGGACGACCTGGTGTTCACCACCATCGGCTCGCTCACCGAGAACTCCGACGACGGCGACCAGCACACCCCGGCCCGGCTGGACGAGGGCCCCGCCCCGGCCTGGGACCTGTGGCGCCGGATCGCCGCCAAGGACCCGGCCTTCGGCCGCCCCGAGGTGTTCTGCGGCAACATCCCGGAGAGCAAGTGGGAGTCGGCGACCGTCACCACCCTGGACCCGCGCATCCCGCGCTACATCCAGAAGGTCGCCCGGCGCGACCCGTTCGGCGGCGGCGTGGTCACCGGCGGCATCGTCACCGCCCGGGACTCCTCCTGGCTGCTGAGCTGGACGGTCAACCGCCAGCCGCACTTCAAGCAGCAGCCCGCCGACCGGATCGTGGTCTGGGTCTACTCGCTGTTCGTCGACCGACCCGGCGACTTCGTGAAGAAGCCGATGCAGGACTGCGCGGGTGAGGAGATCACCCAGGAGTGGCTGTACCACCTGGGCGTCCCGGTCGGCGAGATCCCCGACCTGGCCGCGAACGCCGCCCGCTGCGTGCCGGTGATGATGCCGTACGTGACGTCCTTCTTCCTGCCCCGGCACGCGGGCGACCGGCCGGACGTGGTGCCGGAGGGCGCCGTCAACTTCGCCTTCATCGGCCAGTTCGCGGAGACCACCCGGGACTGCATCTTCACCACCGAGTACTCCGTGCGCACCGGCATGGAGGCCGTCTACCGGCTGCTCGACGTCGAGCGCGGCGTGCCCGAGGTGTTCAACTCCACCTACGACGTGCGCAAGCTGCTCGCCGCCACCACCCGGCTCCGGGACGGCGCCGAACTCGACCTGCCCGGGCCGGAGTTCCTGCGCAAGCGGCTGCTGCGCCGGCTGGAGGCCACCGAGATCGGCGAGCTGATGCAGGAGTTCGGGCTGATCGAGGACGAGCGGAGGTAGCCGGAGCGCGCTGTCGGCGCTGACGGCGGTGGGGGCGGGTCCTGGGACCCGCCCCCACCGCTGCCCGTTCCGCCGTCCCGGGGCCGTGGCACCAGACGTGAATGGTGCTATCGTCACTAGCACCATGTTGCTGAAGCTGGACATCGGGGACACCCGACCACTGCACGAACAGGTCGCCGGCGCGATCAGACGAGCCGTCGCCGAGGGCGAGTGCGCCCCCGGGGACAAGCTGCCCCCGGCCCGGGAGCTCTCCCGGGCCCTGGGGGTGAACACCAACACCGTCCTGCGCGGGCTGCGCACGCTGCGCGACGAGGGGGTGCTGGAGTTCCGCCGGGGCCGCGGCATCACGATCGCGACCGGCGCCGACACCCGCTCCGAACTGGTGGACCGGGTACGGCAGTTGGTCGAGGACGCGGCCCGGGCCGGCTACAGCAGGAACGATCTCGTGGACATGATCAGGGGGATGTCGTGACGGACTCGGGGAACACCACGGAACCGACCACGGAGCCGGCCGCCGCGCGGCCACCGGCGCCCGGTGGCGCCGTCTGGGCCGCGGCGGCCTGGTCGGTCGGGGTGCTGGCGCTGCTGGTCGCCCTGCCGCTGGTGGCGCGCCACCGGCTGCCGGACCCACTGGCCACCCACTGGGGCGGGCGGGAACCGGACGGCTCGATGTCGCTGACGGCGGCCACGGTCTTCCCGGCCGCGTTCTGGGCGGTCCTGGTGCTGATCTCGATGGTCCTGCGGCGGTACTGGGCCGGCCGGACGCCCGGGGTCGGGTCGGCGATGCTGGCGGCCGGCGGGGTGCTGCTGACGGGGGCGCAGGCCTCCATCGTGCACGCCAATCTGGACCGCGCCCGCTGGCAGGACGCCGCCCCGATGGGCATCGAGGTGGTCCTGATCCTGCTGGCCACCGGCCTCGCCGGGCTGCTGGCGGTGCTGGCGGGCCGGCGCTACGGCGGCCGTCCGGAGCGGCACCCGGCGGCCGGGGCACCGGCGCTGGAGGTGCCGCCGGGCGAGCAGGTCGTCTGGCTCTCCCAGGCCGCCAACCCGTGGCTGCAGCTGTCCGCCGCGGTGCTCGGGCTGCTCTCGGTGGCGGGGGTGCTGCTCACCGCGAGCGGGGTCGTCGACCTGGACTGGGTGCTGGTGCTGCCGCTCGCCGTCGGCGCCCTCGCGCTCCTCGGCTGCTCCTCGGTACGGACCCGGGTGACCGAGCGCGGCCTGACCGTCGGCTTCGGCCCGTTCGGGTGGCCCGCCCGCCGCTGGTCCCCCGCCGAGCTCGACTCCGCCCGCGCCGAGCGGCGCACCGCCGCGCAGTCGGGCGGCTGGGGCTACCGGATCAACGGGCTCGGCACCACCGTGATGGTGCGCCCGGGCGTCTGCCTGGTGGTCCGCACCCGTCGGGGCACGGACTTCGCGGTCAGCGTCGACGACGCCGAGCGCGGGGCCGCACTGCTCAACGCGCTGATCGCCCGCACCCGGCAGCCCACCGGCTGAATCGTTTCGGCAGCGGGGTACCCGGCGGTCCGGTCACCACGACCGGGCCGCCTCGCCGTTCCCGCGCCCCCTCGCCGCACTCACCCCCGCTCCCCTCAGGACTCCCCCGCGCGCAGTTCGGTGGCGATCTGCCGCCGTCCGGCGACCAGCGTCTCCAGCACCACCCCGAGGCAGGCCACCAGCGTCAGGCCCGCGGTGGGCAGCAGCACCGGCAGCGGCGCGGGATCGAGGGAGCCGCCCGTCCCGGCCCCGACCAGGGTCGAGAGGTCGAAGGCCGGCCCCAGCAGGACGGCCGCCAGCACCGCGACCCCGGCGCCGCCGACGGCCGCCGCCAGGGTCCGCGGCAGCGCCTCGGCGATGATCAGCGCCAGCCCCTGCCGTGGCCGAAGGCCCATGGTGCGCAGCCGGGCGAGCACCGCCGTACGGTCGGGCGTGGCCCGCAGCAGCGTCAACAGGACCGCGAGGACGGCGAATCCGGCGCTGGCCGGGGCCGCGTACCAGAACAGCCGCCCGGCGGCCTGCTGCAACGGGTCGTCGGCGAGCTGTGCGGCGTACTCGCGGCTGCTGCCGACCCGGTAGGCGGGCGGCAGTCCGTGGCTGCCCCGGCCGGCCGCCGCGGCCTCGTCCGCGATCAGCTTGTCGAGGCCGGTCGGCTCGACCAGGCCCCGCTCCAGGAGGAGCGACCTGATCCGCCCGGGGTCGAGGCCGTCGCCGACGGCCAGCCACCCGGTCCACCGGCCGAGTTCCGGCAGGCGTTCCACGGCGGGGCCGCTGGGCACCACGACGAACGGCTGCTCCGGCTCCGGCAGTGCCGGGGTCGCGGTGACGATCCCGGCGACGGTGGTGCGCAGTTCGCTCGCGGTGGACAGGTGCAGCGTCGGCGCGCCGGCGGCCAGGCGCGCGGCCAGGTCGCGGCTGAACAGCGCGGGTACCGGGGTGTCCGGGCCGCCGGGGGTGCCGGCGAGCTTCGCCGGGTCGAACGCGCCGGCCCCGAGGGTGCGGGCGATCGCGGCGTACGCGGTCGGCTCGGCGACCACCAGGGTCACCTTGGTGTAGTCGTTGGGGCCGGCGCCGACGAACCGCGCGCGCTGGTCCACCCGGACCGCGGTCGCGCTCCGGGCCTCCGGGAGTTCGCCCACGGCCTTGAGGAACGGGTCCGGCAGGGTCGCGTAGTCCGGGACGGAGACGGCGATGTCGCCGCCGGTCGCGACCCGTCCGGCGTGCAGCCTGCCGTGGTCCACGGAGGCGAGCAGGGTGGCGCCGAAGCCGGTCGCGGTGACGGCGATCAGCAGGGCGAGCAGCGGCAGCGCGGAGGGCCGGCGGCGCCCGGAGCCGTCCCGGGCGGCCCGGGCGAGGCCGAGGAAGCCGATCAGCCCGCGGCCGCGGCCGACGAGCGCGGCCAGCCGGCCGGTCGCGACCGGCTCGATCCGCGCCAGCAGCAGCCCGCCGGCGACGGCGAGCAGCAGCGGGGCGGCCACCAGCAGCGGGTCCACGCCCCGGCCGGAGTGGCCGACGCCGCGCCGGCGGACCTCGGCCACCGCCACGGCGGTGACGGCCAGCAGCGCGAGTTCGCCGACCACCCGGCGCCCGCGGCCGGTCGGCCGGGGGCGGTCCCACAGCAGGGCGGCGCGGGCCGGGAGGGCGAGCAGCGCGAGCAGGGTCGTGCCGAGGCCGGCCGCCACCGCGAGGCCCCAGCGCGGGGTGGGCAGCAGCACCAGGGCGAGCACCGCCCCGAGCGCGGCGGCGGGCAGCACGGTCACCGCGCCCTCGCCGAGCAGCCGCAGCAGCACCCCGCCGCGCGAGCCGCCGCGGGCCCGGAGCAGCCCGAGTTCGGCGGCGCGGCGGTCGGTGCCGAGCGCGGCGGCCAGGCAGAGCACCACCACGGCGACGCCCGCGACGCCGGCCGGCCCGATCGCGCTCAGCGCCATCGCGGCCCGGTAGCGCTCGGCCGCCCGGTCGAGGATGACGGGCAGCGTCGAGACGGACCGCAGGTCGGCGCGCCCGGTCGCGTCGGCCAGGGCCGCGACGCCCGGCCCGGACACGAGGGGCAGGACGTCGGCGCGGGTCCGCTCCAGCCGGTCGGCGCGCAGCGAGGCGGGGTCCACGGCCACCCGCCAGAAGTTCTGGACGGACGTGCCCCAGCCGGTCAGCCCGGCCAGGCTGTCGCCGTCGACGAAGCCGGTGGCCCCCAGCCAGTTGCCGTGCTCCAGGTCGATGTTCAGGCAGGGGCGGTCCGGGCAGCCGAGGCCGGTCCAGAACGGGTCCAGCGGGTCGTTGACCCGGAACAGGCCGGTCACCACGGCGGTCCGCCGGCTGTCGGGGCCGGTGCTGCCGCTGTCGACGACGTCACCGACCTTGATGCCGACCAGTTCGGCGGCCGTCCGGCTGACCATCACCGGCAGCGGGGCTCCGGCGGTGGCGGGGCCCGGGCGGCTGCCCTCGGTCAGGGTGACCCGGTCGGCGAGGCCGGCCAGGTGGGCCAGGGAGAGCCTGGGCGGGGCGCTGTCGCTCACCCGGCGGTAGCCCGGGTTGAACATCGGGACGGAATCGGTCACGGAGCCGTGCGCCAGGCCCGCCGGGGACAGCGCGAGCTTCCCGCCGACCCGTTCGACGAGCTGCCGGTCGACGGCGTCGAGGTCGGCGGCGGTGTCGCTCGGCCGGGCCTTGGAGGAGAAGTGCAGGCTGGTCGCGTGGATGCCCTGCCGGTGCACGTAGTCCCGCAGCGCCGCGTCCGCGCCCCGGTCGGTGACGCGGGGGACGGCCACGGACAGCAGGACGGTGACGAACGCGAGGGCCGCCGTCAGCAGGGCGGTGCCCGGGTCGGCGCGCAGCCGGGTGCGGACCCAGTGCGCCGGGCGGTGGGCGGCCCCGGGGGTGCCGGCCTTGGCGGTCACGTCTCCTCCACGAGGCGCAGCAGGACGGCGGCCGCCGGAGGGGCCGCGGGTGGACGCGTCGTGCGCGCACCGCGCACGGATCACCGGCGACCGGTCGCCGGACGATGCTGTCAGATCCGATCACCGATCGGAAGGGAATGGTACAGATCGATCCCGGCTCGTCCAGGCACGGTTGGGGCTGGTGGGGGCCGCTGTCCCGCTCTCCGCACGGGAGTTGAACCGTCGGGCCCTCCGGGTCCGTAGTGGATGGTCGTCCGGGATGCTCCGGACGGTCATCGGGGGTCTAAACCGCTCAAATCGGTGGTGCTTCGAACGCCAATGCGGGTACACCAGTTGACGGTCGCTCAGGTGTGGGGCGGCGCCCGTCCGACGCCGCCCCACCCCGTCCCGCGCGGCCGGAGGACGAGCGGGCCCACGCGCCCGTGCGAAAGGCAAGGAGGCGTCCGTGACTCACGACGTGCGCACGCAGAACTCCCCCGCTGTCCGGCGGAGCACCCAGGACGATCGGACCATCGCGATCCTGCGCCTCGGCGTCGGCCTGATCGGCATCCTGCTGCCGGTGGCCCTGCCGTTCGGCAACTGGCTGGCCGCCGAGCTGACGGGGCGCGGCACCGACGGCTTCTGGCCGAACTCGATGAGCGGCGCGTACTACACCGACACCCGGAACGTCTTCGTCGGCGCGCTGTGCGCCCTCGGGGTGTTCCTGATCTGCTACCGCTTCGACCGACGGGACGACCGCTGGAGCACGGCGGCCGGGTTCTTCGCGCTCGGGGTCGCGCTCTGCCCGACGTACACCGGGGGCGGGTCCGGCCTCGACCGCACCGTCGGGGTGTTCCACCTGGTCTTCGCCGGCCTGCTGTTCGTCATGCTGGCGGTCTTCTGCCTCTACTCCTTCCGCAACCCCCGCTCCGCCCAGCCGGCCCGGGTGGGCACGGCGTACCTGGTGGCCGGGGTGGTGATCCTGGCCGCCCTGGCGCTCTCGCTGCTGGCCGGGGTGACGGGCGTCGGCTCCGACTGGCCGGTGCGGCCGCTGTACCTGGGCGAGTGGCTGGCCACCTGGGCCTTCGGCCTCGCCTGGACGGGCGCCGCCCTCGAACTCGCGGCGCACGGGCGGCGCGACGCCGACAGCGCCGTGGTCCCCCGCCAGCCGGGCGCCGACGCGCTCGACCCGAAGCACCCGGAGGCGCACGCCTGAGACCCTGTCATTCCCGTGCGGCGGGCGACCGTTACCATGCGCACCATGAACCGCCACCAGGGCGGTTGGTGACGGATGCCCAGCGGCGGGAGAACGAACATGGCGAACGAGGTCCGGGCAGAGCACGGTCCGCGCGAGGACTACCCGTCGGTGGACCTGCGGATGGACGTTCCGCACTCCGCCCGGGTCTACGACTACCTCATCGGCGGCAAGACCAACTTCGAGGCGGACCGGGTCGCGGCGCACGCCTCGGTGCGGGCCTGGCCGGCGCTGCCGACCTCGATGCGCACCACCCGCGAGTTCATGCAGCGCTCGGTGCGCAGACTCGCCGAGCAGTACGGCGTACGGCAGTTCCTCGACATCGGCACCGGCATCCCGACCTCGCCGAACGTGCACGAGGTCGCCCAGGCGGTCGACCCCGAGGCCCGGGTCGCCTACGTGGACAACGACCCGATCGTGCTGACCCACGCGCGGGCCCTGATGGACAGCACGCCCGAGGGCCGCACCTGTTACGTGGAGGCCGACTTCCGCGCCCCGGAGTCGATCATCGGCAACCCCCGGCTGCGCGAGGTGCTCGACTTCTCGCAGCCGGTGGCGCTGTCGCTGATCGCGATCGTCCACTTCGTGCTGGACGAGGACGACCCGCAGGGCATCGTGCGCCGCTTCATGGACGCCCTGGCCCCCGGCAGCTTCCTCGCCCTGACGGTCTTCACCGGGGACACCGACCCGGTGGGCGTGGGCGGCGTCGGCCGCGAGTACAACGCGCGCGGCATCCCGCTCCAGATCCGCGACAAGGCCGAGACGGAGGCCTTCTTCGACGGCTACGAGCTGCTCGACCCGGGCGTCACGCTGGTGCACCACTGGCGGCCGGACGCCGGTGCCGCGCCCGTCCGCGACCAGGACATCGCGATGTACGCGGGCGTGGCCATCAAGCGCTGAATCGTTTCTGCGGCGGGCCCGGTCAGCCGGACACCGAGACCAGGCCCGCCTCATAGGCCAGGATGACCAGCTGCACCCGGTCCCGGGCGTCGAGCTTGGCCAGCAGCCGGGTCATGTAGGTCTTGACGGTCGCGATGCTGAGCACCAGTTCGGCGGCGATCTCGGTGTTGGACAGGCCCCGGCCGACCAGGGTCAGGATCTCGCGCTCGCGCCCGGTGATCGCCGCCAGCCGCCGCTCAGCTGCGACGGCGGCGACGGCGGCGGCAGCAGCGGTGACACCCCGGGCACCCGGCCCCGGCCCGCCGGTCCCCGACCGCGACGGGCGGCCCCCGACGAACGCCCCGATCAGCCGCCGGGTGACGCCCGGCGCGATCAGCGCGTCCCCGGCGGCGACCACCCGCACCGCGCCGAGGATGTCGTCCAGCGCCATGTCCTTCACCAGGAAGCCGGACGCCCCGGCGTGCAGCGCCGCGTACACGTGCTCGTCCTCGTCGAAGGTGGTGAGCACCACCACCCTGGTCGGCCCGCCGTCGGCGGTCACCAACCTGGTCGCCTCGATGCCGTCCATCCCGGGCATCCGGATGTCCATCACCACGACGTCCGGCCGCAGTTCGGCGGCCAGCCGGACGGCCTCCGCCCCGGTGCCGGCCTCGCCGACCACCTCGACGTCCGCCGTCTCCGCGATCACCATCTCCAGCGCGGCGCGCACCAGCGGCTGGTCGTCGACCAGCAGGACCCGGATCACGCGCCCACCTCCCCGGCCGACGAGCCCGACGAACCCGACGAGCCCGGTACCGACGCCGATACCGCCACCGGCACCGGCAGCCGGGCGGCCACCCGGAAGCCGCCCCCGGGCAGCGGCCCGGCCTCGAACTCGCCGCGCAGCAGGGCGACCCGCTCCCGCAGCCCGGCCAGCCCGAACCCGCCGCCGGCCCCCCGGACCGGACCCAGGCCCCTCCCCCGGTCGGTGACCTCGACGGACAGCTCCCCCGCCGTCCGGTGGTCCACCGCCACCACACAGGCGTCGGTGTCCGCGTGCCGCACCACGTTGGTGACCGACTCCTGGACGATCCGGAAGGCCGCGAGGTCCACCTCCGGCGGCAGCGGCCCCGGTTCGCCGCGCCGCCGCACCTCCACCCGCACCCCCGCCGCGGTGGTCGCCCCGGCCAGCCGGTCGAGGTCGGCCAGGCCCTGCGGCACCGGGGCCGAGGCCTCGCCGTCGGCCTCCCGCAGCGCGACCAGCATCCGGCGCAGCGCCGCCAGGGTGTCCCGCCCGGCCGCCTCGATCTCGCCCAGCGCCTGCTTGGCCCGCTCCGGCCGACGGTCGATCACCCGGCGGGCGGCGCCCGCCTGGAGGGCGACGATGCCGAGGCTGTGCGCGACGGTGTCGTGCATCTCGCGGGCGATCCGCAGCCGCTCGGCGGTGACCGCCTCCTCGGCCGCCCGGGCGCCGAGCACCGCCGCGTGCTCCCGGTTCTGCCGCCCCGAGCGGCCGACCAGCCAGGCGACCAGCGCGAGCAGCGCGGCGCCGTCGGCCGAGCCGATGTGGGTGCCGGTGAAGATGCCCACCGTGTTGCCGTGCACCATGCCGATGTGCGCCACCAGGAGGGCCATCACCAGCGTGAAGGCGGCCCGCGAGGTGCGGCGCGGCCGGGTCGCGGTGATCAGGCAGAGCGCGACGTCCACGGCGAGCAGCGCGCCGGGCGGCACCTGGGCGCCGCCGGCCCACCCGTCGGTCTCGGTGAACGCGGCGATCAGCAGCAGGACGACGGAGAGCACCGGCAGCCGTCGCACCAGCGCCGCGCCCGCGAAGGCCACCACCGTGTCGGCCAGGGTGAACGCCCAGCCGCCGTGCGCGGCGGCGCCGGGGTGCTGCGAGGCGTCGCCGCCGAGCCGGACGGCGGGGTAGCCGGCGGCCACGCACCAGGCGAGGCCGACCCAGACCTCGGGCGGGACGCGCCGGAGCAGCGGCGGGGAGGGCGTCGATGACATGGTCCAAGATCGTAACGACGGTCCGGCGAGGCCGTCATCCAGCCGTGGTTGTACGGCCGGGGGTGACGGGCACTGTCGACGCCGGTCCGATGCGGCCGTACGGGCCGGACGGGCACCGTGGAGCCCATGATCGAAGTCACCGAGCTGACCAAGCGCTACGGCCGCGGCCACCGCGTCCGCACCGCCGTCGACCGTCTCTCCTTCACTGTCCGGCCCGGCCGGGTCACCGGCTTCCTCGGCCCCAACGGCGCCGGCAAGTCCACCACCCTGCGGCTGGTCCTCGGCCTGAGCGCCCCCACCTCCGGCGCCGTCACCGTCGACGGCCGCCCCTTCCGCGGCAGGCCGCGCGGCCTGCGGCACGCCGGCGCGCTGCTCGACGCGGGCGACGCCCACGGCGGGCGGACCGGCCGGGCCCACCTGCGGGCGCTCGCCCGCACCAACGCGATCCCGGCCGCCCGGGTCGAGCAGGTGCTGCACGAGGTCGGGCTCGCCGAGGCGGGCGGGCGCCGGATCGGCGGCTACTCGCTGGGCATGAGGCAGCGGCTCGGCATCGCCGGCGCGCTGCTCGGCGACCCGCCGGTGCTGCTCTTCGACGAGCCGCTGAACGGGCTGGACCCGGAGGGCGTGCTCTGGGTGCGCGGGCTGTTCCGCCGGCTCGCCGCCGAGGGGCGCACCGTCTTCGTCTCCAGCCACATGATGGCCGAGATGGAGCACACCGCCGACCACCTGGTGGTGGTCGGACGCGGCCGACTGATCGCGGACGAGAGCCTGACCGCGTTCGCCGCCCGGGCCGGCCGGGGCACCGTCACCGTCCGGGCCGCCGAACCCGACCGGCTGGCGGCCGTGTTGACGGCGGCCGGCGCCACCGTGCGGCCCGGCCCGGACGGCGCCCTCGCGGTGACCGGCGTGGGCGCCACCCGGATCGGCGAACTCGCCCTGGAACACCGCCTGTTGCTGCACGCCCTGACCCCCAGGGGCGCCTCCCTGGAGGAGGCGTTCATGGACCTGACCGCCGACAGCGTCGAGTACCCCGCCGGAGAGCCCCGTTGAACACCTCCTCGAACACCCCGCTGGACACCGTTCCCGCCGACACCCGCACCGACCCCCGCACTGGCACCCGCGCCGCCGAGCCGCGCGCCCGGTTCGGCGACCTGCTGGCCGCCGAGTGGATCAAGTTCTGGTCGCTGCGCTCCGTCCCCTGGGTGCTCGGCCTCAGCGCCCTGGCGATCGTCGCCGCCGGCCTCAAGTCCGCGCTGTACACCCGCGACCACTACACACCGGGCGAGGACGACCCGGTGATGATGGCGCAGGTGGCGCTCAACAACGCCTTCGGCGCCGCCTCCGCCGACATCCTGATGCTGGTCGCGGGCGGCCTCGGCGCGCTCGTCATCACGGGCGAGTACGCGACCGGGCTGATCCGCACCACCCTGGCGGCCGTGCCCGACCGCCGGGCGGTGCTCGCCGCCAAGGCCTGCGTGCTGGCCGCCGTGCTGTCCGGCTACGGCGTGCTCGCCGTCGGCGCCTCCTTCGGCATCAGCCAGGCGGTCCTGTCCGGGACCGGCATCGGGCAGTCCGTCACGGACCCGGCCGCGCTGCGGTACGTCGCGGCGGCGGTGCTGTTCGGCCCGGTCTGCGCTCTCGCCGGGCTCGGCCTCGGCGCGCTGATCCGGCACGGCGCGGGGGCCGTGGTGGGCACCGTCGTGGTGCTGTTCTTCATCCCCTCGCTGGTCACCGAGCGCTACCGGTGGAGCGCCGACCTGCTGCACGCCCTGCCGCTGTCCGCCTGGCAGCGCCTGGCCCGGACCACCATGGTGGGCATGCGGCCGTCCGAGTACCCGGCCACCGTCACGGGGGCCTGGACCACCTACGCGGTGTGGGCGCTGGCCTCGGTCGCCGTCGCGGCGGCCGCCGTCCACCGCCGGGACCACTGACGGAAGCACTGACAGAAGCACTGGCGGGACCGCTGACGGCCGATCCGCGCGCCGGGCCGCCCTGCCGGCGCGCCACGGCCGCCCGGTGCGCTCCTACGGCCGGCCGCCCCGGCCCGAGGCCAGGTCGGCGACCGCCACCAGCAGCGCCGCCAGCACCAGCCCGGCCGCGACCGTCACACCCAACTGGAAGGCCAGCGACCAGTCCGGGCGGGGCCCCGCGGCATGGGCGAAGAACACCGAGCCGACGACGGCGATGCCCACCGCCGAGCCGACCCGCTGCGCGGTCTGCAGCACCCCGCCCGCGCTGCCCGCCCGGGCCACCGGCACCTGCTGGAGGGTCAGCGTCTGGTTCGGGGCGATCACCAGTCCGCTGCCCACCCCGGCGACCAGCAGCGGCAGCGCCGTCGTCCAGCCCACCCGGGGCCCCGACCACAGCTGCACCGCGAGCGCCGAGGCCAGCAGCCCGGCCAGCACCAGCACCAGCCCGGCCACCACCAGCCGCCGCCCCAGCCGGCTCACCAGGCGCCCGCCCACCGCCGCGGACACCCCCGAGCCGACCGCGAACGGCGTGATCGCCAGGCCCGCCGTCAGCGCCGAGTAGTGCAGGCCCGCCTGGAGGTAGAGCGTGAAGATGAAGAAGATCGCGGTGAACCCGGCGAAGTACACCAGCGACAGCAGCACCCCCGCCGCGTACGGCCGCACCGCGAACAGCGCCATGCTCACCAGCGGTTCGCGCCGCCGCCCGTAGTGCAGCTCCCAGCCGACGAAGGCGGCGAGCAGCACCGCCGCCAGCGGCAGCAGCAGCCAGCGGGTCGGGCCGTGCCACTGCTGCGCCTGGACGAACGGCAGCAGCAGCGAGACCGTCCCGGCGCCGAGCAGCAGCACGCCGACCGGGTCGAAGTCCCGGTGCCCGGCCCGGTCGCCGGCGGGCGGGGGCGCGGGGAGCAGCCGGTAGGCGACGGGCAGCGCGGCGACGCCGATCGGCAGGTTGACCAGGAACACCCAGCGCCAGCCGTCCTGCGGGCCGACCACGTGGATCAGCAGCCCGCCGAGCAGCGGCCCGACGGCGGTGGACAGCCCGATGGTCGCGCCCAGCGCGCCGAAGGCCCGGCCGCGCTCGGGGCCCTGGAACAGCACCTGGATGAAGCCGGACACCTGCGGCACCAGCACCCCGCCGGCCGCGCCCTGGAACAGCCGGGCCAGCACCAGCCACTCCTGGCTCTGCGCCGCCCCGGCGAGCGCGCTGGCCACGGTGAACAGGGCGAGCCCGGCGAGGAAGACGGCCCGCCGGCTGCGCGCGTCGCCGAGCCGCCCGGAGGGCACCAGCACCAGGCCGAAGGCCAGCGCGTAGCCGCTGAGCACCCACTGCAGGCCGCTGTCGGACATGTGCAGCCCGGCCCGTACGGTCGGCAGCGCGACGTTGACGATGCTGACGTCCAGCAGGGTCATGAAGCCGGCGACCAGGCAGACCGCGAGCGCCCGCCAGCGACGGGCGGCGGCCCGGCCGCCCACGGCGGTGGCGCCGGGCTGCGCCGGGTGCGCGGTGCTGCGCGGGGGGTCGGCGTTCATGGGAGCCCCTTCCCGGGGGCCGGGGCGTCGTGGCACCCGGACGAACGTCGGTCGGCTTCGACCGGCTTCGAATCAGATTCGTTCGAATTCGCTCGGCTTCGTCCGGCTCATCGTCGCCCGGCCCGTCCGGGGCCGCCACCGGGGCCGCCACCGGGACCGCCACCGGGTCACCGGCCGGGCCTCGACCGGGCCTCGGCCGGGAAGGCCGCCCGGGCCCTCGTCACCCGGCCTCACCCGGACGGCCGAACCGGATCGCGGCCACCGCCCGCACCCCGGAGGCTGACGGCATGACCGTCGCCACCGAGACCCCGCCCTCCGCCCCTCCGGTGCTGGACGTCCGGCAGCGGAACGTCGTCTTCGCCACCATCGTGCTCGGCATGCTGCTGGCCGCCCTCGACCAGACCATCGTCGGCACCGCCCTGCCCACCATCGTCTCGGACCTCGGCGGGGCCGCGCACATGTCCTGGGTGGTGACGTCCTATCTGCTGGCCGAGACGGTGGCCACCGTCCTGGCCGGCAAGTTCGGCGACCTGTACGGGCGCAAGCTGCTGTTCCAGATCTCGGCGATCGTCTTCGTCGGCGGCTCGTTCCTGTGCGGGCTGTCCACCAACATGACCCTGCTGATCGCCTGGCGGGCCGTCCAGGGCCTCGGCGCGGGCGGCCTGATGGTCACCGCCATGGCCCTGATCGCGGACGTCATCCCGCTGCGCGAGCGCGGCAAGTACCAGGGCGCGATCGGCGCGGTGTTCGGCGTGGCCACGGTGATCGGGCCGCTGCTGGGCGGGCTGTTCACCGACCACCTGTCCTGGCGCTGGGCGTTCTACGTCAACGTGCCGATCGCGGTCGTGGTGGTCGCCGCGGCCGCCCGGACCATCCCCTCGGTCCGCTCGGCGACCCGCCCGGTCGTCGACTACCTGGGCATCGTGCTGGTCGCGGTCGGCGCCGGCGCGCTGATCCTGGCGACCAGTTGGGGCGGCAACGAGTACCCCTGGGGCTCCGGGGTGATCATCGGCCTGTTCGTCGGCGGCGCGCTGGCGCTCGGCCTGTTCTGCTGGGTGGAGACCCGGGCCGTCGAACCCATGCTGCCGATGCGGCTGTTCCGCAACCCGGTGTTCACGGTCTGCTCGGTGCTCAGCTTCATCGTCGGCTTCGCCATGCTCGGCGCGCTGACCTTCCTGCCGACCTTCCTCCAGTACGTGGACGGCGACTCGGCGACCGTCTCCGGCGTCCGGACGCTGCCGATGGTGATCGGTCTGCTGATCGCCTCGGTCGGCAGCGGCAACGCCGTCAGCAAGACCGGGAAGTACCGGCTGTTCCCGATCGTCGGCACCGCGGTGATGGCCGTCGGCCTCTACCTGCTCTCCCGGCTGGAACCCGGCACCGGCACCGCGCTGGCCTCGCTCTACATGTTCGTGCTCGGCGCCGGCATCGGGCTGAGCATGCAGGTCCTCACCATCGCCGTGCAGAACACCGTCGACTACGCCGACCTCGGCACCGCCACCTCCGGGGTGACCTTCTTCCGCACCATCGGCAGCTCCTTCGGCACCGCCGTGTTCGGCACCATCTACGCCAACAGCCTGAAGACCGAACTCGCCCACGGGATCGGCACCGCCGCCCGGCTCACCGGCGCCGACCCGGCCGTGCTCGCCCACGCGGCGGAGAGCCCGCAGGGCCTGCACCGCCTGCCGGCCGACCAGGCCGCGCCGATCGTCCAGGCCTACTCCGACGCCCTGCACACCGTGTACCTGTGGACCATCCCGGTGGCCGTGGTCGGCTTCGTGGTGGCGCTCTTCCTCAAGCAGGTACAGCTGCGCGACACCGCCCGGGCGGGCTCCACCGACATGGGCGAGGGCTTCGCCCAGCCGACCACCGCCGACTCCGACCCGCACCTGGAGTACTCGGTCTGCAAGATCGTCCGCGGGGTCGACCTCGACACCGTCCGCACCATCGTCTCCGGCGCCGACACCCGGGTGGACCTCGCCGGGGCCTGGGCGCTGATGGAGGTGGCCGGCCACAAGAAGGCCGTCGGCCACGCCTCGCTCGACCTCATCGCCGCCCGCAAACGCGTCCCGCCCGAGGTCCTGGAACCGGTCTTCGACCGGATGGCCGCCGAGGGCTACCTCCGCCGCGACGGCGACCGCCTCTCCCCCACCGAGGCCGGCACCCACGAGGTCCGCACCCTCGCGGGCGCCTGGTCCGACTGGCTCAACGCCCGCCTCGACGCCGACGCCGGCCGCCCCCGCAGCCCCCAGCTCAGGGCCGCCGCCGACACCATCGCCTGGCGCCTCCTGGTCGAGGACCTCGCCAACGGCCTCCCCGCCCACGCCCGCCCCAAGGACGACGCCAAGGTCTGACAGCAGGCCGCCGCCCCCCCCCGGGGATGGGCGGGGGCGGCGGCGGGGGGTGGGGTCAGCGGGAGGCTTCGGCGGGGGCGGTGCGGCGGGAGGAGAGGGTGATCACGGCGAGGCTGGCGAGGGCGAGGGCCGTCACCACGCTGAGCATCACGGTGTAGGAGGCCAGCGAGGAGAGCGCCGCGAGCACCGCGGGGAGCAGGAAGCCGGAGTAGCAGAGCGCGTAGTAGACGCCGGTGATGCCGGCCAGGTCGTCGGGGGTGACGATGCGCTGGATCTCCAGCAGGCCGGAGACCACCCCGATGCCGTAGGCGGCGCCGAGGAGGACCGCGCCGGCCAGGCCGAGCAGCGGGGAGCGGAGCGCCGCGTCGCCGGCGCAGACGGCCATGCCGCAGGCCATCAGCACCATGGAGACGATGACGCCGCGCGCCGAGGAGAGCGAGTCCAGGCGCTTGGCGAAGGGCTGGACGAGGGCGCCGGTGCCGAGGGTGAGGACGGTCAGCAGGGTCGCGTAGGCCAGCGACCAGTGGCCGAGCCGGTCGCCGACCAGCTGCGGGGTCACCGCGTACGCGACGCCGGCCGAGCCGAACACCCAGGGGGCCATCGGCAGGACCACCCGGACGAAGCGCCGGTGCCCGGCCGCCGGGACCTTGAGGTCGGCCCAGAGGCCGCGGACGGCGGCGGTCGCCCGCGCCCGGGTCTCGACGGCCTTCGGGAGCAGGAACAGCGCGGGCAGGGTGACCAGCAGGTGGGCGAGGTACGGGGTGACCATCGGCCAGGGGCCCCACTGGGCGAGCACGCCGGCCACCCCGGCGCCGAGGCCGAAGCCGAGGGTCAGGGCGAGGGAGGCGCGGCGGGCGCCGGCCCCCTGGTCGGCAGCCGGGTCGTGCGGGGCCTGGGAGAGCTCCTTGACCCAGCTGGTGCCGACGGCCATCGCGATGCCGACGGCTATGCCGGTGAGGAACCGCCCGGCGTAGATGGGGAGTTCACCGGTCACACCGCCGCACAGCACCCCGCTGGCGGCGAGCGAGGCGGCCACCGCGCCGATCATCAGCGGGCGGCGCCCGTAGCGGTCCGAGGCGGCGCCGCCGACCAGCAGTCCGGGGACCAGCCCGAGGACGTACGCCCCCAGGAAGGCGTCCACGGTGACCTCCGAGTAGCCGCCGAGGTGGCGGTACATCAGCAGCAGCGGGGTGAACTGGTTGCCGCCCCACCCGCAGCAGAACATGGCCAGGGCGGCGAGCAGCCACGGCCGCCCCCGGCCGGACGGTGCGACGGGACCGGCGGACGGTGGCCGGGTGGTGCTCATGGTGGTGCTGCTCCTTGTCGGATGGGAGGTCCCGGCGGTCCGTCGGGGCTGTGCGCGCGAAACGCCCGTCGGTGCGCGAACGCGTCGGCGCGCGATGGGGGAAGGTCAGCGGTCGGTGACGGCGCGGTGGGCGTCCAGGTGGGCGTGCAGGGCGGCGGTGAAGCCCTCGGCGTCGCGGGCGGCGATCCGTTCGACGAGCACGGTGTGCTCCTCGACCAGCGAGGCCAGCCGCTGCCGCTGCCCCTCCGGCTGCACCTGGAGCAGCTGGACGGCCATCCGGCGCTGGCGGTCGCGCAGCGCCCCGTAGAACCGTTCGGCGAGCTCGTTGCCGGAGGCCGTCACGATGCCCCGGTGGAAGGCCTCGTCGGCGTCGGCGAAGGCGCCGAGGTCGGCCCGGCGGGCGGGTTCGCGCTGCTGGTCGATCAGCTCGGACAGCTGCCGGACGAGCGCGTCGAGGCCGTCGGGGCGGCGGGTGATCCGGCGGACGGCAGTACTCTCCAGCGCCTCGCGCAGTTCCAGCACGTCCTCGGCCTCGCCGGGGCCGACCGGCACCACGACGGCTCCGCGCTTGGGGAAGAGCTGGAGCAGGCCCTCGGCCTGCAGCCGCAGGAAGGCCTCCCGGACCGGGGTGCGGCTGAGCGAGGCGCGCTCGGCGATCTCGCCCTCGCTGATCAGCGTGCCGCCGGGGAGGCCGCCGCCGAGGATGAGGTCCTTGGTCAGGTCGTACGCGCGGTCCGCGGCCGGGACGCGGGCGGGGGGCGGGGTGTCGGCCATGGACCACACCGTAGCACCATAGATGCAAGCTTAGATGCAACAGTCGGGACAGAGCCGTGACCCGGGCCGGGAGCATCGGTTTCGGTACTGCTCAGGGCCGGAAGAATGCGCTTTCTCACCCCCTCCCGCAGGGCCGAGGATGGGCGGGGCCAACCAGCCTGCCGGGAGGAAGCCTTGTCCCCTGTGTCCCCAGCCCTGCCGCCCCTCGACCCGGCCCTGCCGCCCGTCGACCCGGGCCTGCTGCCGCTCACCGCCGAATTCCGCCCCGAGGGCCTGGCCGTCGGCGGCGTGCTCCTGGACGAGGCGGCCCGCCGGTACGGCACGCCGCTGTTCGTCTACGACGAGGAGCACCTGCGCCGGCGCTGCCGGGAGGCGGTGGCCGCCTTCGGCCGGGGCAACGTCGCCTACGCCTCCAAGGCCTTCCTCTGCACCGCGATGGCCCGCCTCGCCACCGAGGAGGGCCTGCTGCTGGACGTCGCCTCCGGCGGCGAGCTGCGCACCGCGCTGTACGCCGGGGTCGACCCGGACCGGATCGTGCTGCACGGCAACAACAAGGACGAGGCCGAGCTGCGCACCGCGCTGACCGTCGGCCTGCGCCACATCGTGGTGGACAGCTTCGACGAGCTGGACCGGATCGAGCGGCTGCACCGCGAGGAGGGCCTGCCCCCGGCCCGGGTCCAGCTGCGGGTGGCGCCCGGGGTCGCGGCCGGCGCCCACCAGGCCATCCAGACCGGCGGCCACGACTCCAAGTTCGGCTTCGGCCTGGCCGACGGCGCCGCCGCGGCCGCGGTGCGCCGGGCCCGGGGCTCCGCCGCCGTACGGCTGGAGGGCGTCCACGCCCACGTCGGCTCCCAGGTGCTGGACCCGGCCGAGCTGGCCGACGGCGCCGCCGCGGTGGCCCGGTTCGCGGTGGAGCACGGCCTGCGCCGGCTGACCGTCGGCGGCGGCCTGGGCGTGGCCTACCTGAGCGGGCAGAGCGCCCCCTCCTTCGCGGTCTGGGCCGAGCGGGTCCGCGCGGCGGTGCGCGGCGCGGGCTGGAGCGGCGAGGTGGGCGTCGAGCCCGGCCGCTCGATCGCCGCCCGGGCCGGGCTGACGCTGTACCGGGTCGGCACCGTCAAGCGGATCGAGGGCGTGCGCACCTACGTCAGCGTGGACGGCGGGATGAGCGACAACCTGCGCCCGGCGCTGTACGGCGCCCGCTACGAGGCCTTCCTGCCGCGCTGCCCCGAGGCGCCCCGGCCGGGGCACGCCCGGCTGGTCGGCAAGCACTGCGAGAGCGGCGACGTGATCATCGACGACGCCGCGCTCCCCGCCGACCTGCGGGTCGGCGACCTGCTGGCCACCCCGGTGACCGGCGCCTACGGCTACGCCATGGCGTCCAACTACAACAAGCTGCCGCGGCCCGCCGTGGTCTTCGTCCGCAACGGCGAGGCCCGCCTGGTGGTGCGCCGGGAGACCGAGCACGACCTGCTCCGGCTGGACGTGGCCGCCGGCGACGGCCTCGGGGAACCGGTGGCTGCGCAGCGGTCGCATGCCGTCTAACCTGGGCCGATGCTGAACAGCGCCCGACTGCACGTCCTCCTGGAGATCGCCCGCCGGGGCACCATCGTGGCCGCGGCGCAGGCCCTGCACCTGAGCCCGTCCGCCATCTCGCACCAGCTCGCCCGCCTGGAGCAGGAGCTGGGTGTCGCGCTGGTGGAACGGGCTCCGCAGTCCCTGCGCCTGACGCCCGCGGGTGTCCGGCTGGCCGAGCACGCCCAGGCGATCGCCGATCTGATGGCCGTCGCCCAGGACGACCTGCGGGCGCACGCCGAGGGCGCGGCCGGGGTGCTGCGGATCGGCTTCTTCGCCTCCGCCGGGCTGGACCTGCTGCCCCGGGCGCTGGCCGCGTTCTCCGCCGCGAACCCGCAGGTGGAGCTGGAGCTGATCATGGGCCAGCCGCACGAGCTGGTCCCGGACCTGGAGGCTGGCCGGCTGGACGCGGCCGTCGTCTTCGAGCACCCGCTGGACCCGTGGTGCCGCCAGGCGGCGGTGGACGTGCGGATGTACTTCGAGGAGCCGCAGCTGGTCGTGGTGCCGCTGCGGCACCGGCTCGGGCGGCGCTCGCTGGTGCGGCTGGCCGAGCTGGAGGGCGAGAGCTGGATCGGCACCCATGGCGGCAGCACCGGCGAGCCGGTGCTCGAACGCGCCTGCGCGGCCGAGGGGTTCCGCCCCCGGGTACGCTGCCGCAGCGACCACTACCAGGTGACCATCAACCTCGCGCGGGCCGGCATGGGCGTCGCGCTGATCCCGGCGCTCGGCCTGGCCGACAGCGCCGGGGTGCACGTCTGCCGGCTGGACCACCCGCAGCTGCACCGCCGGATCGGGGTGGCCACCCGGACCACCAACCGCAACCCGGTGCTGCGGTCCTTCCTCGCCGAACTCGGCGCGGCGGCCGGGGAGATCAGGTCGCTGCTCGACATGCGCTGGGCCTGACCTCCCCGGCCCGGACGTCCCCCGGCCCGGACCATGCCCGGCCCTGACCTCCCCGGCCCGGAGCCCGTCAGGCCGGCCGCTGGGCCCAGGCCGCGAGGGCGCCGCCGACGTCCCGGATGGCGTGCACGGCGGCCCGCTCGGTGCTGGGCCCGAGCGCCACGTCCCAGTGCGCGACGACCGCGTAGGCCACCCGCCGGGCGCCCACGATGACGCCCGCGTCGGCCCGCACCCCGGTGTCCGTACCGGTCTTGTTGGCCACCAGCAGGCGGCCGGGCAGCGGTTCGGGGAAGCCGGGGGCGTACGGGTCGTGGTCGATCAGCGCGGGCACCAGCCCGTGGTCGGTGTTGGCGCGCATCCAGCCGAGCAGCCGGGCCGAGGCCCCCGGGGTGGCCATGGTGCCCCGGACCGCGAGGGCCACCAGGCGGGCCAGGTCGCGGGCGGTGCCGGTGGCGAAGACCGGCGGGACGTCCGGCCCGCGCTCGTCGCGCACCCGGTCGTGCAGGGTGAGCCGCTCGAGCCCGAGGTCGCGGGCCAGCCGCGCGGTGGCCGGCAGGCCGACCAGCCGCAGCAGGGCGTTGGTGGCGGTGTTGTCGCTGACCGCGGCGGTCAGCCAGGCCAGGTCCTCCACCGTCCAGCCGGGGCGGCTGAGCCGGCCGAGCAGGCCGGTGCCGCCGGTGACGTCCTCGGGGAGGATCGCGGCCGGCTGCCCGGCCGCCAGTTCCCCGTTGTCCAACCGCCGGGCGACCTCGGCGAGCAGGAGCAGCTTGGAGGCGCTGGCGACGGGCAGCACGACGGTGTCGTCCACCCCGACCGCTTCGCCGCCGTCCACGTCGACGGCGGCCACCGCGAGGGTCAGCGGGAGCGCCGCCGAGCTGCGCGCGGCGGCGGCCACCTGGGCGAGGCTCATCGGACCCGCACCACCTCTCCGGCCCGGCTCGCGGTCGGCCGGCCGCCGCGCACCGCGACCCGGCCGGCCACCACGACGGTCTCCACGCCCGCCGGCGCCAGCAGCGGCCGCTCGAAGGTCGCGCCGTCCAGGACGGCCGCCGGGTCCAGCACCACCAGGTCGGCGACGGCGCCGTCCCGGACCACCCCGCGCCCGGCCAGCCGGAACCGCCCGGCGGGCAGGCCGGTCATCTTGTGCACCGCGAGCTCCAGCGGCAGCAGGCCCTGCTCGCGCCCGTAGTGGCCGAGCACCCGGGCGAAGCTGCCCGCCCAACGGGGGTGCGGGCGGCCGGGTTTGGGCACGCCGTCCGAGCCGATCATGGACAGCGGGCTGGCCAGCACCCGGCGGACGTCGTCCTCGCGCATCGAGTGGCTGATGATGGTCACCTCGCCCTGCGCCTCCAGCAGCAGGTCGCTCACGTAGTCGACCGGGTCGGCGCCGCGCTCGGCGGCCAGGTCGGCGATCCGGCGGCCCTCGGCGGTACGGCGGGCGGGCGCGGCGGCCACCGAGATCAGGTCCCAGCCGCCGTTGCCGACGGTGTTCTCCCAGCCCTCGACGCCGTTCGCGATGTCCGCCCGGATCCGGTCCCGCACCTCCTTGCTGCGCAGCCGCTCCAGCAGGGCGGCCGGCCCGCCCTCGCTGGTCCACGGCGGCAGCATCGCGTGCAGCACGGTGCTGCCGGCGGTGTACGGGTAGACGTCGCAGAGCACGTCCACGCCGTCGGCGCGGGCCTGTTCCAGGCGCGGCAGGGTGCGCAGGGTGGCGCCCCAGGCGTGCCGCCCGGCGGTCTTGTGGTGGGAGACCTGGAGCGCCGCGCCGGAGCGCACCGCGATCTCCAGCGCCTCCTCCAGGGCCTTCTCCACCTGGGACATCTCGTCGCGCAGGTGGGTCACGTACGGCTTGCCGTGCCGCGCGGCGACCTTGGCCAGGGCCACGATCTCCTCGGTGTCCGCGTAGACGCCGGGCGGGTAGATCAGGCCGGTGGAGAGGCCGGCCGCGCCCTGGGCCAGCGCCCGGTCGAGCAGGTCGCACATGGCGGCCAGCTCCTCGGGGGTGGGCGGTCGGTCCTCGAAGCCCATCACCCCGGCGCGCAGCGTGCCGTGGCCGACCAGCGAGGCGATGTGGTTGCGGCGCAGTTCGGGCCGCTGGCCGGCCGCGAAGGCGTCGAAGTCCTCGGCGGGCAGCACCGGCCCGAGGCCGAAGGAGACCCGCAGGTGCCCGGCCAGTTCGGGCAGCCGCTCGGGCAGGGCGGGGAACAGGCTGATCCCGCAGTTGCCGCTGATCTCGGTGGTGACGCCCTGGAGCAGCGGGGCGAGCCGCAGTTCGTCCAGGGCGTCGCCGTCGGTGTGGGTGCCGCCGCCGAAGGGGGCGGCGAGCGCGTCCGAGTGGGTGTGGACGTCGATGAAACCGGGGGTGACGACCCGTCCGGTGACGTCCAGCGTCTCGGCCGCGGCCACCGCGGTGCCCGGCGGCAGGACGGTGACCCGGCCCCCCGCGACGGCGAGGTCGGCCGCGCGGCCGGGCGCCCCCGTGCCGTCCACCAGGGTGCCGCCGCGCAGCAGCAGGTCGACCGGGGTCGTGGTCACGTCCGCTCCCATCAGTCCTGTCGCTCCCATCAGAGCACCGTCGAGAGGAAGGCCCGGGTGCGGTCGTGCCGCGGGGCGGTGAACACCTCGGCCGGGCTGCCGGCCTCCACGACGGCGCCCTCGTCCATGAAGACGACCCGGTCGGCGACCTCGCGGGCGAAGCCCATCTCGTGGGTGACGACGATCATCGTCATGCCGCTGCGGGCGAGGTCGCGCATCACGCCGAGCACCTCGCCGACCAGCTCCGGGTCGAGCGCGGAGGTGGGCTCGTCGAAGAGCATCAGGGTCGGCTCCATGGCCAGCGCCCGGGCGATCGCCACCCGCTGCTGCTGGCCGCCGGAGAGCTGGGCCGGGTAGTGGTCGGCGCGGTCGGCCAGGCCGACCCGGGCGAGCAGCTCGCGGGCCCGGCGCTCGGCCTCCTGGCGCGGGCGCCCCTTGACCGCGATCGGGCCCTCCATCACGTTCTGCAGCGCGGTGCGGTGCGGGAAGAGGTGGAAGCGCTGGAAGACCATGCCGATCCGCTCGCGCTGGTGGCGGATGTCGCGCGGCCGGCGCTCGCGCAGCCTGCTGCCGGAGGCGCCGTGCGGCTCGTAGCCGACCAGCTCGCCGTCCACCTCGATCCGCCCGGCGTCGATCTTCTCCAGGTGGTTGAAGCAGCGCAGCAGGGTGGACTTGCCGGAGCCGGAGGGGCCGATCACGCAGAGCACCTCCCCCGCCCGGACCTCCAGGTCGATGCCGCGCAGCACCTCCAGCTCCCCGAAGTGCTTGCGCACCTTCCGGGCCGACAGGACCACCTCGGCGGTCGGCTTCGCCGGATCCGTACCCGTCACTTGCCCTCCCCCTTCTTCACGCGCTTCTGTGCTGCGCCGCGCCCCGGCCGCAGGTTGGCCAGCACCCGGCGGTGCAGGGCCGGCGGAGCGCCGGCCGGGTTGAACTTCCGCTCCACCGCGTGCTGGGCGACGCTCGCGATGGTGGTGAGCACCAGGTACCAGAGGGACGCGACGATCAGCAGCGCTATCACCTCGAAGTTGGCGAGGTAGAGGTGCTGGGAGACGGTCATCAGGTCGGCGCCGGCGATGACGGAGACCAGCGAGGTGGTCTTCAGCATCGAGATGAACTGGTTGCCGAACGGCGGGATGATCACCCGCATCGCCTGCGGCAGCACCACCCGGGTGAGGATCTGCCGGTTGGACATGCCGAGCGAGGCGCCGGCCTCGCGCTGCCCGGGGTCGACGCTCTGGATGCCGGCCCGGACGATCTCGGACATGTAGGCGCCCTCGTTGATCGACAGGCCGAGCAGTGCCGCCACGAAGCCGGTGATCAGGGTGTTGGACTGCCAGCTGACCAGCTTGGGCCCGTCGAACGGGATGCCGATGCTGATCTCCGGGAAGAGCAGCGCCAGGTTGAACCAGAAGATCAGCTGGACCAGCAGCGGGGTGCCGCGGAAGAACCAGGTGTACGCCCCGGCGGTGGTCCGCAGCACCGGGCTGTCGGACAGCTGCATCACCGCGACCACCACGCCGATGACGATGCCCACCACCTGGGAGATCAGGGTGAGTTGGACCGTCACCCAGAGCCCTTCCAGGATCACGCCGTCGAACTGGTACCGGGCGACGATGTCCCAGTGCAGGTTGGGGTTGACGATGATCGTCCAGGCCAGCCAGACGGCGACGAAGGCCGCCGCCAGCACGGCGAACCAGCGCGCCGGGCGGGGCCGGCCGGTGACCTCGAAGGCCAGGTCGTCGTCGGCCGCGGCCTCGGCGGTCGGGACTCGGCCGGCCGGTGCGGGCATCGCGGGGTCTCTCATGTCGGTGCTCATCTCGTCGGTGCCGCCGTTCTCACTGCGCCGCGTTGACGGTGGCGCGCTCCACCGCGCTGCCGCCGACCTGGTAGGTGTCCAGCACCTTGCGGTACTCGCCGCTCTCGATCAGCTCCTGGAGCGCCTTCTGCACCGCGTCGCGCAGCCCGGAGTCCTTCTTCGCCACCGCGATGCCCCAAGGCGCCGTCCCGTACTGGTCCGGCAGCACCTCGTAGGAGCCGCTGCTCTGCACGAACATCTGCGCCACCGGGTAGTCCACGATCGTGGCCACGGCCCGCTCGCTGTCCAGCTGGAGCAGCCCGGTCGGGGCGTCCTCGCTCTGCGAGATCGTCATCCTGGTGGCGCACTTGGCGTTCTGCTGCTCGCCGATCTCCAGGTTGGAGCTGCCCTTGGCGAGGACCACCTTCTTCCCGCAGAGGTCCTCCAGGGACTTGATGCCCTCGGGGTTGCCCTTCTTCGTCATGATCACGCCGCCGGTGCGGAAGTAGTCGACGAAGTCGACGGCCTGGCGGCGCTGGGCGCTGTCCGTCATGGAGGACATCACCAGGTCGTAGCGGCCGGCCTGGAGGCCGGGGATCAGGCCGTCGAAGGAGGAGTTGGCGAGCTCCAGCTTCAGGCCGAGCCTCCCGGCGACGGCGGCGGCGAGGTCCGGGTCGACCCCGGTCAGCTCGGTGGTGCCGGGCTTGTACATCTCCATCGGCGGGTAGCCGACGGAGGTGGCCACTCTGAGCACGCCGCTCTGCTTGTTCTTCGCCGGGAGCAGCTCGGCGGCGCTCTTCCCGGCGTTCTGCGCGGCCTGGGCCGCGCCGGCGGCCGGGGAGCCGCCCTGGTCGGAGCGCCCGCAGGCGGTGGCGGCCAGGACGACCAGGGACAGTGCGGCCAGACAGCGCAGGGAACGGGGGCGGTTCATCGGCTACTCCCTCGGGCGGTGACGGTGCGCCGATGCTGGCAGCCGGGTCCGGGTGAACGGAAGATGATGAAGCTATTGCTGCCTCACCAACGATTTTTGTACGGCTGACCGCCCTGTCCTGCGGCTTCCGGCCGTACCGGGCCGGCCTGGTCTCCGGTCAACCGGTCAGCCGACCGGCCGGTGCGCCGGTCAGCCGGTGAGCCACGGGGCCTCGGGCAGCTTGGCGTCCGCCTGCCGTCCGGCGAGCTCGACGGTGGTGGGGGTGCCCAGCCCCGGCATCCGCATCGTCACCCGGCGCAGCCCGCCGTCGCCGTCGACCCAGTAGGTCAGCGGCGAACGGGCGCCGTCGGGCGCGGCCCCCTGGGCGCGCGGACCGGCGAAGCGGTCGTAGCCCTTGCCGTCGATCCGGTCCCGGCCCAGCCAGCGGGCCCCCGACTGGGCGAGCAGCAGCGGGTTGTCGGGGCGGTCCGCGCCGAGCTGGACCAGCAGGTTCAGTCCGGCGTCCAGCGGATCCGCCGTGTAGGTGCGCGGCGACCAGCCCTGGCGCGGGATGCGCTCGGCCTGCTCCCAGGCCGGGGCGTCGGTGGCGGGGGCGGTGCCGGCCTGGTCGGGGGCCAGCCCGAGGCCGCCGGTGTCCCAGACGATCAGGCCGTGGTCCAGCGCCCCGCTCGCGCCGGTGGTCCGGTAGCGGCCGACCCCCCGGTGGTTGCGGTAGTCGACGACCCCGTCGACCCGGATGGTGACGCCCCCGCCCTCCTCGGCCGTGAGCGTCACCGCCACCGGGCTCGCCTGGTAGAGGTTCAGCCGCGACAGGGCGAGCCGGCCGGCCTCGTCGGTGGTCACCGGGCGTTCGACGGCCTCGTCGGAGACCGTCCGGTAGACGGCCACGCCGCCCGCCGCGGCGCCGCACACCACGATCGCGATCAGGGCCTTGAGCCAGTGGGACCGCCGGGGCCCGCGGCCGTCGGCCTTCGTCTTGCGGGGCATGCAGCCGCTCCCTCTCCTCGGTCGGACACGACAGTCGGGCGGGCCCGGGGACCAACGGTCCCACGAACCCGCCCGATTCGGGCCCGGTGCCGGTCTCCCCGCACCGGGCCCGGTACGAACACCCCGTCTGCGGCTAGCCGCGCTGAGCGGCCTTGCGCCTGCGGGCCACCAGCACCGTGGCGGTGCCGAGGGCGATCAGCGCCGCCGCGCTGGTCAACACGATCGGCATCCCTTCACCCGCACCGGTGTTGGGCAGGTGCCCGGACGCCGGGGGCGCCGGGGCCGGCGGCACCGGGGCCGCCGTCGTCGGCGCCGGGGTCGGCGTCTCGGTCGGGGTGGGCGTCGGTGTCGGCGTCGGGATCAGCTTGTTGACGGCCGTCACCTCCACACCGGCGTCGAGGTTCGCCGAGGTCAGCTTCAGCGGACCGAAGACGGTGACCTCCGGCGCCGCGTAGCCGTCCGGCGGGCTCAGCTCCTGCCAGTAGTACGTCCCCGGCACGCCGGTGCCCTGGCAGATGCCGTCGGCGCCGGTCGTGCAGGGCTCACCGACCTTGGTGTCGGGCTTGTCGCCGGTCGGCTGGAGCCCGTCGGTCCCGTTGGTCTCGTGCCACAGCTGGAACTTGGCGCCGGCCAGCGGCTTGCCGTCCTGGTCGTGCTTGACCAGGCGCAGCGCGCCCTCCTGGAGCCGGAAGCCGAAGTCGTAGGTGTGGTCGTTCTCGCCGGGGCCGCCGGTGGTCAGCGCCCGCTCCGGGAACTTGCCGTCCTTCGGAACGATGCCCTTGGAGTCGATGAAGTGGTTGTCACCGACGTCGTGGTCGGTCGGCACCCACTGGAAGAGGGGGCCGTCCTTGGCGTAGTCCGCCGGGTTGTCCAGCTTGATCGTGTACTTGGTCCTCGGCTTGAGGCCGCCGTCGACGTTGCTGTCGTCGAAGTAGTACTCGCCGCGCTTGGTCGTCTTGGTGGTGCCGACGAGCTTCCCCGACTCGTCGTACAGGTGGACGGTGGCACCCGGAACCGGCTTCTGGCCCGGCAGTTGGAGGCCGCTGCGCTCGGGGTCGTACCAGACCCGGTTGCCGATCTGGAGCGGCGCCTGGTCGCAGAGCACCTCCAGGTCGCCCATCGCGGCGCCCTTGCCGAACGGCGGGATGCCCGGGCCCGCGTTGAGCCGCACGCCGCCGTCCGCCTTGCCGTCGCGCTTCTGGAAGGCGCTGCCGTAACCGAAGGCCTGGCTGTCGCTGTCGTAGCCCGAGGTCACGATGGAGTCCTCGACCTTCGAGAACGCCATCCCGGCGTTGGCGGGGTTGTTGTGGCCGATCCGGGCGTTGTCGAAGAACCGCTGGCCCCGGGCCTTGGACCCGCAGCCCAGGTTGGTGTCCAGCACGTACGTGCCGTTCTCCGGGCAGGCCTTGAGGAGGTCGCCGCCGGGCAGGACCTTGGACATCGCGCTGCCCGTCGGGCTGGCCGCCGACTGGTCGCCGAAGCGGTCCCGGAAGGCGAGCAGCATCGAGCCGTCGGTCTCGAAGGCGATCTCGGCGACCGCCGGCTCGGGGTTGGCCAGGTAGTTGGCCCCGCAGGCCTGGCCGTTCTGGGTGGTCGGGAAGGTGTCCTGCCACGGGAACCAGGCGGTGCCCGGGCACGGGCCGCCGACCGTGGTGCCGCGCGGGTAGTCGAGCGGCTGGTTCAGCACGGCCGGCTTGAACGCGCCGGTGGACAGGTCGAACGGCAGCACCACGGCGCGCAGGTCCGTGGCCTTGCCGGTGGACTCGCCCGAGCAGACGCCGCCGAGGAAGCCGTTGCCGTCCTGGATGCCGAGGCCGTACGGACGCCAGTCCCCCGGCGCCGGGCAGCCCGGGTCCGGGATGGCGTAGGCGGCCTTGGGCGCGGCCGCCGTCGCCGCGGTGGCGTCGTAGCGGTAGAGCTTGCGGTCGTTCAGGTTGACGACGAAGAGGTCCTTGCCGTCGTCGGTGATCTTGATGCCGCCGAGGCTCTCCTTGCCCACCGGGGCCAGGAAGCCGTCGTCGTTGCCCGGGCCGTGCGGGGTGGTGCCCGCGTCCGGGACGGTGGCGAACAGCGTGGTCTTCTTCGTCGCCCAGTCGGTGACGTAGATCCCGCCGGGGCCGCCGGGGCCGTAGGCGGTGGTCCGCTTGGCCTGGGCCGAGGAGAACACCCGCTTGTCGGCCTTGTTCCAGGCGATGCCGTACAGGTTGCCGGTCTGCCCGGCCGTGGCCACGTCGGTCAGGGTGAAGCCGGTGCCGGCCGTGCCCCGGGACTCGTACGGGAAGGACACCAGCGTGTGCTGGGCGGCCCCGTCCTGGGGCGGGTTCTGACAGGTCGACACCAGCGGCGCGTTCTTCTGGCAGTAGTCACCCGGGCTCCAGAGCCCCGTGGTGATCTCCACCTTCTTGCCGCCGGAGAGGTCGACGAACTCCTCGTTGGAGCTCAGCTTGTTCGGCCCGCCGTCCAGACCCTCGCGGGAGGCGAAGGCCGGGTAGAGCACGCCCGGCTTCGGGTTCACCACCTGGACGCGGTACTTGCCGCCGGTCAGCTTGCTCGCGGCCGGCGCCAGCGTCACCGTGCCGTCCGCCGCCGTGGTGCCCTCGATGGCGACCCCGGCCTCGTCGGTGAGCGTCACCTTCACGCCCGCCATGCCCGATTCCAGCCCGGGCGTCCACACACCGTCGGTGTCCACGGCCCGGATCACGTGGACCGCCACCGTGCCGTCGCCGGTCTGGGGGAAGGCCGGCGGGGCCGCCGCCAGGGACCAGGAACCGGCCAGTACGGCCAGCGTCACCGCGCCGCCCGCGGTGCGAAGGCCCGCGGCGCGGCGGCCGGGTGGACCCGTCCGCCGCCCGCCGGAGCCGCGCGCGGCACCGACGGTTCGATCATTTGTCGTCGTCATCCCTGCTCTCATCATCCAGTTGGGCCTGCCGCCCGACCTCGGGAGCGAGTTCGCGAGTGGCGGAAAGCCGCCATTGTTAACGGGAGCTTAAAGGGACTTCACACAAGTTCGCCGGGAAACAAGGAACTTTGACAGGAGATCAGACGTTACGAGGCCGTCACGGCTGCTCATCCGGCCCCGGCCGTCGAGCCGTTGACCAGCGCCGATCCGCCTGCTGCGGCCCGCCGCCCCCGGCCGTCACCGTACCGCACCGTTGACCGTCGAACACTCTTCCCCCCGGAACCGTCCACACCGGGCCCCGACTCACCCACCCCACCCACAACTTGGGCAACAACCGGCCACCGGCTGGCCCCGCCCCGGGGCGGACTGGCACGATGTCCGAATGCGCATTCTGGTCATCGGCGGCACCCGCTTCATCGGATTCCACTTCGCCGAGGCGGCACTGGCCGCCGGGCACGAGGTCACGGTGGTGCACCGGGGCCGCTCCGGCGCCGGACTCCTCCCGGACGCCACCCACCTGATCGCCGACCGCGACGCCGACCTGTCCGCGCTGCGCGGCCGGCACTGGGACGCCACCGTCGACCTCTGCGCCTACTACCCGCGCCAGGTCCGGGAGTTGGCGGCCGCCCTCGACCCCGGCGCCGCCGGGCGCTACCTGCTGGTCTCCTCGCTCTCGGTCTACGACGTCCCGCCCGCCCCGGGCTACGCCGAGGACTCCGCCCTGCTCCCCGCCGACGGCCCGGAGGCCGAGGAGATCACCGCCGAGACCTACGGCGTCCTCAAGGTCCAGTGCGAGCGCGCCGCCCGGCAGGCCTTCGGCCCGGAGACCCTGCTGGTCCGCCCGACGTACGTGATCGGCCCCCGCGACTACACCCACCGCTTCGACTACTGGGTGGAGCGCCTCACCCGGGGCGGCGAGGTGCTCGCCCCGGGCCGGCCGGACGCGCCGCTCCAGGTGGTCGACGTCCGCGACCTCGCCGCCTGGATGCTCGCCCTGCTGGAGCGGGGTGCCTCCGGCGCCTACCACGCCGCCACTCCCCCGCCGTTCGGCATCGGCGACCTGCTCGACGCCGTCGCCGCGGAGGTCGCCCCGCCCGGCACCACCCTCACGTGGGTGGACGAGGACTTCCTCCGGGCCGCCGGCGTCCAGGAGCGCGCCCTCCCGCTCTGGCCCGCCGACCCGGAGAGCCGCGCCACCAGCACCGCCGACCCGGCGGCCGCCCTCGCCACCGGCCTCGCCCTCCGGCCGGTGGCCGACAGCGCCCGCGACATCCAGCCGTTCGAGCGCGTGCCGGGCACCCTCGACCCCGAGCGGGAGGCCGAACTCCTCGCCGCCTGGCACCAGCGGTAGCGGTAGCGGCGCCGACGCGGAGTCCACCGGCACGGGGCCGACCGCCGCCCCGCGACAGCCGGTCCGGCCCCGGCCCGGACATCTCCCGGGCCGGGGCCCACGCCGCTCGGGCCTCCCGCGCCTCCGCTGGTCGCCACGCCCCTCCCCGCCCCTCCCTGCGCGTCTCAGCCCGCCAGGGGCGGGTTGAGCCGGGCGAACGCCTCCTGCCGCCGGTACGGGAAGTACGGGTACGGCGCGGTGCGGGCGCTCGCCGCGTCCAGCCGGGCCACCTGCTCCTCCGTCAGGGACCAGCCGACCGCGCCGAGGTTCTGGCGCAGCTGCTCCTCGTTGCGGGCGCCGATGATGACCGAGGAGACGGTCGGACGGCGCAGCAGCCAGTTGATCGCCACCTGGGGGACGGTGCGTTCGGTCTCGGCGGCGACCTCGATCAGCGCGTCGACCACCCGGTACAGCAGCTCGTCCTCCACCGGCGGACCGTAGTCGGCGGTGTCGTGCAGCCGGCTGCCGTCCGGGAGCGGCTGCCCGCGGCGGATCTTCCCCGTGAGCCGGCCCCAGCCGAGCGGGCTCCAGACCAGGGCGCCGACGCCTTCCTCCTGTGCGAGCGGCATCAGTTCCCACTCGTAGTCGCGGCCGACGAGCGAGTAGTAGACCTGGTGGGCGGCGTACCGGGGGCGGCCGTGCCGGTCGGCGAGGGCGAGGGACTTCATCAGCTGCCAGCCGGAGAAGTTGGAGACGCCGGTGTAGCGGATCTTGCCGGCCCGGACCAGATCCTCCAGGGTGGCGAGCACCTCCTCGATCGGGGTGCCGGCGTCGTAGGCGTGCAGCTGGAACAGGTCCAGGTAGTCGGTGCCGAGGCGGCGCAGCGCGTCGTCGACGCTCCGGACCAGCCGGGCGCGGGAGGTGCCGGCGTCCTGCGGGCCGTCGCCGGTGGGCAGTCCGGCCTTGGTGGAGATCAGCACCTGGTCGCGGCGGCCGCGGACCGCCTGGCCGAGCACCTCCTCGGAGGCGCCGTCGGAGTAGACGTCGGCGGTGTCGAAGAGGGTGACCCCGGCGTCGATGGAGATGTCGAGGAGCCGGCGGGCCTCCTGGACGTCGGTGGTGCCCCAGGCGCCGAACAGCGGGCCGCGCCCGCCGAAGGTGCCGGTGCCGAGACTGAGCGCGGGCACCTTGAGTCCGGACGCGCCGAGTCGGCGGTACTCCATGTCGGTGGCGATGGTCATGGCGGATTTCTCCCCTCGAAGCCCCTAATGGGACCGCTGTTCCGTTAGGATGCTCTGAACCTAACAGACTCCACCCATCTAATGGAACAGGAATCCCGTTAATGGCCGTCGAGCCCTCCACGCCCGGCACGGTCCGCCCCGGCGGCCGGACCGCCCGGGTCCGCGCCGCCGTCCTGCGCGCCGCCGAGGATGCCCTGGTCGAGCGCGGCTTCAGCGGCCTCGACCTCGGCGACATCGCCCAGCGGGCCGAGGTCGGCCGCACCACCGTCTACCGCCGCTGGGGCAGCACCACCGCGCTGGTCGCCGACCTGCTCGCGGACATGGCCGAGCAGTCGCTGCCGCGCACCGACAGCGGCTCCCTCGCCGGGGACCTCCGGGCCAACGCCCGGCTCGTCCGGCGCACCCTGGCCGACCCCCGGCAGGGCGCGCTGTTCCGCGCCGTCATCGTGGCGGCGACCTGCGACCCGGACGCGGCCGAGGCCCTGCGGCACTTCTACCGGCGCCGGGTCGAGGAGTGGGCGCCGTGCGTCACCGCGGCCGTCGAGCGCGGCGAACTCCCGCCGGACACCGACGGGTTCGAGGTCGTCCGGGCGGTCTCGGCGCCGCTCTACTACCGGATGCTCACCACCGCCGAGCCGCTGGACGAGGCCGCAGCGGACCGCGCGGCGGAGGCCGCCGCGGCGGCGGCCCGCGCCGGGGCGTACCGGCGCCGGGACGGCTAGGAACGCGAACGGCCGCACAGCGCCGAAGCGTTGTGCGGCCGCCGGGCGCGGCGAGGGCCCTGGAAGGCCGGAACGACGCTCCGACATCATCCGACCGACGGCGAGGGCCGCCGGGGGGCTCCCCCGGCGGCCCTCGCCGCGGCCGCGACCTGACGGTTCAGAAGACGGTTTAGAAGAAGCCGTCGTCCTCGTAGTAGTTGTTGACGACCACCTGCGGGTCGTCGTCGAAGGCCTCGTTCAGCAGCGCGCCGCCGACCAGGCCGGCCGCGCCGGCGCCGATCAGCGCGCCGGTGCCGAAGCGCCGTCCGCCCTGGGCCTGCTGGCCGGGCACCTGCGGCGGCTGGCCCTGCTGGACCGGCTGCGGGTAGCCCGCCTGCGCCGGGGTGTAGAACGGCGGGACGTTGGTCTGCACCCGCTGGGCGCAGGCCACGCAGGCCTCGATCTGGCGCGGCACGCCCCACTGCGGCGACCAGTACACCGCCGTGGTGCCGGCGCCGTGCGAGGGGTCGAAGAAACACGTCACGGGGTAACTCCCTGGTCCTTGCCGGGTCATCGGAACGGCGGGCGCGGCGGCGGGCAGCACGGCCGGCACGGGGGCCGCGACCGGCGCCGGCGGCGCGGCGGGCGGGGCGGGCGGCGCGACCGGCGGCTTCACCGGGGCGGGCGGGGCGGCGGCGGGCGCCGGCTGCAGGACGTCCACCCCGAAGTCGGTGGCGATGCCCGCGAGCCCGTCGGCGTACCCCTGCCCGACCGCCCGGAACTTCCAGTCCGCGCCGTGCCGGTACAGCTCGCCGAACACCATCGCCGTCTCGCTGCCGGCCTCCGACGCCACGTCGTACCGGGCCACCTCGGTGCCGCTGTCCGGGTCGACGACCCGGATGTGGGCGCCGCGGACCTGCCCGAAGGACTGCCGCCGCTGCGCCGCGTCGTAGATCGCCACCGCGAAGACGACCTTCTCCACCCCGGCGGGGACCTCCGCGAGCCGGACCTCGACCTGCTCGCGGTCGGCGCCGCCGCCGGCCCCGCCCAGGTGGCGGACCGAGCCGTCCGGGCTCCGCAGGTTGTTGAAGAAGACGAAGTGCTGGTCCGAGGCGACCTTCCCGTCCGCCCCGCAGAGCAGCGCGCTGGCGTCCAGGTCGTACCCGTCACCGGCCGTCCAGCCCAGGCCCACCCGCACCACCCGCACCCCGGGGGCCTGCTTGCCCAGGGAGACGTTGCCACCCTTCGTCAGGGCCACGCTCATGGAACTTCCTCCACCACCGTACGAGTACCGCTGTTCGACCACGACAACGCTGTAGAACTCGCGGCGGTTCCCGGTCGAACCGCCGGCTTTCCGTCCGGGCCGGAACGCCGTCCCACCAGCGGCGGAACGCCGCCCGAGGGGCCCCCGGCGGCGCCTTCCGGTGCCGGGCGGGCCGGTCCGGCGGCCCCCCGGACCGGCGTACGGCGTGCCGGGTCGGCACTCTGGCGGGCCGTCAGGTCCGGACCTATTGTCAGCGCACATGACATGTCTACGCCGCACCGCCGGACTGGCCGCCGCGCTCGCCGGAACCCTCGTCGCCCTGCTGGCCCCGGCCGCCGCCCAGGCCGCCCCGGCCGGCTGCCGCACCTCCGCCACGGTGCCGCTGGACGCCGAGCAGGCCCGCCTCCAGGACGCCCGCACGGCCGGCTTCACCGAGCACTCCGGCTTGGGCGAGCTGCTCGGCGGCTTCCCCTCCGCGCTGTGCGCCGCCCGCAACGCCCGGCAGGCCGAACGGGTGGCCGACACCTGGGGCCGGACGCTCTGGCAGGCGGGCGTGGACCGCGCCCAGGGCCGGCGGCCGAGCGGTGAACTGCCCGCCCGGGACGACCGCCCGCTGTACTGGACCAGGCTCGCCATGACCGTCCAGCTCGCCCGCTGGCAGCCCCGGTTCGACGTCGACCACGCCGCGCTGCGGGCCCGTTTCGAGGACGCCTCGCGCGGCCTGGACGACGGTTTCAGCGCCGCCCCCGGCGTCCGGCGGATCTTCGTCAGCGGCTTCGACCCGTTCGGCCTGGACGCCGAGGCGCGCCGCGCCAACCCCTCCGGGTCCGCCGTCCTGCAGCTGCACGGGCAGCGGATCACCCTCGCCGACGGCAGCGCCGCCGAGGTCCGGGCGGTCGTCCTGCCGGTGCGCTACGGGGACTTCGACAAGGGCATCGTGGAGCGCACCTTCACCCCGCACCTGCGGCCGGGCCGGCAGTCCGCCGACCTGATCACCAGCATCAGCCAGGGCTACCCGGGCAAGTTCACCCTGGAGGAGTGGGCCGGGCGCGCCCGCTCCGCCGACCCGGCCACCGACAACGTGGCCGCGCTCTCCGGCGGCACCTCCCAGCACCCGGTGGACGCCCCGGGGCTGGCCCCCGGGCCGCAGTTCGTCCGAACCACCCTGCCGACCGACGCCATGCGGGCCGTCCAGCAGCCCTTCCCGGTGCTGCTCGACACCTTCGTCACCGAGATCCCGGCGGGCGCCACCGGGCCGGTCTTCCGGCCGGACGGCCCCACCCCCGGCTCCCGCGCGGTCTCCGGTGGCGGCGGCGGGTACCTCTCCAACGAGGTCGCCTACCGCTCCAACCGGCTGCGCCTGTTCCTCGCCCCGGACCTCCCCGGCGGCCATCTGCACACCCCGGTCCTGAACGGCCTGCCGGCCGACCCGGACCGGCTCACCGCACCGGAGTTCGAGCAGAACGAGGCCGCGATCGGCGACGAGGTCCGCGCGATCCTGAGCGCCGCCAGGCTCTGACGGACCGTCCGGGCACGCCCCGGGGACGGTCCGCGGACGGTCCGGGGCGGCCCGGGGGGGCGCCCGCTACGCCGGGTCGGCGAAGCGGGTGCCCGCCGCGCGGGCCCGCGACTCGGCGATCTCCGCGTAGGCGGCGTCGCGGCCCGCCCAGTGCGAGCCCTCGACGGACTTGCCGCGCTCCAGGTCCTTGTACACCTGGAAGAAGTGGGTGATCTCCAGCAGGTCGAACTCGCGCAGGTCGCCGATGTCCCGCAGGTCGGCGTAGCGCGGGTCGTGGGCCGGGACGCAGAGCACCTTCTGGTCCGGGCCGCGTTCGTCGCGCATCACCCACACGCCCACCGCCCGGCAGGTGAGCACGCAGCCGGGGACGGCCGGCTCGCCGCCGAGCACCAGGGCGTCCAGCGGCTCGCCGTCGCCGCCGAGGGTGCCCTCGACGTAGCCGTAGTCGGCGGGGTAGGCGGTGGCCGTGAAGAGGGTGCGGTCCAGCCGGATCCGGCCCGCCACGAAGTCCATCACGTACTTGTTCCGCGACCCCTGCGGGGTCTCGATCATGACCTCGAACTCCACCGCTGGCCTCCTCCTCGGCTCCTGGGGGGATTGTCCGCCGTCCGGACGGCCACCGGAAGCACCCCCGCCGTCGAGCCGCCCCCGCGCCGCCCGAGGCCCGTGCGCACGCCGGTGCCCGTGCGCCAGGTCTCGATTGTGCGGCGGAAGTGACGGCCCGACAATTCTTCGTCCACGATTCCTCTACGGTGACGCCTGCAACAGCCGTCACCATGCAAGAGGGGGCACGCCCATGTCCCGGAGCCGGAAGCTCCACCGCCTCAGCAACCCCGACGCCGACGAACGCCGCGCCCAGCGCGCGCTCTTCCGTCACCTCCGCGACGACACCAACGCCAACCGCGGCCGGATGGCCCGGCGCGTCCGCGAACTCCAGCTCCTGCTGGCGATGGACCCGGTCGAGTTCGAAGGCCTCATCGCCCGGCTGATGGAGGCGATGGGCATGAAGGTCGAGCTCACCGCCCGGTCCCGGGACGGCGGGGTGGACGTCCGCGGCATCGACCCCGACCCGTTCCGCGGCGGCAACGTCATCGTGCAGGTGAAGCGGTACCGGGACACGGTGGCGCCCACCGCGGTGCGGGACCTGTACGGGACGCTGCGGCACGACCAGGCCGCGACCAAGGCCGTCCTGGTCACCACCAGCAGGTTCGGCCCCAGCTCGCACCAGTTCGTCGCGGGCAAGCCGATCACCCTGCTGAACGGCTCCGAGCTGGTCGGTCTGCTCAAGCACCACGGCTTCCACGAGGTCTTCGCGGCCGTCCAGGACGAGGCCTCCGCGGAGGCCGGCGCCCTGGACGGACTGCCCGCGATCGAGGTGGCCGCCGAGCCCTCCCGGCTGCTCCTGCACTGGACCGGGGAGGAGGAGTACGACATCGCCGCCCTGGTCTGCCGGGGCAACGTGGCGCTCTCCGACGACCACCTGGTGTTCTACAACAACGGCTCCACGCCGGACGGTTCGGTGCGGCTGGTGACCGGCTACGGCGACGCGAACGCCTGCCTGATGGTCGACTTCGACGCGCTGCCCGCCGACGTCGACCGGCTGGTGGTCATCGCCGCCGCCGACACCGAGAACCACCCCGGGGCCACCATGGGCGGGTTCGCCGGGCCCGCGCTGATCCTGGAGGCCGGCGCCGGACAGGACGCGGCCGTGGTGCACCTGGCGGACGGCGCGGAGACCAACACCGCGATGCGGCTCGGCCGGTTCGACCGCGAGCCCTCCGGGGACTGGGAGTTCACCCCGGCCCTCGCCGGGTACCCGGGCGGGCTGCGGCAGGCCGTGACCGCGTACGGCCTGGAGGTCGTGGACGCCTGACCCGGCGCGGCACGACGTGAGGTGAGGTGCCGACGCGGGGCGCCCGGCCGAGACCGGGTGCCCCGCGTCGCACCCCTCAGCGCACGACGGGCAGCTCCAGCGCCGAGCCGCGGTCGCCGCCCCAGCCGATCCGGTAGCCCGCCTTCCCGTCGGCCGGGAGCAGCTGGAAGGAGTCGGGGTTGGCGGCCGCGACGGTCAGCCGGATCCGCTCACCGGCCCGGAACAGCACCGAGACCGGCTGGAGGTCGATGGTGACGCGCTGCGCGCGGCCCTGCGGGAAGTCCTCGGCGTCCTCGGCCGCGTAGCTGCGCGGCGTGCGCAGCCGGCGCCAGTCGGGATTGTCCGAGCGGTCCGCCACTGCCCGGTCGGCCAGCGAGAGTTGACCCTCCGTCAGATAGGTGACCCGGCCGTCCGGCGCGACGTCCTCCAGGTAGACGTGCAGGGCGCCGCGGGCCGAGCCCGCCAGGCCGGTGACGTCGAGGGTGACCTTGCCGTTGCCGGTGACCCGGGTGTCGGCGCCCAGCGGTGCGGTGGTGTAGCCGAGCAGCTTGGCGTCGACGGCGGCGCGGTCGGGGTAACTGACCTCGTCGCCGCTGAGGTTGGTGTTCCAGCGGTCCAGCGGGCCGGTGCCCGCGGTCGGGTCGAGGAGCAGCTGGTCGGAGCCGCCGCGGCGGTCGTCCGCCCCGTCGACGGACGAACGGCCCGTGGGCGGGTGGTCGGTGAGCGAGCGGCCCGCGCCGAGGTCGAACCGCCGGGTGCGGGTGCCGGGCACCGGCCAGCGGGTGGTGGTGCGCCAGACGCCCTCGTTGAAGGTGTAGTAGTGCACCCGTCGGGTGCCGTCGGGGCGGGCGTCGCCGCGGACGTAGCGGTCGAAGAAGTCGAGTACCCGCTGGTCGTTCTCCTGGTGCTCCTGCCCGGTGAGCGGGCGGGCGGGCTGGAACGGGTCGGCGAACCAGCCGGCGCCGTGGTTCCACGGGCCGATCCAGTCGTCCTGGGTGTTGGACAGGCCGGTGAACTGGGAGAGCACCCCGTTCGCGGTGCCCGCGTCGAGCCAGCCGGCCCTGGTCAGGACCGGCACCCCGCCGGCCTCGACGGCGTCGGTCCGCTCGCCGACGCTGCCGACCGTCCAGCTCTTCGGCCCGTCCCGGTAGTCGCGGTGGACACCGGAGTGCGCCATCTCGACCAGGTTGGCGTTGTTCGCGTGCTCGGCGCGCGCGGCGGCGAGCAGGGCGGGGCCGTCGGGCCCGTCGACCGGCCGGGGCTGGAGGCCGGTGAGGCCGATGCGCGCGCAGAGCTGCCGGGTGTCCTCGTCCGTCTCGCAGGTGGTGCCGCCGGCCTGGTCGAGGATGCGCAGCAGCAGCGCGTACGGGGCGACCCGGGGTTCGATGAGCAGGCCGCCGGGGCGCACCAGGTCCTCGTAGGGGTCAAAGTCGTAGGAGATCGGGGCGGCGGCGGTGATGTGGTGGTTGCCGAGGGAGGTGGCGAGCATCGCGGTGTCGCCGCCGTAGGAGATGCCGGTGGTGCCGATCCGGCCGTTGGACCAGGGCTGGGCGGCGATCCAGTCGCTGAGCGGGCCGCTGTCGGCGGTCACGTCGGCGCCGAGTTCGGAGGTGAGGGTGCCGAAGGAGGCGCCGGTGCCGCGCAGGTCGGCGACCACGTAGGCGTAGCCGCGGGCGGTCCACCGCTCGGCCTCGCCACTGGTGCCGCCGGGTTGGCCGGCCTTGACCCTGGCCCGCCAGTAGCGCTGGGTGACCAGGACGGTGGGCAGGTCGGCGCCGGCCCGGGTGCCCTCGGGCAGGTAGACGTCGACGGCGAGGCGGACCCCGTCCGGCATGGTCACGTAGCGCGACCGCAGATGCGGCTCGGCGGGCCCGGACGGCCCGGCGGCGGCCGCCGGGGCGACCGAGAGCCCGAGCACGGCCGCGGCGGCGACCAGCGCCGCCAGCGGGCGGCGCAGCACTCCCCGCCTCATCGGACGGTCGCCTTCCGGGCGCCTTCTTCCGGGCGTGCCTCGGCCCCGACCGGGATGGTCACCACCGCGGTGTCCGTGTCCCCCGTGTCCGTGGTGCGGAAGGGCTGTTGCCCTGGCTGAGTACTCATACGACGACCTGGCCTCTCTCCTGCGAGTGAGTAGCGTGGTCTCGTCCCCCACCGCCGATGGGACCACGGGCGCCGGGCCGTCCGCCAGAGCGCGCTACCCTGAGACGACCCCGATCCGGCCCTGGCCCTCCCCGGACCCGTGGACCTCCCCGAACTCCCCTACTGGCCCAGGCTCCTGGCCCGGTCCGTCGGCCCGGCCTGGGCCGAAGTCGCGCACCGCCTCGGCGACGATCGCCTCCAGCCGGGCGTGGTGGGCGCCGCGCCAGTAGGCCTGGCCGCAGTCCTCGCACTGGGCGAAGGCGTCGTACGAGCGCTCGGTGCCGTCCCGCAGCTGCTCGCGCACCGAGGTCTTGGTGGCCGGGTGCAGCCTGCCGTTGCAGGCGGTGCAGCGGCTCCACGGGGTGAGCGGCGGCGCGAAGCGGGAGAGCACGTCGCGCAGTTGCTCGGCGGGGCGGTGGCTGTAGACGTAGGCGCCGGCCCACAGTTCGCGGCGGCGCAGCAGGCCGCGGTCGCGGGAGAGCATGATCCGCTGCTCGGCGGCCGAGCGGGCGGCCAGGGCGGCGTCGCCGATGTCGGGGTTCTCGTACGCGGCGTCCACGCCGAGCAGGCGCAGCCGGCGGGCGAGGGTGCCGAGGTGGACGTCCAGCAGGAAGCGCGCCGGGACGGGCGAGGGCTGCGGCCTGGCCACGGCCCGGACGGTGATCTCCTCGCCGTCGGCCGGGACGTGGCTGTCGGGCACCGCCCGGCCGTCCACCAGCAGGGCGCCGACCTCGGTGAGCGGCACCCCCAGGGACTCGACGACGTGGCCGAGGGTGGAGGCGCCGTCGGTGCGCAGCGCGGTACGGCCGGCCCGCCGGGGCGCGGAGACGAAGAGGTGCAGCTCGGGGGCGAAGTCGAGCTGGATCTGGGGTCGGTCCACGCGGCCAGCATGCCAGCGGGCGGCGGCCCGGGGCCACCGGGTTTCCGGCCCGGTCCGGTCCCGTCGGACGCTCCCCGGGCCGCCTTGGGGGTTCCCGTCCGGTACGGTCAGGCCCCCGGCGCCGCTCCCGCCACCACCGGGGGCGCCGGCGGTGACACCGCGTGACCGCGGTCCCGGGCCGCCCAGCGGGCGACCGGCCCCATCGCGTACCCCGCCGCGAGGAACACCCCGCCCAGGACCAGCCAGCCGGCCAGGCCCCCCTCCAGCAGCAGCGCGGTGAGCAGCAGCGGTCCGAGGGTGCGGGCGACGGCGACGCCGGTGCCGAAGAAGCCCTGGTACTGGCCGATCCGCCCGGGCGGGGCGAGGTCGAAGGCGATCTGCCAGCTGCCGGCCGACTGCCGCATCTCCCCGGCCACCTGCAGGACGGAGGCGGCGACCAGCAGCGCGCCGACCGCCCAGACCGGCACGTCCAGCGCGGACAGCCCGAACACGGCGCAGGAGCCGAGCAGCAGCAGCCCGGCGGAGCGGACCGCCCGGGCGGCCGGTTCCAGTCCGGTGATGCCGCGGGCCGCCCGGACCTGGAAGGCCAGCACCGCGAGGGTGTTGAGCACGAACAGCGCCGAGCCGAGCCAGCCGATCCCGGGGGCGCGCGCGGCGATCCAGAGCGGGATGATCAGGCTGAGCAGCGGCATCCGCAGCAGCAGGACGGCGTTGACCGCGGTGACGGCGGCGTACCGGCGGTCGCGCAGCACGGCCAGGCGCGGCCCGGCGTCCGACGGCCCGGTCGCGGGCGGGGCTTCGGGCAGCCGCCGCAGGACCAGCGCGCCGATCAGGAAGCCGAGCGCGGTGACGGCGAAGGCGGCCAGGTAGGCGGCGCGGGTGCCGACGCTGAGCGCGATGCCGCCGATCGCCGCGCCGACGGCCAGTCCGCCGTTGAGGGTCGACTGGATGTGGGCGAGCAGCGCGGTCCGCTGCGCGGGCGGCACCAGGGCGGCGACCAGCGCCTGCCGGGCGGCGGTCAGGCCGGACTGCGCGGTGGCGTAGAGGCAGACCGCGAGCAGGAACAGCGGGTAGGAGCGGATCACCAGGAAGGCGGCGACCACGGCCGCCGTGCCGAGCGCGAGCGCCATCGAGGTGCGGCGCGGGCCCCGCTGGTCGGCGAGGTGTCCGAGCGGGACGCCGGCGAGGGAACCGAGCGCCCAGGCGAGGGTGAGGCCGAGCCCGAGGGCGGTCGGGGACATCCCGACCACCCGGGTGAAGTAGAGGGCGGAGCAGGTGTAGTACGCGCCGTCGCCCACGGCGGCGGCCAACTGGGCGGCCGCGAGGGTCCGCTGGGGCCCGGCGGGCGGCAGGGCGCCCCAACGGGCGGTTCGGTCGGACGGCATGCCCCTCCTTCACTCGTTCGCGGGCGCCACCGGCCGGAGGCGTCCGGGCGGTCGCCCGCGCGCGCCCCCAGGGCCGTCAACGCCCCGCGGCCGTAAACGCCTCACGGACCGTCACCCTTGTTCGCGGCCCCCGGACGGGCGGCGCGCGGAGTCGGTCTTCGCAACCGCCGGTTCGGGTGCGCCCCCAGCCTACGGAAGAACCGGCCCAATGGAACGGTCCAGTGATCAAGGAATTTCCTGGGCCAATTCCCCCTGCCGCCGCACCGTCGACCGACCCCTGAACCCGCGTGCGAGGGGCGCCAGTTGGCACCTCCGAGCCCGTCCCGGCGGCCCTGCCCCGGCCCCGCCCGCAGCTCCGAAGCGCCGTCCGTACCCGCTCCGACTCCGCTCCCGCCGACCGTCGCACAACCGTGATCGGGCCGACCAAGGGCCAACTTTGACCGTGTTGACCCGTCAGTAGCCTCCTTTTATGCTCAACGGCGTTCGCGATCCGGCACCGGCCCGGGGCCGCCCCGCCCGCCCGTTCCGTCGCCGTCTCCGGCCCGAAGGGTGTCCTCCCATCAGCACCTCCCTCGCCCCCTCGGACTCCAACGGCCGACCGCGCGACGCCGGGCACCCGCACGGTACGGCTGCTGCCACGGACGCCCCGGGCACCTCCGGCGCTCCGGCCGACCCGGACGCCCCGGGCCCGGAGGGCACCCGCCGCCGGCGCTTCCTCACCTACCTGCTGGCCGCGCCCACCCTCACCGTCGGCGCCCGCCTCGGCGCCGACGCCGTCGCACCCGCCACCGCACAGGCCGCCCCGCGCCCCGTCCCGTCCCCCGCCGCGGCCGCCGTGCCGGTCCGCGAGACCGCCCTCCCCCAGCAGCTGATCGGCCTGCCCGGCATCCCGGACATCGTCGACCTCGGCGACGCGATGATCATCGCCGGGCTGCCGACCGCCCACCTGCTGGTCCTCGAAGTCACCCCCGCCGGACGCGCCGTGCTGCACCTGCCCCGGCTGGAGGTCGGCCAGGGCCTCACCACCGCGATCGCCGTCATCGTCGCCGAGGAGCTCGACGCCCGGCTCTCCGACGTCGACGTCCCGCTCTCCGACGCCCGCCCCGAACTGCTCTTCAACCAGCTGACCGGCGGCTCCAACTCGATCCGCTCGCTGTACGACCCGGTCCGCGCCGCGGCCGCCGCCGCCCGGGCCCGGCTGGTGACCGCCGCCGCCAGGCGCTGGAACGTTCCCGCGCCCACCCTGCGCACCGCCGACTCCGCCGTCCTCGCCCCCGACGGCCGCCGGCTCGGCTACGGCGACCTCGCCGCCGAGGCGGCCACCGTCGCCGCCCCCGCCGTCCCGGCCCTCCCCAAGACCCCCGACCAGCTGCGCCTGGTCGGCCGGCCGACCGGCCGGATCGACGCCCGCGACATCGTCACCGGCCGTGCCAAGTACGCCGGGGACCTCGACGTCCCGGGCGCCGTGCCCACCGTGGTCGCCCGCCCGACCACCGTCAACGGCACCCTCAAGTCCCTGGACGCCTCCGCCGCCCGCGCCATGCCCGGAGTCCTCGGGGTGGTGCGGATCCCGACCGGCGTCGCCGTCCTCGCCGAGACCTTCGACCAGGCGCTCAAGGCCCGCGACGCACTGCGCACCACCTGGAACCCGGGGCCGGTCGCCGGCCTGTCCGACGCCGACGTACGGTCCCGGCTGCGCGCCGCCCACCTGCCGTCCCTCCCGCCGCCGCTGCTCTCCCACCGGCTGGAGGGCGAGTTCGACTTCGCCTTCGTCAACCACGCCCCGATGGAGGTGCTCACCGCCGTCGCCGACGTCCGGCCGAACCGGGCCGAGCTGTGGTTCGCCGCGCAGAGCCCGATCCTCGCCCAGGGCACCATCGCCGCCGAACTCGGACTGCCGACGAACGCCGTCACCGTCCACGTGGTGCGCGGCGGCGGCTCGTTCGGCCGTCGGCTGTTCTTCGACGCCGCCCTGGAGGCCGCCCAGGTCTCCAAGGCCGCCGGCCGCCCGGTCAAGCTGATGTGGACCCGCAACGACGACATGCGCCACGGCCGGATGCGCCCGGCCAGCCACCACATCGTCCGGGCCACCTACGGCCTCGGCCAGGTGTTCAGCTGGGAGCACCACGTGGCCGGCGTCCGCACCGACCTCGGGCACGGCCTCGGCGACATGTTCACCGCCGCCGGCTACAAGCTCCCGCTGGCCGGACTCACCGGCGCCGAACTGTTCTTCCTGCTCACCGAGAAGATCCCGTACGACGTCGGGGTGACCAACCAGCTGCTCGCCGAGGTGCCGCTGGAACTGCACACCGGCAGCTGGCGCTCCGTCTACTCCGGCACCGTCCGGGTCTCCGACGAGATCATGATGGACGAACTCGCCCGCCGGATGGGCCAGGACGAACTGGCCTTCCGCCGCGACCGGATGCGCAGCACCACCGGGCGGGCGGTGCTGGACGAGCTCGCCAAGCGGGGCGGCTGGGGCCGCCCGATGCCCCCCGGTCAGGCCCAGGGCATCGGCTACCACGACGAGCACAGCGCCTGCGTCGCCTACCTCGTCGAGCTGGACGCCACCGACCGCGCCAACCCCCGGGTCACCAAGGCCGTCGTCGTCGCCGACGTCGGCCGGGTGATCAACCCCACCGGCCTGGAGGCCCAGCTCACCGGCGCGCTGGTCGACGGCATCTCGGTGATCCTCCAGGCCGGCAACCACCTGGACAACGGCGCCTTCCGGGAAAGCAGTTACGGCGACTTCCACTACGCCCGGCAGCGGCACACCCCGCCGGTGGTCGAGATCCACCTGATGCCGCCGAGCGGACCGCCCGGCGGCGCGGGCGAGCTGGGCGTCCCGGCCGCCTCCGCCGCCGTCGCCAACGCCTACGCCCGCGCGACCGGCACCAGCCCGCGCTCCTTCCCGATCAACTTCTGACCACCAGCCGAGCCAGCCGAGGAACCGCGACCCCCATGCCCAGCCACACCTTCGTCCTCAACGGGCAGCCCGTGACCGTCGAGGCCCCGGACGACATGCCCCTGCTCTGGGTGCTGCGCGACAAGCTCGGCGTCACCGGCCCCAAGTACGGCTGCGGGGTGGGCGTCTGCCGCGCCTGCACCAGCCACCTGGACGGCCAGGAGTTCCAGCCCTGCACCCGTTCCGTCAAGGACTGCGCGGGCCACACCGTCACCACCATCGAGGGCCTGGCCGACGGCGAGGTGCTCCACCCCGTCCAGGAGGCCTGGCTCGCCTGCGACGTCGCCCAGTGCGGCTTCTGCCAGCCGGGCCAGATCATGACCGCCGTCGCCCTGCTGCGCCGCACCCCGAACCCGACGGACGCGGACATCGACCAGATCCAGAACATCTGCCGCTGCGGCACGTACCCGCGCATCCGCGAGGCGATCAAGCAGGCCGCCACCCGGCAGGGCGCCAAGCCCTGAGCCCCGGGCCCGGGTTCGGGTTCGGGTTCGGTCCCGCGGCCGACTTTCCGTCGGTCCTCCGCCGCTCCGAACCCTGGCGCCACCGGTCCAGACCACCTAGGCTGACCGGGCCCCGTCGCCGAGCCGGCAAGGATGACGCATGATCAGGCGCCGTTCACTGCTCGCCCTCACGGGCCTGGGCGGGACCGCCGCCCTGCTGCCCGCCGCGCCCGCCCTCGCCGCGCCGGTCGCCCCGACCGCCCCGCCGCGCACCATCGACCTCCCCGCGCCCACCGTCGGCCGGCCGGTCGGCACCGTCAGCCTGCACCTGGTCGACCACGACCGGCTCGACCCCTTCGCGCCCACGCCCGGCCCGCGCGAGCTGATGGTGCAGCTCTGGTACCCGGCGCGCGGCACCGCCGGCCGGCCCCGCGCGCCGTACACCACCCCCCGGGTCGCGGCCGTGATCGAACAGGCCCTGCCGCTGGACCCGGGCACCCTCGGCCTGGTCCGCCCCACGGCCCGCGCCGGCGCGCCCGCCCACCCCGGCCCGCTCCCCCTGCTGCTGCTCGGCCACGGCCGCAAGGGCGGGCGCAGCAACTGCACCGCGCTGGCTGAGGAGTTGGCCGCGCACGGCTACCTCGTCGCGGCTCTCGACCACACCTACGACGCCGCCGCCGTCGAGTTCCCGGACGGCCGGCTGGTGCGCAGCGTCCTGTCGGAGGAGCCACCGGACTGGGACGCCGCCGAGCGCGAGGAGATCGCCGCGCGGGTCGGCGACCTGCGCTTCGTCACCGGCCGACTGACCGGCGGCCGGCTGCCGTTCCGGGTCGACGAGGCGCGGATCGGCGTGCTCGGCCACTCCATGGGCGGAGCCGCGGCCGCCGAGGCGCTGCGCCAGGACCCGCGCTTCCGGATCGGCCTCGACCTGGACGGCGGCCTGTTCGGCTCCCCCGTCCCGGAGCTCGGGCTGGACCGGCCGTTCCTGCTGCTCACCTCGCTCGACGACCACGACACCTGGCGGCGCTGGCGCGAGCACCACCACGCCTGGGGCCGCCAACTGCGCACCCTGGGCGCGGGCCACTTCAGCTTCACCGACCTGCCGCACGCCGCCGTCCCCGGCAACCTCCCGGGCCACCTGCCCCCCGAGCTCTACGCCGCCCTGCTCGGCACCATCGCGCCCGCCCGCGCCACCGCGCTCACCCGCACCTACGTCCGGGCCTTCGTCGACCACTTCCTCCGCGACCGCCCCGCCCCGCTCCTCGACGCCCCGTCCCCGCGCCACCCGGAGATCGAGTTCCGCTGGAGCCGCCGGTAGGCGCCGACCCCGTCAGGTGGCCGCCGGGTCGCGGCCGAAGAAGGCGGCGAGCCGGTCGTACGCCGGGGCGTCCTCGGGGACGTCGACGGCGGGCCCGAAGGCGTGCTGCTCCTCCTCGGCGCCCCGGTACTCGGGTTTGAGCGCGCCGGTCGCCCAGGCGAGCGCGGCGAGCGCGACCTCGTGGTCCAGGCCCTCGGTGGACTGGCCGGTGGCATGGGCCAAGTCCCAGCCGTGGACGGCGAATTCGGTGGTCTGCTGGTCCACCGGGAAGCGGGCCGGGAGGGTGCCGACGCCGGGGACCTCCAGGGTGCCGCCGAGGTCGCCGGCCGCGCGCCAGGCGTCGACCAGCTCCTCCGCCCCGGCCTCGAAGGCGTGCAGCCAGTCCTCCTCGACCCGTTCGAAGGGCTGCGACCAGTCCGGCTGCCCGCCCTTCGCCCGGACGGTGAACTGCCGCAGGTCGTGCAGGAGGTGGCTGACCAGGTCGCCGACGTCCCAGGAGCGGCAGGGCGTCGGGTGGCCGGCCAGCTCGACGCCGGTGCCGTCGATCAGCCCGGCGGTCTGCGCGAGCGCCCGGGCGAGCAGCCCGATCGGGTCTTCCGCTGCGGTCATGGCACACCTCTCGGTACGGGTCCCGGTCCGGGAGCACGGGTCGTGCCGGGCGATCGTAAGCGCGTGCGCCGACAACCGCCCGGCGCGACACCGGGCCCGCCGCCGCCCGGGGCGCGCCCCGCGGATCCCTGCCGGGCCTGCGGGACACGCCCCGGGGGCCTGCCGTCGAACCCGCGTCAGGCGGCGAAGCCGCCGTCCACCGCCAGCTCGGCGCCGGTGACGTACCGGCCGCCCTCGCCGACCAGGTAGGAGACCGCGGCGGCGACCTCCGCGCCGGTGCCGAAGCGGCCGAGCGCGGTGAGCTCGCGCTGGCCCTCCGCCGCGGGGCCGCCGGCCGGGTTCATGTCGGTGTCGATCGGCCCCGGGTGGACCAGGTTGGCGGTGATCCCGCGCGGCCCGAGCTCCCGGGCCAGCGCCTTGGTCAGGCCGATCAGCGCGGCCTTGCTGGTCCCGTACAGCGTGGCGCCGGGGAAGGCGACGCGCTGGGCTATGCAGCTGCCGAGGTTGACGATCCGCCCGCCCTCGGTCAGGTGCGCGGAGGCGGCCCGGGCGTACAGGAAGGGTGCCCGGACGTTCACCTCCAGGACCCGGTCGACGTCCTCCAGCGTGAGGTCGCCGATCGGGCCGAGGACGCCGACGCCCGCGTTGTTCACCAGGACGTCCAGCCTCCCGAACCGCTCGACGACGGCCTCGACCACGCCCCGCACCGCCTCCGGGTCGGCGCTGTCCGCCCGTACGGCCCAGCCGGTCCGCCCCATCGCGGTGATCTTCGCGGCGACCTCCTCAGCCCGCTCCGCGCCGCCCTGGTAGGTCAGCACCACGTGGGCGCCGTCCTCGGCGAGCCGCAGGGCGACCGCCGCCCCGATCCCCCGGCTGCCGCCGGTCACCAGGGCCACCTTGCCGTCGAGGCTGTCGAGCACTGCCGCACCGTTCATCGTCATATCTCCAGAACTCCTCGTTCCGATCTCGGACATGACTCGATCCTGGCCCGGGGCCCTCCAAACCTCCGGCGGTATTCGGACGTTGCGTTCAACGTTCAACCAAGTCGCGACGCGCTCCCGTGCCCCGGCGTGTGCGCCGACCACCGGTGGTGCGGTCCGACCGCCGGCCGCCCGACCCGGGACCCCCGGGAACGGACCGCGAACGCGCCGGGACCGTCCGAGCGGCCGCCCTGATGGGGGGGCGGCCGCTCGGACGGTCGGACAGCCGTCAGTCGGTCAGACGGTCAGCGTCTGGCCCGGGAAGATCAGGTCCGGGTCGGCGCCGATGGTGCGCAGGTTCTTCTGGTACAGGCTGTCCGTGTCGGTGCCGAACTTGGCCGCGATGTCGGTCAGGGTGTCACCGCTCCTGACGGTGTAGCCGCCCGCGGCGGTGTTCTTCGGCGCGACCGGCGCGGACTGCGCCGGCTTGGCCGAGGGCTGCCCCTTGGGCGCCTGCTGCGCGGCCGCCGGCTTGGCGGCGGGCTTGGCCGCGGGCTTGGCGGCCTTCGTGGCCGGCTTGGCGGCGGGCTTGGCCGCCTTGGCCGCCGTGCCGCCCGAGGTGTCGGCGACGGCCGGGGTGCCGCCCTTGCCCAGGCCCGCCCTCTGCGAGCAGACGGGCCAGGCGCCCGCACCCTGCGAGGCGAGGACCTTCTCCGCGACGGCGATCTGCTGCGCCTTGGTCGCCTTGTTGGCCTGGGAGGCGTACGCGGTCCCGCCGTACGCGGCCCAGGTGGACGGGCTGAACTGCAGTCCTCCGTGGAAGCCGTTGCCGGTGCTGGTGCTCCAGTTCCCGCCGCTCTCGCACTGGGCGACGGCGTCCCAGGTCGAGGAGGTAGCGGCGGAGGCCGAGGTGGCCGTGACGAGGCCGGCCACCGGCAGGGCCGCGACGGCGGCGCCCGCGAGGACCGCCATCCGCACGCGGTGGCGCTTGGTGGTGGCGGTGGTGTCGGTGGCAGCGGCGGTCTCGTGACGGGGATTCATACAGTTCCTCTCGACAAGTCCCGGGTGGGCATGCGGAACCAGGCCCGGGACATGGGCCGGCAGTCTTTCGCTCACCTCACTCGACGGGCGGCCGGACACGTGTCGGACGTGTCGTGCCGCCCCGGTCACCTCCGCACGCCGACGGCCTGTTCGAGCCGGTCTCGTCGGCGGGCACCGCCCTCACGCCGCGGGTCAGTCGGCGGGCAGTGCGTCGGGGTGAACCCGGGTGGCGCTCGTTGCGCCGCCAATGAAGCTAGGGGGCATCACCCGGACGCAGCAAGCAATTCTTCGACGTCGCAGGTCAGTTGACTGTTACCGGCGGTACGGGTCAAAAAATCATGCCCGATTTGACCATTTTTGACCAGATTTCCAAGATCAAACGGTCAAATTCCGTGCCCTCACTCACACCTGTCCGCCCGAGAAAGCCGTCACACCATCCACGCGGAGGAACCGTCAGCTGACGCACCGTCACCACCGCACCCGGAGTTCCCGGTTCCGCACCGCCGTCGAGTGGCATCCGTCACGTCCAACACGTACAGCGACCGCGCGAACACCTTCAGCGACGGCCGTCGAGCTCCGCGTCCCGCGCCAACAGCGCCGCCTGGACCCGGTTGTCGCAGCCCAGCTTGGCCAGGATCCGGCTGACGTAGGTCTTCACCGTCGCCTCGCTCATGTGGATCCGCGCCCCCGCGTCGGCGTTGGACAGACCCTCTCCGAGCAGGGCCAACACCTCCAGCTCGCGCGGGGTGAGCACCTCCAGCCGACGCCGCGCCGCGACGGCGCGGGCGGCCAGCGAGGCGCTGCGCCCGGAGGCCAGCGAGTCGACGATGTGCCGGGTCGCGGCCGGCGAGAGGAAGGCGTTCCCGCCCGCCGCCGCCCGGACGGCCTGGATCAGCTCGTGCGGTGCGGTGTCCTTGAGCAGGAAGCCGGCACCGCCCTCGGTCACGGCGCGCAGGACGTTCTCGCGCTCCCCGAAGGTGGTGAGGATCAGCGCCCGCGCGCCGGGGGCGACCTTCGCCAGTTCCCCGAGCGCCGTCAGCCCGTCCATCACCGGCATCTGGATGTCCAGCAGCACCACGTCCACCCGGTGCGCCCGCGCGAGCTCCAGCGCCTCCCGCCCGTCGGCGGCCTCCGCGACCACCTCGATGTCCTCAGCGGAACCGAGGATCATCCTGATTCCGGCCCGGATCAGCGGCTCGTCGTCGGCGACGAGGACTCGGATCACGCTGGTCATTCCCCTCGAACGGTGCTGTGGGCTGCGGCACCATCCTCACATCCCGGCAGGACCGTTCCGAACCACCCCGATCCGGACCACCGTGATCCGAAACCGGCCCGGCCCGCCCGGCCGGGGCACTCGCCCGCGCACGGGGGCACTCAACCGCTGATCACGTACTCCTGTTTCTCCACCAGTGCCCCGTCCCGGAAGCAGAATCGCGCCACGTGCTCCTCGTTCCAGCCGGCGCCGGGCGCCCCGTTCAGGGCGAACCAGCGGCAGTGCGCGCCCTCCGGGATCTCGGGCCCTGTCCCCTTATACGTGTCGGTGATGAAGTCGTTGCCGCGCGGCAGCGTCTGCAGCACCTCGGACTCGGCGGTGCCCACCCTGATCTGGTCGTACATCGGCTGCTGCACGGTCGCGTCGTTGGTGCCCTTGACGAAGGCGACCACGCCCCAGACCGCCAGGCCGAGCACGGTCACCGCGATCGCGACCACCCCGAGGGCGCAGCCCATCGCCGGACTGCGCCGCTTGCGCTCCGGCTCCTCGACGGGCGGCAGGCCGTCCAGCATCCAGTCCTCGGCCCCGTCCGCCGCCGCGTCCTGCTCCTCCCCTTCATAGGGGAGCACCGCCGCCAGCCGGAAGCCCTGCTCCGGCGTGGGCCCGGCGTGCACCATGCCGCCGACCAACCGGGCGCGCTCCCGCAGGCCGGTCAGCCCCTGACCGCCGCTGACGGCCGCGCCCACCCCGACGCGTGCCCCCACGAGCTCCGGCGCGCGGGCGTTGGTGACCTCCACCACCAGCGCGTCCGGCTCGTACCGCAGCGCGACGCCGATCGGCGCGCCGGGGGCGTGCTTGTGCGCGTTGGTGAGCGCCTCCTGCACGATCCGGTACGCCGCGTGGTCGACGGCGGCCGCCAGCGGACGCCGCTCCCCCTCCACGGTGAGGTCGATCCCGGCCCCGGCCGCCCGGGAGGACTCCACCAGCCCCTCGATCCCGTCCACCCCGCCCCGGGCCGGCGCCCCGGCACCCGCCCCGGTGGCCGCCGACCCGGCGGTGGGCACCCCGGCGGCCGCCGGGGCGGTGGCCGGCACCGCCGTCGACTCGTCGTGCAGCACCCCGACCACCTCGCGCAGCTCGCGCATCGCCGCGACCGCCGCCTGCCGCAGCACCCCGACCGCCTCGCGCTGCCGGTCGGTGAGCGTCCGGTCCACCTCCAGCGCGCCCGAGTGCACCGAGATCAGTGCCAGTTGGTGGCCCAGGCTGTCGTGCATGTCCTGGGCGATCCGGTGCCGCTCGCGCAGCCGCGCCTGGTGCACCACCATGACCCGCTCGCGCAGCAGCTGCTCGTTGCGCTCGCGCAGCGCGTCCAGCAGGGCGCGGCGCTGCGCCCGGTAGCGGCCGTAGAGCGCGGGCAGCACGGCCACCACCAGGAAGGCCCCGAACGACAGCGGCAGCAGCAGCTTCGGCGAGAACGAGGCGCCCTCCTTCAGCACGCCCGTCATGGTGAACAGCGCCCAGCCCACCACGAAGGTGCCGACCAGTGACCAGACCCGGCGGATCCGCGCCCCGGCCGTCCAGCCCGCGCAAACCAGCATCGGGATCGGGCCGACCGCCCAGCCGGCGGCGGCCGCGACGACGACCAGCACGGTGGCCGGCAGTCCCTTGCGCAGCACCCACGCCACCGCGACCCCGACGCCGACGAGCACCGCCTGGCCGGTGTTGGAGAGCAGCTCCATCAGCGCGGCGAAGCCGCCCATCATCAGGGCGAGCAGTGCCTCGCCCACGACCCGCCGGGGCCGCCAGGGCCCCGGCAGCGCCGTCCGTACCGCCGTGTTCCAGGCCCGTGCGATCGCTTCCACCCGTCGAGGCTATCGGTCCGGCCGGGTCATCCGCCGTCCTCCTTCGTCGCCGCCCCCGCCGACGAAAGTCGCCTGGTCGGCCCCGTCCCGGTGGCCTGCCCGCCCTGTCCGCACGGCGCGGCCGCCGGGTCCGAACGGAGTGGCCGCTCAGCCGAAGGCCGTGAGCAGCAGGGCCACGTCGTCCACCCGGCGGGCGGAGCCGACCTCGCGCAGCAGCCGCTCGGCCGCCTGCTCCAGTCCCTCCCCCGCCACCGCCCGGGCCAGCGCGGCCCGCAGCCGGTCCACGCCCTGGTCGATCGCCACCGCCGGGTCCTCCACCAGCCCGTCGGTGTAGAGGGCGAGCACCGCCCCGCTGCCCAGCCGCAGGTCGCTGACCGGGTAGTCGGCCCGCTCGTCCACCCCGAGCAGCGGCCCGCCCGGGACGTACAGCGCCTCGGCCCGCCCGCCGGGGTGGCGCAGCACCGGCGGGAGGTGCCCGGCCCGGGCGATCCGGCCGAGCCCGACGGCCGGGGTGAGCCGGACCAGGCAGCAGCTGGCGAGCAGCCCGGGGTCGAGGTCGAGCAGCAGCCGGTTGGTGCGGGCGAGCACCTCGTCGGGCGGGTCGCCACCGGTGGCGAAGGCGCGCACGGCGCTGCGCAGCTGTCCCATCGTGGCGGCCGCGCCGACGCTGTGGCCCTCGACGTCGCCGATCACCAGGGTGACGTCCTCGCCCGTGACGATCGCGTCGTACCAGTCGCCGCCGATCTCCATGCCCTGGGTGCCGGGCAGGTAGCGGGCGGTGATCCGGATGCCGGGCACCTCGGGCAGCCGGTGCGGCAGCAGCGCCTGCTGCAGGCCGCGGGCCAGGGCGAACTCGGCGTCGTACAGCCGGGCGCGCTCCAGGGCCTGGGCGATGAAGCCGCCGAGCGCGGTGAGCAGGCCGCGCTCCTCCACGGTGAACGGGCGCGGCAGGTCGAAGCCGACGATGCAGGTGCCGACCGGACGGCCGGAGGCGATCAGCGGCAGGAAGGCCCAGGCGCCCATCTCGTCCAGGGCCAGGCCGGGGTAGGTGGCGGCGAGTTCGCGCACCGACTCGAAGAAGACCGGGGTGCCGGTGCGGAGCGTCTCCGCGCCGGGCACCCGGGTGTCCATCGGGATGCCCTCGAAGGCGTCCAGGAAGCCGTCCGGGTAGCCGGTCTGCGAGAGCAGGTGCAGCCGCTGCTCGCGCACCGCGTAGATGGCGAGCTCCTGGCCGCCGAAGGCCGGCAGGAGCTCCTCGGCCACCGCCCGGCAGACGTCCCGGACGGTGACCGCCTCGGTGAGCGCGCTGGCCAGTTGGAGCAGGTGGTGGGTGCCGCCCATCCCCGTGCGGGCGGCGGGCGGCGGCGGGACGGCGGCCGGCTCGGCGGTGCCGGGCGGGGCCTCGGCCGCGACCACCCGGGCGGTGACGCCGTGCGGGTCCGGGTAGAGCGAGAAGGCGAGCCAGCCGTCCGGCGGTCGGGCGGCCAGGAAGGCGGTGGGCCGCTGGGAGAGCTGGGCGGCGCGGTAGCGGTTCTCGTAGAAGGGGTCGGCGAGCCAGGGCAGCGCCTCCCACGGGGGGCGGTGGACCAGGTCCTCGCGGCGGGCCCGGAGCAGCGGCTCGACGGCGCGGTTGGCGTAGCCGATCCGGCCGTCCTGGTCGAGCGCGAACACGCCCTCGGGCAGCCGGTCGACGGCGGCCGCGGCGGCGGTCAGGCTCCGGAGGTCCAGCACCGCGCCGACCAGGTGGGTCCGGCCGTCGGAGATCGCCCGGGGCACCCGGGCCCACAGCTCCACCGGGTACGGCAGGCCGTCCGGGCCGAGCACCCGGACCCGGGCGGCCAGCACCTCGCCGCGCTCCAGCGCGATCCGGGCGGCGGCCCGGAACCCGGGCAGGTCTCCGGGGGCGACGCGACGGCCCAGGGCGGCCACCGTGCCGTCGAACTCCCCGGGTCCGAAACCGAAGATCTCCAGGAACTGGGTGTCGGCGGCGAGCGACCCGGTGGCCACGTCCCAGTCGAACATCCCGACCCGGGTGGTCGGCACCGACGGCGGCGGCAGCTCCACCACGGCCGCCTCGCAGTCCGGCTCCACCGACTGCCCGGACTCCGCCAACCCGGCCAGGCCGTCGGCCAGTTGGGCGGCCGCCTCGGCCAGCCGCCGGGCCGCCGGCGCCGCCACCCCGTCGTCCGAGGCCGGCCACAGCGCGGTCAGCACCCCGAACGTCTCCCCGCCGCGCCCCACCGGCTCGCAGGCGGAGACGAAGTCGTACGGCAGGCCGACCGCGAGCTGCGGGAAGCGCCGCATGGTGTCCTCGGCGTCGGTGAGGACGACGGCGCGCCCGGTCCGGAAGGCGACCGCGACCGGCAGCGGCCCCGCGGCGGCCACCCGCCGGAACGGGCCCATCACCGACAGCGGCACGCCCGCGATGGTGCGCAGCACCAGCGAGCGGCGGTCCCGCGAGCGCAGGTACACCAGCGAGCCGTACGCCCCGGTCGACTCCAGCACCCGGCGCGCGGCCAGGGCGAGCAGCTCGTCGCGCCGGTGGTCCGCCCGCCGGGCCGTCTCCCGGACGGACGGCGGGGCCGCCCGGCCGGTCTCCGCGCCGGCCCCGGGCTCCGGCGGCCGGTCCGGGCCCGGCCGCGCCCCAGGGGCCCCGCCGGTCGCGTGCGGATGGCGCATGCTCTTTTGCTACGCCCGGCCCGCACCGGTGTCAAGGCGAGCCCGCACCGGCCCCGGGCTGCCCCGGGGCCCGCCGTGCGCCAGCATGGACGGCATGCCGAGCGAACCCCGCCGCACCACCGTGGTCAACCTCAAGGGCCACCGCGACGACCCCGGGTACCGCGACGTCGTCTACGTCGGCCGCGCCATGCACCGCGGCGGCTGGCACCTCGCCGAGTCCCCGCTGCACTGCCCGTACCGCCCCGGCCCGGACCTCACCCGCGAGGAGATGGTCGCCAGGTACCGCGCCCACCTGCTCGCCCACCCCGACCTGCTCGCCCTCGTCCCACCCCTGCGCGGCCACCGCCTCGGCTGCTGGTGCGCCCCGCTCCCCTGCCACGCCGACGTCCTCGCCGACCTGGCCGACCACCCGCCTGCGTGATCCGCTTTCCCCACCTCTTCCACCATTTCGTATGCATAGCGGACTGTTCGATATTCTCCGGGCGGGTGGCGGCGTGGGGCCGCCGGTGGGGAAGCGAGAGCCGTATGCAGTCGTCGTCCGGGGGTCCCGCGAGCGGGACGGCGTGGCAGTGGGACGAGGAGACCGACGGCGGCGGGGCCCCCGAGGACGTGATCGCGGGCGGCGGGGAGCGCGCGCGGCCGAGCCGGCGCCGGCTGCTGCTCGGGGCCGGGGTGCTCGCGGCGGGCGGGGCCGCCTGGGCGTTCGGCCGTTCGGGTGTCGGCGGGGCCTTCCCCTCGCCCGGGCCGACCGAGCCGGTCCCGACCGCGCTGTCCGGGCCGACGCCGCTCTGGACGTACCGCGGCCCGGAGGCGATGACCCCGGAGCGCCTCACCGACCCGCCGAGCCACCCGGTCTACCTCTCCAGGAACGGCCTGCAGGTCCTCGACCACGAGAAGGGCACCGCGGCCCGGCTGCTGGTCTTCGACCCGCCGGCCGCCCGCAGCTGGCCCATCGACGGCGACGTGCTCGGCAAGGTGGTGGTCGGGCCCGACCACCTCTTCACGATCTACGAGGGCCACCTCGACGCCCGGCACTTCACCGACCCGGCCGGCGACTGGAGCCTGCCGCTGCCCGACGAGCTCCAGGGGCAGGTCCGCCTCGCCGGCTACGACCGCCAGGCCCCCGGCATCCTCTACGGCTACGCCTGGGGCCGCCCGCGGTCCGACGGCACCCGGACGGAGAACCGCCTCTTCGCGCTGCGGGTCACCGACCGCTCCCTGCTCTGGTCCGTCCGCACCGAGCAGACGGAGCAGCCGGTCACGCCCGCCACCCACATCGGTGGCGGCCTCCTCGCCTGCCTCCGCTTCCTCGGCGGCCGCGCCGAGGTGGTGGCCCGGGACGCCGCCACCGGCCGCGAGCTGTGGACCGCCCCCGGTGAGGAGGACCTGCGCTGGTGCGTGGCCGGCTCGGGGGGCTTCTTCGTCCCCGACGGCAACGGCGGCGTGCGCAGGCTGCTTCCCGCCGGCGAGCCGGGCTGGACCTACGCGCCCCACCGGGGCGAGTCCTGGCGGGCGCTGCCGCCCCTCGAACACGGCGGCCGGGTGTACGTCCCGTGGGACCAGGGTGTCGTCAGCTGCCTCGACCTGTCCTCCGGCGCGGAGCTCTGGTCCTGCCGGCTGCCGTTCCCGCTGGACCGCCGCAGCCGTCCGCTGGTCGCCAGGGACACGCTGTTCGTCCCGGGTACGGCGGCCGGCGGGGTCAGCGCGATCCACCCCGCGACCGGCGAGCTGGGGTGGACCTTCCACGACTCCGGTCCGGGGAAGGACGTCTGGACCCTCGCCACCGACGCGGCCCACCAGTTCGACGGCACCCGCCTCTACGCGGGCCACGACGACGTCCTGCACGCCCTCCCCCTGAACTGAGCGCCCCCCACGACACGGCAGGACGGCCCGATGCAGGTACGCCCGATCTCCCCCGACAACCTGGCCGAGCTGCTCGCCGACCGCATCTCCGCCCTGCCCGACGCCCGCGGCCGGCGCCTGCGGGTGGCCGTGGACGGCGCGCCGGCCGCCCGCCCCGGGGCGCTCGCCGACGCGCTGGTGGAGCCGCTGCGGCTGCGCGGCCACCCGACGCTGCGGGTCTCGGCCGACGGCTTCCTGCGCCCGGCCTCGATCCGGCTGGAGTACGGCCACCAGGACGCGGACGCCTTCCACGACCTCTGGCTGGACGACGGCGCCCTGGCCCGCGAGGTGCTCGACCCGCTGGAGCCGGGCGGCAGCGGCCGCGTCCTGCCCTCCCTGCGCGACCCGGCCACCGACCGGTCGACCCGCGCCCCGTACACCGAACTCCCGCCCGGCGGCGTGCTGTTGCTGGACGGCGCGCTGCTGCTCGGCCGCTGGCTGCCGCTGGAGCTGACCGTCCACCTGGCGCTCGGCCCGGCCGCGCTGGCCCGCCGCACCCCGGCCGACCAGCAGTGGACGCTGCCCGCCTTCGCCCGCTACGAGGCGGAGACCGGGCCCGCCGCGACGGCCGACGTCACCGTCCGGGTGGACGACCCGCGCCACCCCGCGCTGGTCGAGCGGCCGTGACCTCCGGGGCCGGGCCGCGCTGGCAGTACGGGCACCAGAACACCGTCCGGTCGCGCGGCGGCGAGCCCTGGCGCCCGGTGACGACGGGGGTGACGCAGCGCGGGCAGGGCCGTCCGGCCCGGCCGTAGACCCAGTGCTGGTAGCCGGGCCGGGTGTCGCCGGTGGTGATGTGGCCGGGGCGCAGCTTGTTGGCCTCCAGCATCTGCCGGGCGCGCTCCACCAGCCGGTCGGGGTGCGGGAGTTCGCCGACCTCGGTCCACGGCGTCACGCCCGCGACGAAGCACAGCTCGTTCGCGTAGACGTTGCCGATCCCGGCGAGGTTGCGCTGGTCGAGCAGGGCCTCGACGACCGGGCGGCCCGGGCGGGCGAGGAGCCGGCGGACGGCCTCGACCGGGTCCCAGTCGGAGCCGAGCAGGTCGGGGCCGAGATGGCCGACGATCCGCCGTTCGTCGGCGGTGCGCAGCAGTTCCACGACGGGCAGCCGGTAGCCGACGGCGGTGCCCCGGTCGGTGCCGAGGACGGCGCGGATCTGCCACTCCGGGCCGCCGGTCCACCGCTCGCCGGGACGGTAGACCACCCAACGGCCGTCCATCCTCAAGTGGGTGTGCAGGGTGAGGCCGCCTTCGAAGCGGGCGAGCAGGTGCTTGCCGCGCGGGGCGACCTCCAGCACCCGGCGGCCGGTGAGGTCGGCGGTGGCGTGCGCGGGCACCCGCAGGTCGGCGCTGGTCAGCGGCTGTCCGGCGAGGGCCTCGTGCAAGTGGGCCGCCACGCGGTAGACGGAGTCACCTTCTGGCATGCCTCCATTCTGGTCCGCGCGGCGGCCCGCCGGGGCACCGCCCCCGGGGGGCGCTACTCCGACTGATCGGCGGCGCCGTGGGCCTCGCGCACCACGACCACCGGGCAGGGCGCGTGCTCGGTGAGGTGGCGGCTGACCGAACCGAGCAGCACGCCGGAGAAGCCGCCCAGGCCGCGGCTGCCGACGACGAGCAGCGCGGCGCCCTTGGCGGCCTCCAGCAGCGCCTGGGCGGCGTTGCCGGGCATCACGCTCTCGGTGATCCGCACGCCGGCGTCGTCGCCGGCCACCTTGGCGACGGTCTCGCTGAGGGTCTTCCCGGCGAGCTCCTCGGGGTTGAAGGCCTCGACGGTCGGCACGCCCGCGCCGGCCCAGCCGTAGAAGGCCGGGTACTCCCAGGCGGCGATCGCGTGGACCGTCCCGCCGACGGCCCGCGCGTAGTCGATCGCCCAGCGCAGCGCCTGCTCCGAGGCGGGCGAGCCGTCCACGCCGACGACGATCCGGGGATTGGCACTCATGCCCTTGCTCCTTCGGTTGCTCCTGATCGGTCCCGACCCTCCGAACATAGATCAAATCGGACAAACGGTCGGTATCTGCCACGCCGGAAGCGGCCCGCCGCATTCAATTCCAGTGCGCGCGGCCCGCGACGCCTGCGAGGATCCCCGGATGCCGCACAAGCCCCGCCGCCGCACCGGCGGCTTCGCCGAGGTCCTGGCCGCCCTGCCGCCGAAGGAGGAGCACGAGTACTGGAACCTCGACGACCCGCTCGCGTCGGGCGGCTTCGTGGACGCCGGGGGGCGCTACTGGCGGCTGGCCCGCGGCCCGGTGGACCGGCGGCTGGCGAAGCGGCTGGCGGTCGACGCGGACGAGATGACGCTGGGCCTGTGGGGCCGGCTGCACGAGGCCTCCCCGGGCGTCTTCGTGCCCGCCCTGCTCACCCCCGAGGAGCGGCCGGCCGCCTGGCTGGACGCCTCCGCCCTGGAGTACCTGGCGTACGAGTTCCGGGCCTCCGGCGACCGGACGCTGCTCTACCTCGTGGTGCACTGCTGATCCACTGCCACCGTCAACTCCGGTAGGCCGCCCAGATGTTGACCATCCGCTGGACCTGTCCCGGGGTGAACCTGGTCATACAGGAGTCGTAGCTGTAGTCCATGAAGTTGTGGATCGGGTCGAGCCCCGGGCCGGGGCAGGTGTCCCGGCCCTCGGGGCAGCCGGAGGCGGCGGTGCGTTCGGCCGGGGTGTCCTCCACGTAGTCGCCCGGGGCCCGGCAGCCGTTCTGGAAGGTGTGGAAGAGGCCGAGCCAGTGGCCGATCTCGTGGGTCGCGGTGTCGCCCTCGTCGTAGTGGACGGCGGAGCCGCCCGGCAGCGAGGCGTCGAGCACCACCACGCCGTCGTCGGTCGGGTGCGTCCGGTAGGCGTTCGGGAAGGTCGACCAGCCGAGCAGGGAGTCGCCGAGCCGGGCGGTGTAGAGGTTGAGGGTGCCCTGGTCCCCCTTGCGCAGGGCGGTCTTCATCGCCTGCTCGGCCGAGGAGCCCGGGGTCATGCCGGTGTACCAGGAGGCGTTGTCGCTCCAGTCGGTGCCGACCAGTTCGAAGTGGAACGGGCTCGGGACGTTGCCCTCGCCCTGGCCGCCGTAGCTCTCGTTGAGGTGGTCGATCTGGCCCGCGACGGCGGCCGCGTCCAGCCGCCCCTCGTCGCCGTCGTGGATCACGTGGAAGTAGACCGGGATCGTGGTCGGGGCGGCGGACCGGACCCGGCCGACGCCCAGTTCGGCGAGCCGCTGGGCGAGGTCCGCCTGCATCGCCCGGGCCTGCCGGGGACTGACCGCGTTCGGGTCCCGGTCCGGCCGGCTGCCGGCCGGCAGCCGCGCCGCGACACCGCCCGCACCGACGACGTCGTCCGGACCGACGCCGTCGTCCGCGCACCGCTCCACCGCCGGAGCGACGGCGGCGCGGTGCGCGGCCGGTGCGGCGAACTGGCTCAGACCGGCCGCGGCGACCAGCGCGGCGGCGCAGGGGAACAGGCGTGGGGCACGCGAGCGCACCCGGGCAGTACGGCGCATCAGCGCTCCTGACAGGGGAGTTGACGGTGTGTCGGCCGCGCCCGTGGCCTGCTCCGGCCGGACCCGCCGGCGCCCGGCGCGGACCCGCCGAGACTACGACGCCGTGAAGTCGATCCCCCGCAGGGCGCGCGCGGCGGCCCGGTCGAGTACCACGGCCGACGCACAGCCGGCCGGCAGCCGTCCGGTCTCCAGGATCCGGCGGCGCAGCCGGGCGACGGCGGCCTGGTGCCGGGCGAAGGCGTAGCGCGAGACGCCGCGCCGGCGCCGCCGCTGCCCGTCCAGCGCCTCGGTCGGGTCGGCGTCGAGCAGCAGCAGGTGCACCCGGCGGCCCTGCCGGGCGGCGGCCCGCACCAGCCAGGCCCGCACCCAGGGCTGGGTGCCGCAGTCGTGCACCGCGAGCGGCCCGCCGTCCAGCACGGCCCGGCGCAACCGCAGGTAGTGGGCGAGCCGGGCCAGCGGGCGGTAGAGCGCGTACGGCAGGCGGCCGGGCAGCCGGGCCGCGTACTCCTCGCGGACCAGCTGGGAGTCGATCAGCGGGGCGCGGACGCAGCGGCGCATCAGGGTGCTCTTGCCGCTGCCGGGCAGGCCGGTGACGACCAGCAGGTCCCCGGCCGGGTAGCGCAGGACCGCCGGCCCGGGCCCGCGCAGCTCGTGCCGGGCGCTCGGGTCGTGCGGCGCGTGCGATGCGGACGGGTCGTCCGGCGCGGGCAGGACGACCCGCTCCCCGGCGGTGCGCGGCGGCGGCACCCTCGGCGCCGCCGCCGTCCGCACCGTTCTCGTCCCACTCACCCGGTCTCCCCCCGCCGTTCCCCTTCGAGGAGCATCGCTCATTCCCAAGAACGAGTAAAGGGCGGAGGTCGGAGCGGGTACGGACGACCACGGCCGGGCCCGGAGCGTGGCGGCGCCGAGGCCCGGCGGCGGGTGTCAGCCCAGCTGCGGGGCGATCCGGGAGGCGATCAGCTCCAGGTGGTCGAGGTCGTCCAGGTCGAGGATCTGGAGGTAGAACCGCTCGCTGCCGACCGCCGCGTACCGGCCGATCTTCTCGACCACCTCGTCCGGGGTGCCGGCCAGGCCGTTCTCCTTCAGCTCGTCGACCTCGCGGCCGATCGCGGCGGCCCGGCGGGCGACCTCGGCGTCGTCGCGGCCGACGCAGGCCACCATGGCGTTGGAGTAGACCAGGTCGTCGGCGGAGCGCCCGGCCGCCTCGACGGCGGCGCGGACCCGGCCGAACTGGGCCGCGGTGTCGTCCACCGAGGCGAACGGCAGGTTGAACTCGTCGGCGAAGCGGGCGGCCAGGGCCGGGGTGCGCTTGGGGCCGAGGCCGCCGACCAGCACCGGGACGTGCTCCTGGGCGGGCTTGGGCAGGGCCGGCGAGTCGGTCAGCGTGTAGTACTCGCCGGCGAAGTCGAAGGTGTCGCCGAGCTTGGTGTTCCACAGCCCGGTGATGATCGCCAGCTGCTCCTCCAGCCGCCCGAACTTCTCCTTCGGGAAGGGGATGCCGTACGCGGTGTGCTCGGCCTCGTACCAGCCGGCACCGAGGCCGAACTCGACCCGGCCACCGCTCATCGCGTCGACCTGGGCGACCTGGATCGCGGTGACGCCCGGCAGGCGGAAGGTGGCGGCGGTCATCAGGGTGCCCAGGCGGATGGTGCTGGTGTCGCGGGCGAGGCCGGCCAGGGTGATCCAGGCGTCGGTGGGCCCGGGCAGGCCGTCGACGTCGCCCATCTTCAGGTAGTGGTCGGAGCGGAAGAAGGCGCTGAAGGCCCCGAGCTCCTCGGCGGTGCGGGCGACCTTGAGGAGGGTGTCGTAACTCGCACCCTGCTGGGGTTCGGTGAAGACGCGGAGATCCATGCCGGCCATTCTGGTACGGACCGACCGGTGATCGGCACAGCGCGTCCGCCGCGCCACGGACCGTTTCCGATCCGGCCGGGTGGGGCGGCAGGGGTGGCCAAGGTCTCAGTACGGAACCGTCACGGGCGCCCGTTCCCGCTCGGAGGGTCGCCTACCGTGGACGGATGTTCGCGACCCCCGACGAGTCCTTCCGGCGCTCCCCCGACGAGCCGGCCGGCTGTCCGCTGCCCGGCATCGTGACGGCCTTCACGCCCCGGCTGGCCGAGTTCGCCTTCGAGCCCGGTTTCGTCGCGGCGGTCGACCAGCACGCGGCGATGCTGCGGGAGCTGCTGTACGCGCAGGGGCCGGAGCTCGCGCCCCGGCCCCTGGACCGTGAGGAGTTGTCGGACTACGCGCTGGGTTTCCTGGACGCGCTCGCCGAGATCGGCTGGCGGGAGCCGGTCGGCCACGACTACGCCGTGATCCGGCTCACCGCGATCTGCTGGCTGGTCCGCGAGCAGGGCCTGCTCGGGGTCTGAGCCCCGGCAGGCCCTCCCGGACCGCCCGGTGCGGCGGGCTACCGGTTCTGGTCGCCCTCGATGCCCGGCGCGGGCGGGGTGCCCGGACCGGTCTGGGCGGTCGGCCGGACCGGCTGGTTGGACAGCGCGTCGGAGCGGCCGGCCTGGTAGGCGGTGCCGCGCAGCCGGGCGGTCTCCCGCTCGGCGCCGTCCAGCCACCGCTCCCAGCGCTGGCGCATCGGGATGATCAGGCCGCCGCCGACACCGACCACCAGCACACCGGCGATGGTGGCGAGCGCGGCGATCAGGACCGGCCCGGTGATCGAGGTGGCGATCCCGGCCTGGCCCAGCGCGGCGATCACGCCGAGGCCGACGATGAACGCCCAGACCAGGGTGGAGACCGTCCGGCCGTACGAGGCGCCGGAGAGCGTGCTGCCCACGATGTCGCGCACCGCGTTGGCGATGGCCATCGCGACCACCACGATCACCACGGCGACGATGCCGCGCGGCAGCCAGGCGACGATGCTGTGGATCATCGTGCTGATCGGGTTCGAGCCGAAGACGCCGAACGCCAGCTGCAGGGCCATCAGCAGGACGATGTAGTAGACGACCTTGCAGATGATGCCGGTCATGTCGTACTTGGAACCCTGCAGGTGGGCGGCCACTCCGGACCGCTCCGCGACCCGTTCCGAGCCGACCCTGCGCAGCACCCGGTCGAGGATCTTGGCGATCGCCTTGGCCACGAACCAGCCGACGACCAGGATCGCCAGGAAGGCGATGAACTGCGGAATGACCTTGGCGATCTTCGACCAGGCCTCGGTGAAGCCCGACCCGAAATCGACGGACAGTGCGAGCTGCTGAGCCACGGAGTCCTCCACTCGGTGACACGGCGCCACGAGCGGGCGCTTCGGCCCCCCACCCTTCGTGGATAGCAGGCGCCCGCCCCGGCCGCGCGCGCCCGGTGTCCGGGATGGTCCCCTCGGGTGAATGCTCCGGCCGTCCGCACGCGTACAGTGGCGGTCCGGGGGACGGGCCACGGGGCGGGACGGACGGGACGGTGCGGCAAGTGGGCGGTACGGCGGCGGAGCACGCGGTGGACCACCGGGCGCTGCACTGGCGGGTCCGACCGGAAGCGGCCCGGGCCGCCGTCCTGGTCCTGCACGGCGGCGAGGAGCACAACGTCGCCCGGCCCGGGCGCCTCAACCTCCCGCTGCTGCGGATGCACGGCTTCCTGCGCGCGCTCACCAGGGCGACCGCGCGGGACGGGGTGGCCATCGGCACCGTCCGCTACCGCCACCGCGGCTGGAACGGCGAACGGGCCGACGCCGCACGGGACGCGACCGCCGCGCTCGACGAACTCACCGCGCTGCTCGGGCCGGTGCCGACCGTCCTGGTCGGCCACTCGATGGGCGGGCGCGCCGCCCTCCAGGCCGGCGGACACCCCGCCGTCACCGGCCTGGTCGCCCTCGCACCGTGGTGCCCGCCCGAGGACCCGTGCGACCAACTCGCCGGGCGGGACGTCCTCCTGCTGCACGGCGACCGCGACACCGTCACCCCGCCCGCCGAAACCCGCGCCTTCGCCGCCCGCAGCCGCGCCGCGGGTGCCCGGGTCTGCGGCTACACCGTCACCGGCAGCGGCCACGCCATGCTCCAGCGCCTCCCCGACTGGCACCGCGCCACCACCCGCCTCACCACCGCCCTCCTCGGCCTCCACCCCTTCCCCGCCGAAACCGCCTCCGCCCTCGCCCTCCCACCCGCCTCCCGCGAAGCCCTCACCCTCCCCCTCCCACCCCAGCCCCGCCGCGCCCCGACCCTCCCGGCCAACCCCTGAGGCACCGGGGCCCCGCGGGCGACGCGGCGGTGAACAAGCACATCGGCAACATCTTCGCCAAGCTGGACCTGCCGGTGGACGTGGACGGCCACCGGCGGGTCCTGGCGGTGCTGCGCTACCTGGGGGCGTGAGGGCCGCGGGGGCGGTGCGGCCGGATCAGCCGGTGGGCGGCTTGGTGCCGTTGGGCCAGACGCAGGGGGACTCGAAGCCGACGACCAGCGTGGTGGGCCAGTTGTCGCCGTCCGAGATGGAGGCCTTGAAGCCGTTGTCCGGGTTGGTGAGGACGATCACGCCGGGCCTGCTGTCGGTGACCTTGAACCCGGCCACGACGAGGTGGCCGCGGAAGGTGTCGAAGATCGTGTCGTGGTGGTCGGCCGGGATGTCCCGCAGGAAGCGGTACGTCACGGCCTTGACCCGGCCGTCCGGTTCCGAGGGGGCGTCCTTCTTGAAGCACTTCTCCTCGGCGTCCCGGTCGACGACCGGCGAGATCGGCTTCGGGAAGGCGAGGAAGATCTCGGTGAAGTACGTGTCGGTCTTCTGCTTGGCCTGGGCGCTGGTCAGCGGGGCGTCGGCCGAACCGGAGCAGGAGGTGGCCGCCAGCAGGACGACGCCGGCCGACAGGGCCGACCGCACGGCGCGAGCACGGGGGAAAGCAACGGTCACCGCATGATCCTTGAGGGGTTGTGTGGGCTGCCGGGGTCGGGACTGATCCTAGACCGTGTGCCAGAGGGCGGCCGCGAAGACCGCCGTCACCCAGGTCCACAGGACGGAGAGGCCGAGGTGCGCGACCGTGCGCAGGCGGTCGCCGCGCCACAGGCGGGGCGAGAAGTAGGCGAACTCGAAGAGCCAGCGCAGGCCCCAGAACAGAGTTTGGCCCGCCAGCAGGGCGGTGCCGAGCCGGCCGCCGGCGAGCAGGTCGGGGGCCAGGCAGAGCGGGAGCAGGCCGAGCAGCGCGCAGGCGAGGCCGATGAAGAAGAGGTGGGCGTAGGAGACCTGGCGGGTCAGCAGGGTGGTGCCGGCGAGGTCGGCGGGCCAGCCGATGGCGCGGGGCAGGACGGCGTGGGCCAGGCCTGCGGTCACGAGGGCGGCGCCGACCAGGCGCAACTGGGCCTCGAGGGTGAGGAGTCCGGGCGTACCGGTCAGTTCGGCCAGGGCGGTCAGCTCGGCCAGTCCGGTCGGTCCGGTCGGCCCGGTCATGAGGCGGGCTTCCGGAGGGCGAAGGCGGTGACCAGGCCGGCGATCCGGCGTTCGGCGGCCGGGTGCAGGCCCGCCTCGGCGGCGTGCCGGAGCCAGGTGGCCCGGGGCAGGAAGTGCCAGGCGCCGGGGCCGTAGACGGCGGTGTTGGCGGCGTCCCGCAGGTGCTCGACCAGCAGCAGGGTGCCGCCGGGGCGCAGGGTGCGGGCGGCCTCGGCGAACAGGGCGGTGCGGTCGGCGGGGCGGCGTAGTTCGTGGGCGGCGAAGACGGCGAACACGGTGTCCAGGGTGCCCGTCGCGGCGGGCAGGGCGTCCGGCCGGGACGGGATGCCGCCGGGGGCGGGCGGGGCGTGGCGGCGGGCGCGGCGGATCGAGCCGCTGGAGGTCAGCGCCGGGTCGTACAGGTCGGCGAGCCGTCCGCGGGCCCCGGGGTGGCGGGCGGCGAGCGGGCGGCCGGCCTCGTCCAGGCCGGTGCTGATCACCAGGTGGTCGCCGGGGCCGTCGGGCAGCAGGGCGGGTAGCCAGTCGTAGCTGTGGAGCCCGGAGCGGTCGTAGACGCACCAGGTGGCGAGGGTGCCGAGGGCGAGGTACCCGGCGGCGGTGGCGGCGGCCGCCCGGGAGAGCGCGGCGGCGGGGCCGGGCAGCCGGCGGGCCAGCACCCCGCCGGCGACGACGGTGAACGCGCCGGCGGCGTACATCGGCCAGTTGTAGCGGACGACCTCGCGCACACCCGACGGGCGGGGGCCGTCCGGGACGGGACCGGGGGCGGGAGCGGCGACGGAGGCGGCGGGGGCTGCGGGTGCGGTCATCGGGCGGCTCCGGTGAGGGTGCGGCGCTCCCCGGCGTGCCAGCCGTAGTCGAGGCCGGCGACGTGGAAGGCGTTGGCGAGCACCGGCCGGCTGCCGGCCAGCGGGCCGTGGTCGAAGAAGGTGAGCCGGGGCACCTCGACGGCCACCGGGGCGGGTTCCCAGTGGGCGCGGGTGGCCTTGACCACGATCATCGACCGGGTCTGCGGCTCGTACTCGAAGGTGTAGGGCAGCGGGCCGGCGAAGCGGCGCGCGGCGCGGGCGTCCGCGAACGGGCTGCCCGGCGGGAGGGCGGCGGGGGCGCTGCCGAGGTCGGCGCGCACGTGCAGGTCGGCGCGGCCGTCGCCGCTGACCACCTTGAACTCCAGGGTCCCGTCGACCACCCGGGTGCCGATCCGGGCGTGCCGGTAGTGGTAGCGGGAGAAGGCGTTGCCGCCGAGCGCCATCATCCGGCTGTCCGTGTCGGAGCGCAGGATGCGCAGGCCGCGCATGGTGCGGCCGCCGGGGGTCGGGAAGCGGGTGAAGACCCGGTAGCCGGTCAGGATGAAGTCCCGGCCGAGGCGGGCGGGCAGGGCGGCCGGGCGCAGTGCCCGGGCGTCCACGACGGCGGCGGCCACGAAGCCGTGCTCGGCGCCGTCGGGGTCGGTGTAGGTGTCGAGGGCGAGGCCGGGCGGCACCAGCGGGGCGAGCAGGCGGGGCGGCAGGGCGTAGGTGAGGACGAGCGAGTGCGCGAAGCGGGTGCGCATCGCGAAGGGGTGGCGTTGCAGCAGGTGTCGCACGGTCGACTCCGTGGTCGGGTAGGGGGGTTCGGAGCGTGACGGGGCAGCACGGGACCGCCCTTCGCCGCGGGCCGCGGCGGGGTTTTCTCGCGCGTCCTCATCATGGCGCACGACTTTGAACGTGTTCAACTCGGGGCTTGGAGGGGTGGGCGGGGTACGCGAACGCCCGGGGCCCGCGCTGCGCGAGCGCGGGCCCCGGGCGTGGCGGAGGCGGGGTCAGGGTGTGGCGGAGAAGGGCCCCGGCCGTGGCGGAGACGGGGTCAGGCCGGGTCGTCCTCGGGGTCCGGGGCCGGGACGCGGCCGGCCAGCAGGGCGTGGCCGAGCGCGGTGGGGCGGTGGGTGACGGAGCGGCCGGTGCGGTCCTTGGTGGTCAGGCCGGAGTCGGCCAGGACGGTGGCGTGCTCGCTCGCGGAGGCGGTGGAGATGTTGAGATGGCCCGCCAGGTCCTTGGTCGAGCAGGGCCCGTGGGCCGCGATGGCCTCCAGGGCGGCGGCCCTGGTCTGCCCGAGCAGCGCGGTGAGGGTGCGACTGGGGGTCGGCTCGGGCTCGGCGCGCAAGGGACCACCGATCCGGGCGGGGTAGAGGAGCACCGGCTGCTGGGCCGGGTCCTCGAAACGGGCGATGACGGGCCTGCGGGGGCCGAACACGCACGGCTGGAGCAGCAGCCCCCGGCCGTCCAGGCGCACGTCGTGCCGGCATCCGCCGGCCAGCGGGAAGCTCAGCACCGGGCGGCGCCAGGACACCGTCGGGTGCAGCGAGCCGAGCACCCGGTCCGGCTCGGCGATCCGGCGCCGGCGCCCGTGCTCGGTGGTGACGATGGTCTCGATCTGCCGCCGGTACGGGTCGATCGCCCGGGTCTGGTAGTCGGCGGTGACGTTGCCCAGCAGCCTGCGGGCCCGGCGGTCGCCGGCCGCGACACCCCGGGCGAAGGCGCTCAACTGCCGCTCCCCGCCGACCGAGCGCAGGTGGTCGCGCAGCGGCGCCTCGGGCGCCTGGGCGGTGGCGCTCTCGGTGGCGCCCGGGTCGCGCCGCACCGCGAGGAACTCCGGGATCGCCGTGGGGGTGTAGAGGTCGAAGAGCAGCGCGGTGCGCGGGTTCCAGGAGGCCCGCAGCTGCTCGCGCCAGGCCTGGAAGCGCGGGTCGCGCACCCCGCTGACCAGGGCGTGCACGCTCAGGGAGAGCTCCATCGACATGTCGGGGCGCTCCGCCACCCGGAGCCGCTCCAGGTCGTCCGTACCGAAGAAGATTCGCAGCACGGTCGCGATCGTCGCCCGGATGCGGCACCGCCGCAAGACCGTTCGGCGAGAACCGAATCCATTGCCGGGCGGGAGACCCGAGAGCCGGACCGGACACCCGGCGGGCACCCGGCGGGCGGCCGTCCCGGGGGGCTTCCGCGCCTGGACGAACCACCCCGGCCCGCTCCCCGCTCCCCCCGCACGAGTGGTTTCGTCCCCCGCCTCGGCCCCGGAGACGGTCGGTGGACGGATGATCGCTTCCGGGGCCGTACCGGGCGGCCAGGGAAGGACGGTTCGGGACGATGGGCACGACGCGGCGTTCGCTGCTGGGCGCGGCGCTGGGCGCCCCGCTACTGGGGTGGCTCACCGGGACGGCGGCCGGTGCCGTTGACGGCGGCACCGACCGCACCGGGAGTCTGGGCACGCTCTCCGACGGCTGGGTGGAGGTGCGCTGGACCCCGGAGGCACAGGCCCAGCTGGACCGCTTCCACGCGATGGTGGACGTCGTCGCCCCGGCGCGCATGGTGCTGGACCAACGGGGCCCGGCGGTCCACCTGCCGATCCGCTCCGCCGTGGGCGACCCGTCCCTCGCCAACCCGCCGAAGGCGCACGGCGACGGGGCGCTGGACGGCGGGGTCTCCGTCCGCACCTCCAAGGGCGACTACCGGGTGGTCAACCTGTCCGGCGCGATCAAGGACGGCCTGGGCTCGGGCCGGTGCGAGGTGAGCGGGGCGGAGATGGGGCACCGCTCGGCCTTCCGCTGCGGCCTCACCGAGGGCAAGCTGACGGCCGATCCGGTGCCGGCCGGGAAGCCGATGAAGGTCCGGCTCAGCGGGGTGCCGCTGCGCCCCACCCAGGAGGCGGTGGACGCGTACACCGCCAACTTCGGCGCGCACCCGGTCACCGTGGACACGGTGCTCGCCTACGTCACGGCCCAGGGGACGTACACCCCTCCTCCGGCCGCCCAGGAGCAGAAGCCGTAGCGGGCCGGTCGTTGCGGGGCGTCCGGGACTGGGCGGGCACGCCGCCGCCGAAGCGCCGCTCGCGCACCGCGTACGCCCGGACCGCCCCGCGCAGCCGGGCCAGGTCGTAGTCCGGCCACGGCGTGGGGTCGAACAGCAGCTCGGCGTAGGCGAGCTGCCAGGGCAGGAAGTTGCTGATCCGCTGCTCCCCGGAGGTGCGGATCAGCAGGTCCACGTCCGGGAGGTCGGGGGCGTACAGGTGCCGGGCGAGGTCGGCCGGGCCGATCACCTCCGGGCTGATCCGGCCCGCCACCGCCTCGGCGGCCAGGCTCCGTGCCGCGGCGGCCAGTTCCTCCCGTCCGCCGTAGTCCACGCAGACCGTCAGGGTCAGCGTGCCGTTGTTCGACGTCAGGCTCTCCACCAGCGCGATCGAGGAGGCGAGCGACTCCTCCACCCGGTCCCGCCGGCCGCACCAGCGGATCCGCACGCCAAGCGCGTGCAGGCCCTCCGCGCTGCGGGTGAGGCCGTCGGCCAGCGAGTCGAACAGCGCGGTCAGTTCCTCGGGCGGGCGGTCCCAGTTCTCGGTGGAGAAGGCGTACAGGCTCAGGTGGCGGATGCCCAGCCGCAGCGCCGCGTTGACCAGGCGCAGCGCGGCCCGCTGCCCGGCCCGGTGGCCGTGCCGGGCGGGCAGCCGACGGGCCTCGGCCCAGCGGCGGTTGCCGTCCATGATCACGGCGACGTGGGCGGGCGCGCCCTCGGGAGGCGCGGGCCGGGCGCGGCGGTGGGGCGTGGTGCCGTCGGAGCTCAGCGGGGTGAGGCCCTCGGTCAGGACGCGTGAGCGCAGCAGGGTCACTTCGTCGTACTGGAGCTGGGCGCCGAGCAGCAGGGTGTGCAGGAACGGGCGGCAGCCGGGGGCGGCGAGCCAGGTGGCGGGCAGGGCCTGCTCCAGCAGGCGGTGCAGGTGCCTCTGCTGGCTCTCGACCAGCTCGTCCAGGGCGGTGCGGCGGTCGGGTCGGCGGTCGTCCTGACTCTTGTCCCGGCCGAAGTCGGCGACGGTCAGGCCGAGTCGGCGCAGGTCGTCCTGCGGCAGGTAGCAGCGGCCGGCCGCGAGGTCGAGCGGGAGGTCCTCCAGGATGTCCGCCAGCTGGCAGGCCTCCCCCAGCGCGGACAGCGCGCCCGCCGCCCGCGGGCCCCGCGCGCCCAGCAGCGGGGCCCACAGCTCGGTGACCGTCCCCGCGACGCCCCGCAGGTGGCGGCGCTGGTCCGCGTGGGTCTCGAAGGCGGGCGGGCGGGCGCCGTCGGCCCGGGTGGCGTCCAGGAACTCCTCGACCAGCGCCCGGTCCAGCTCCCAGCGCCGCACGGTGTCGACGAAGGCCCGGCGCAGCGGGTGGTCGCTGCGGCCGGCCGCGAGGTCGGCCAGGGTGTCGGCCCGCCAGCGGGCGAACCGGCGCTCGCGCTCGGCGGGGTCGGCGGCGCCCTGGGTGTCCTCGTCACCGTAGGAGTCGGAGTCGGAGTCGGAGTCGGCAGCAGCGTCGTCGGCGATCCGGTCGGACCGGGAGGCGAAGCCGTTGACGGCGTGGAAGTACGGCCGCACCTCGGGCGGCAGCGTGTCGCTGATCGCCCGCAGCGGGGCCTGGTGGGCGGCCACCTCCCGCTCGCAGAGCCGGTACGACTCCGCCAGCTCCGGCGGACCGCCCACCGCTGCCGCCCCGTTCGCCGCCATGCCCGTTCCCCGCCCCTCTCCGCCACCGCGCACCGTGCGCCGCTGTTCGCCGTGCACCGCTGTTCGCCGTGCACCGTCTGGTCAACGAGGCGGCGGCGGATCGGTGGCGATCCCAGCGGACCCACGGCCCTCGGCCCCGGCTCCGCGCACGGTCCGGTCCGGCCTGGCCTGGCCTGGTCCGGCCTCAGCCGAGGTCGGCCGGGGACTCCACCACCACGCCGTACAGGTCGCCGATCGTCGCCAGCGCCGCGCGGTGGACCTGGGCGGCCGTCAGCCCGGTGCCCGCCGACTCCAGCGGGCGGGTGGCGCAGGCGGCGGCCACGACGGTCGGGCGGTTGCCCCGCAGGAAGGCGCCGGCCGTCGTGAAGGCCACGCACATGTGGGTCATGAACCCGGCGACGACAATGTCCCGGCGGCCGGCGGCGTCGAGCAGTTCGCCCAGCTCGGTGCCGACGAAGGCGTCCGGGGCCTGCTTGACCACCACCCGCTCGCCCTCGGCCGGGGCCACGCTCGGGTGGATCCGCCCGATCTCGGCCCGGATGTCGTACGGGGTGCCCTCGCCGCCGTCGTTGATCACGTGGATCACGGGGGCGCCGGCGTCCCGGGCCCGGGCGAGCAGGTCGGCACCGGCGTCGAGCGCCTCCTGCCAGCCCTCCAGTTCCATCACGCCGCGCACGTAGGTGTTCTGGTAGTCGATCATGATCAGGGTCGCGTCGCCGAGCGCGGCGGGCTGCTCGTCGAGGCCGTTGAGGGTGCGCAGGGTCGTCGTGGGCATGGGGTGCCGCCTTCACGGTCGGGAGTCGGGGATCTCGCAGGTCACACCTGGTGCGGCCGGCTTCGAGAACGCTACGGGCGGCGCTCGCGTGTCGGCAATGTCGCCTAACATGCAGATTCCGACATCGACGGGGACGAGCGCCCCGGGGAACGAGGGGGGCAGGCAGTGCCCGCACCGGCTGCGCAACGGCTGATCGTCATCGTGCTGTTCGAGGGCGTCGACCTGCTCGACGTGACCGGCCCGCCCGAGGTGTTCTCCCTGGTCCGCCGGGAGACCGACGACGCGACCGGCTACCGGGTCGTCCTCGCCGCCGAGACGGCGGCGCCGGTCACCACCTCGGCGGGCGTGCGCATCCTGCCCGACCTCACCTTCGACGAGGCCGCCCGGAGCCGGATCGACACCCTGCTGGTGCCCGGCTCGGTCGAGGTGGACGAGCGCCGCCGGGTCCGCGCGCTCACCGACCCGGCGGTGGTCGACCGGGTCCGCACGCTGGCCGCCCGCTCGCGCCGGGTGGCGAGCGTCTGCGTCGGCGCGCACCTGCTCGCCGCCGCCGGGCTGCTGGACGGGCGGCGCGCCACCACCCACTGGTCCACGGCCGGCCAACTCGCCGAGGAGCACCCGGAGATCGAGGTCGACCCGGACCCGATCTTCATCCGCGAGGGCGAGGTCTGGACGGGCGCGGGCATCAGCGCCTGCCTGGACCTTTCGCTCGCCCTGGTCGCCGAGGACTTCGGCGAGGAGCTGGCCCTGCGGGTCGCCCGCCAGCTCGTCATGTACCTCAAACGCCCCAGCGGCCAGAGCCAGTTCAGCGTCCCGCTGGAGCCCGTGTCGACCACCCGGCGGATCGAGGAGCTGCGCCACCACATCCTGCGCAACCTCTCCGGACGGCTCACCGTCCCGGACCTCGCGGCCCACGCCCACGTCAGCGAACGGCAGTTGACCCGGATCTTCAAGACGGAGCTGGGCACCACCCCGAGCGCCTACGTCGAGTCGGCCCGGGTCGAACTGGCCCGCCACCGGCTGGAGTCCACCGACGCGACGCTCGAACGCATCGCCACCGCCTGCGGGTTCGGCACCGTCGACACCCTGGTGCGCGCCTTCCGCCGCCGCCTCGGGACGACGCCGACCGACTACCGGCAGCGCTTCCGGACGGCTGCCGCACCCACCGCGATCCCCACCACTGCCAGGGCGACCGTCACGGCAGCCGGACGGTGAACTCCGTACGGCCGGGCCGGCTCGCCACCGTCACCGTGCCGCCGTGCGCCCCGACCACGGCCCGGACGATCGCCAGGCCGAGCCCGGTCGAGCCGGTGGCCCGGGAGCGGGCCCGGTCGCCCCGGACGAAGCGCTCGAAGACCCGCTCGGCCAGCTCCGACGCGATCCCCGGGCCGTCGTCCGTGACGCTCAACTCGACCTGGCCGTCCGCCCGTTCGAGCCGCAGCTCGACCTCGGTGCCGGGCGGGGTGTGGCTCCGGGCGTTGGCCAGCAGGTTGGCCACCACCTGGCTCAGCCGGTGCCCGTCCCCGCGCACCAGCACCGGCTCCTCGGGCAGGACGAGCCGCCAGCGGTGCTCCGGCCCGACGGCACGGGCGTCGGCCACCGCGTCGAGGGCGGTCCGGGTCAGGTCCACCTCCTCCTCGGCCAGCGGGCGGCCGGCGTCCAGCCGGGCGAGCAGCAGCAGGTCCTCGACGATCGCCCCCATCCGCAGCGCCTCGGCGTCGATCCGCTCCAGCGAGTGCCGCACCTCGGGCGGCACCGGCCCGGGGTGGCGCAGCGCCAGCTCGGCGTGGCCGCGGACCGCCGCGACCGGGGTGCGCAGCTCGTGGCTGGCGTCGGCGGCGAAGCCGCGCAGCCGCTCCTCCACCGCGTGGCGGCGGGCGAGTGCGCCGCCGACGTGCCCGAGCATCCGGTTGAGCGCGGCGCCGACCCGGCCGACCTCGGTGCGCGGGTCGTCGTCGGGCACGCGCTCGGCGAGCATCACCTCGCCGCTGGCGAGCGGCAGCGCGCTGACCCGCTCGGCCATGCCCACCACCCGCCGCAGCGGGCGCAGCGAGACGCCGACCCAGGCGGCCCCGGCGGCGCCCGCCGCGGCGACGGAGATCGCGAACACGGTGAGCTCCAGGGTCGCCAGCCGCTCGACGGTGTCCTCGGCCGGGCGCAGCGGCAGGCCGCTGACCAGCACGTCGCCGTCCCGCCCGGTGACCGCGCGGACCCGGTAGCGGCCCAGGGCCCGGCCGAGGTCGAGGGTGCGGGCCGGGCCGTCGACGGACAGGGCGGCCAGTGCGTGCTGCTGGTCGGGGGTGAAGGCGACCCGGTCGTCCTCGTCGCCGGGGCTGTCCACGTCGTCGGCGTCCCCGTCGACCACGCCCGCGGCGGTGACCCGGCCGCCGAGCAGCCGTACGCCGAGGGTGCCGGGGGTCTGGGCCCGGGTGTCGGGGCCGGCGCCCTGGGCGGTGTGCTCCAGGCTCGCGGCGTAGCGTCCGCCGGACTCGGTGAGCTGCTGGTCCAGCCGGTCGACCAGGAAGTGGCGCAGCGCGGCGGTGGTGGCGAGGCCGACGGCGGCGCAGGTGACGACGAGCAGCACCAGCAGTCCGGCGATCAGCCGGGCCCGCAGGGTGCGGGGCACCAGCCGGGCGACGCGGGACCCCAGGCGCTTCGGGTCACGGGATTTCAGGCGCTTCGCGTCGCGGGCCTGCGCGCCGCTCACGTCGCGGCCTTGATCAGGTAACCCGCGCCGCGCACCGTGTGGATCATCGGACTGCGCCCGGCGTCCACCTTCTTGCGCAGGTAGCTGATGTACAGCTCCACGATGTGCGCCTGCCCGCCGAAGTCGTACGACCAGACGGCGTCCAGGATCTGCGCCTTGCTGAGCACCTGCCGGGGGTGGCGCATCAGGTGGGCGAGCAGCGCGTACTCGGTGGGGCTGAGCTCGACCGCCTCCCCGCCCCGGGTGACCTCGCGGGCCCGGTCGTCCAGCACCAGGTCGCCGAGCACCAGGGCGTGCGGGGGCGGCTGCCCGGGCGCGGCGGGCGGGGCGGCCCGGCGCAGCAGGCCGCGCAGTCGGACCACCACCTCGGCCAGGCTGAACGGCTTGGTCACGTAGTCGTCGCCGCCGGCCGCGATGCCGGCGATCCGCTCCTCGACGGCGTCCCGGGCGGTGAGGAAGAGCACCCGCGCCTCGGGCTGCCCGGCGTGGATGCGGCGCAGCACCTCCAGGCCGTCGAGGTCGGGCAGCATCACGTCCAGCACCACGGCGTGCGGCCGCCAGGCCGCGGCGGCCTCGACGGCGGCCAGGCCGGTGGTCGCGCCGCGCGCCTGCCAGCCCTCGTAGCGGACGGCCCCGCACACCACCTCGACCAGGTCCGGTTCGTCGTCGACGACCAGGACCCGCCAGTCCGGGCGGCCGGCGGTCTCGTCCATGGGGGCTCCCTCGATCTCGTGCTGCGCGGTGCTCATCCTGGCCCGCCCCGATGAGAAAGCGCTGAGACCCCGGAAAGTGGTTCGTGAACCATCACACCGCCACTGACCTGCATGAACGCCTTCACGGCGGGTCCCGTCGGCCGGCCGACTCAGAGCCGGCTCAGAGCTTGCGCTGCGATCGTGGGCGGCCCGGCGGCCCTCGCCGCCGGGCGCTGAGGAGGTTCCCGATGAGCACTGCCGCCGCACCGACGTCGCGGCCCGGGCCCCGGTCTGCACCCGACCGCCCGAGGCACCGGGCGGCGCCGCGACCGCCGTTCGCCCTCGACCCGCGCGCGGCGCTCGGCCTGGTCTGCGTGGGCGCGCTCGGCGTGCTCGCGCTGTGGTGGACGGGCACTCCGGCGGTGGTCGGCGCGGCCGGCTGGCTGACCGGCGCCGGCCGGATCACCGGACTGCTGGCCGGCTACGCCGCGCCGGTGCTGCTCCTGCTGATGGCCCGGCTGCCGCCGGTGGAGCGCGGGGTCGGGGCGGACCGGCTGGCGCGCTGGCACGCCTTCGGCGGGCGGTGGATGGTGGCCCTGGTCTCGGTGCACGTGCTGACGGTCGTCTGGGGCTACGCGCTGACCGACGGGCGCGGGGTGGTCGGCGAGGGCGTGGAGATCGTCTTCCACTACCCCGAGATGGTCAAGGCCGCCCTGGGCACCCTGCTGCTGCTCGGCACCGGCGCCGTCTCCGCCCGGATCGCGCGACGCCGCCTCCCGTACGAGACCTGGTACTACCTGCACCTGGCGACCTACCTCGCGGTGGCGCTGGCCTTCTCCCACCAGCTCGCCACCGGCGCCGACCTGGGCGGCGGCCCCGGCCGGGCCGCCTGGTACGCGCTCTACTTCGGGACGGCGGCGCTGCTCGGCTGGTTCCGGCTGCTGCGGCCGTGGCTGCTCGACCGGCGGCACGGCCTGACCGTCGCCGAGGTACGGCCGGAGGGCCCCGGCGTGGTGTCGCTCTTCCTGACCGGGCGGCGGCTGGACGGACTCCGCGCCGAGCCGGGCCAGTTCTTCCGGCTCCAGTTCCAGGCCCCCGGGCTGCGCTGGGCCGCCAACCCGTACTCGCTGTCCGCGCCGCCCCACCCGCGCTTCCTGCGCTTCACGGTCAAGGACCTCGGCGGGCACAGTGCCGCCGTGGCCGCCCTGCGCCCGGGGACCAGGGTGCGCGCCGAGGGCCCGTACGGGGCGTTCACCGGGCGGCGGCTGCGGCGGCGCCGGGTGCTGCTGCTCGGCGCCGGGGTGGGGATCACCCCGCTGCGCGCCCTGTTCGAGACGCTGCCGGGCGAGCTGACCCTGGTCCAGCGGGCCCGGCGGCCACAGGACGTGCTGTTCCGGGCGGAACTGGACGATGTCGCCCGGCGGCGCGGTGCGGCGGTGCACGAGCTGCTCGGCTCGCGCGAGCAGGTCGGCGACCTCGGGGCCGCGCTGGCCCGTCTGCTCCCGGACCTCGCCGAGCACGAGGTCTACCTGTGCGGCCCGGAGGCGATGGCCGAGGAGGCCGTGCGCGCGCTGCGGGCCGCGGGGGTGCGGCGGGGGCGCATCCACCACGAGAGCTTTTCGTTCTGAGCCCGTCCGCTCACTGAGTCCGTTCGCCCGCCGAGTCCTTCCGCCCGCTGAGCCCGTTCGGCTCGCCAAGCACCTGAGGAGCGTTGATTTCCATGCGCCGAGCCGTCGTCACCAGCGCCGCCACCGCGGCCGGGGTGGTGCTGCTGCTGTCCCTCAAGCCGCACGAGGCGGCCGGGCCCGCCCCGGTGATCGGCTCGGGGGCGGGTACCGGTTCCGGTTCCGATGTCTCGCAGCCGTCGGAGGCCCCAGCACCCTCCTCTTCCGCCTCCGCCACGGGCACCACCCGGAAGGTCAGCGGCGACACCGTCAACACCCGGTACGGGCCGGTCCAGGTGCAGGTCACCCTGGCCGGCAGCCGGATCACCGCCGTCGACGTGGTCAAGTACCCGAACTCCGAGCGGCGCGACCGCGAGATCAACAGCTCCGCGCTGCCCGTGCTCAACCGCGAGGCGATATCCGCGCAGAGCGCCGCCATCGACGTGGTCAGCGGCGCGACGTACACCAGCGACGGCTACGTCCGCTCTCTCCAGAGCGCCCTCGACCGGGCCAAGGGCTGAGGCGCCCAGTGCTGCGCCACGCCGAGCCCGTGATGGGCACCGTCTTCTCGATCGCCGTCCGCGACCCCGGCCCCGGCACCGCCGCCGCGCTGGAGCGGATCGCCGAACGGCTGCACCGGATCGACGCGGTGTTCTCCACCTACCGGCCGGACAGCGACATCAGCCGCCTCGACCGGGGCGAACTCGCCCTGGACGACTGCGATCCGGAGGTCCGCGCCGTGCTGGCGGCCTGCCGCGACGTGGCCGCCGAGACGGACGGCCACTTCAGCGAGCGGCCGGGCGGGCGGCTGGACCCGAGCGGCTGGGTCAAGGGGTGGGCGGTCGAGCAGGCGGCCGGCCTGCTGCGCTCCTCCGGCGCCCGGCAGTACTGCGTCAGCGGCGGCGGGGACGTGCAGACCGCCGGCGGCCCGTGGCGGATCGGCATCGCCGACCCCCGGCAGCCGGGGCTGCTGGCCGCCGTCCTCGCCGGTGACGACCTCGCCGTGGCCACCTCCGGCACCGCCGAGCGCGGCGCGCACATCCTCGACCCGCACACCGGCCGCCCGGCCCACGGCCTGGCCTCGCTCACCCTGGTCGGCGCCCCGGGCACCGGCATCGCCCGCACCGACGCCTGGGCCACCGCCGCGTTCGCCATGGGCCCGGACCGCGCCCTCGCCTGGGCCGCCCGCCGACCCGGCATCGAGGCCCTGGCCGTCCTGCCGGACGGCTCGAAGCGCTGGACGCCGGGCCTGCCCGGGCACCTCCCGGCGAGCGGTCCGGCGGACTGGCGGGCCGCCGTCGGCTGACCACGGCCGCCCCGAGAACGCTCGTTCCGCATGCGGAACGCCCGTTCCCGGGAATGCCCGCTCTCGGGAACGGGCGTTCTCGGGAATGCCCGTTCCGGCCTACGCCCGCTCCTGCTGCGCCGCCCGCCAGGCCTCCCAGGCGACCAGCGGCGCGAGGTACGACCAGCGCCGCGAGCCGTCCGGGCAGGTGCCGCCCTCGACCAGCTCGGAGACCGTACGGCGGGTGAAGGGCACCCAGACGGCCATGTCGTGCTCGAAGCTGCTGTGGCAGGCCTCGCGGCGGCGGTCGATCCCGGCCGCGTCGAGCCGGGACCGGACGGTGGCCACCAGCGTGTAGCAGGAGGCCGGCTCGCTCCAGCCCAGCCAGGTGATCACGGCCGGCCCGACGTCGTCCGGCAGCAGCCCCAGCTCCTCCTCCAGCGCCCGCCGGACCAGCCCGTAGAAGTCCTCGGCGGCGCCGGGCTCGTCGCGGTACTTCATCGTCTCGTTGATCCCGACCGTCCACTGCGCCGGGAAGGTGTTGACCGCCAGCGAGCGGCGGAGCAGCAGCAGCCGGCCCAGCCGGTCCCGCACCGCGACGCAGGCGCTGACCATCGTGGGCGGGGCGACGGCCACGAAGTTCGTCAGTCCCTCGTCCAGGGCCGCGCGCAGCAGCCGGGCCGCCGCCGGGTCCTCCCGGCCCAGCCGGGTGGTGGCCATGCACTCCGCGTAGTCGCTCTCGGCGATGTCCACCTCGCAGACCCGCGCGCCGCCGTGCTCGCCGTGATCGACCGTCAGCCGCGAGATGTACGCCGTCCGGCCCGCCGCACCGGCCGCCCGCTGGCGCGCCACCTCCTCGGCCCACCCGGCCGCGTCCAGCGCGTGCGGGCGCTCCACCCGCCCGCGGTGCGCCGTCACCAGCGTGCCCGGCACCAGCGGCCGGGCCGCGGACCAGGTGATCAGCGGCGCCAGCCCGTCCGCCCGCACGTCGTGCGCCCGGGCCGCCACCGTCAGGCTCGCCCGCCGGACCCGCGGCACCGGCACCCGGGAGCCGAGCCGGGACCCGCCGAACTTGGCGAAGTCGTACACCAGATTGGTCACCACGCCGAGCAGCAGGGCTCCACCGATCCCCAGCAGCCACTCCATCCCGGTCCCCCACTTCCGCGATCGATCCGCCCATTGTGGAGGCGCCCCGCGTGGCGGCGGAAGGGCCTTCGCCCTCGGGGCGGCCTGCGGAGCGATTCCAGGGCGGTCCCGGGGCCGGTGCTAGGGTGATCGAAAAGTCGGCTCGGGGCTCGGAGGCACTGAACAGTCGTGCGGACGCCGAGGATTGACGGGTCCACGGCCCGGCCGACCGTCCACCCGGGCCGCCCGGGCCCGCGCGCCTTCGCCCGGTCCGCGGCACGCCGCTTCCCCGCCGCCGCCCGCTACCTCCTGCTCAGCCTCGGCACCGGTCTGGCCGCGCTGGTCGGGCTCTGCCTGCTGCTCGTCGTCCTCGCCCTCTGCCTGGTCGCCGTGGGACTGCCGCTCCTCCCGCCGGCCCTGCGACTGCTGCGCCGCTCCGCCGACTTCCACCGACGCCGGGTCGGCGCCCGGCTCGGCGGCGAGCGGCTGCGCACGCCGTACGGCGACCGGCTGTCCCTACGCGACCCGGCCGTCGGCAAGGACCTGCTCTGGCTGCTCGCCCACGGCACGGCCGGGACGGCCCTGTGCGCCGGCGCCCTCACCCTGTGCAGCCACGCCTTCAACTGGCTGACGGCGCCGGTGTGGTGGCAGCTGTTGCCGGACGAGCGCGGGAAGATCATCCTGCTGACCGTCGACTCCTGGCCGATGGCCGCCGCTGCCGCGTTGGGCGGTGTCGGCTACGCCGCCGTCGCCCTGGTCGCGCTGCCGCCGCTCGCCGACCTGCACGCCCGGGCCTCCGGCCGGCTGCTGGTCGCCCGGCCCCGCGTCTCGCTCGCCCACCGCGTCCGGGAGCTGACCACCAGCCGGTCCGAGGCGCTGGACGCCCATGCCGCCGAACTGCGCCGGATCGAACGGGACTTGCACGACGGCGCCCAGGCCAACCTGGTGGCCGTCTCGCTCCGGCTCGGCATGATCCGCCGCGCGCTCGACCAACGCCCCGAGCAGGCAGCCGCGTTGGTGGACTCCACCCAACTCGTCGCCGAACAGGCCCTGGAGTCGCTGCGCACCCTGGTACGCGGCATCCACCCACCACTGCTCGCCGACCGCGGCCTGGCCGAGGCCGTACGGTCGCTCGCCGCCCGCTGCGCCGTACCGACCCGGGTCGAGCTGCACAACTCCGAGGCATCCGCAGGCCGTTCCGCCGATCAGTCCGCCGACCCGCCGCCGCGCGCACCGGCCGCCGCCGAGGCCGCCGCCTACTTCGTGGTCTCCGAGGCGCTCGCCAACGTCGCCCGGCACAGCGGCGCCCGCGGCGCCCTGGTCCGGCTGCGGATCACCACTGCCGCCATCGCCGTCCGGGTCGAGGACGACGGCCGGGGCGGCGCCGTCGAGGGCGCCGGAAGCGGGCTGCCCGGCCTGCGCCGCCGGGCCGCCGCGTTCGACGGCACCACCCGCCTGTCCAGCCCGCCCGGGGGCCCGACCATCCTGGAAGTGGAGATCCCGTGCGGATCCTGATCGCCGAGGACAACGCCCTGCTCCGCGAGGGCCTGGTCCTGCTGCTGCACAGCGAGGGACACGAGGTGTGCGCGACCGTCGAGCACGGCGACGACCTGCTGCCCGCCCTGCTCGACCACCGCCCCGACGTCGCCGTGGTCGACGTCCGGCTGCCCCCGGACTTCCGCGACGAGGGCCTGCGCGCCGCCGTCGAGGCCCGCCGCCGACTGCCCGCGCTGCCCGTCCTGATCCTCTCCCAGTACGTCGAACGCGCCTACGCCGCCGAGCTGCTCGCCGACAGCGCCACCGGCGTCGGCTACCTCCTCAAGGACCGGGTCGGCCGCGCCGAGGAGTTCCTCCAGGCGCTGCGGCGGGTCGCCGAGGGCGGCACCGCGATGGACCCGGAGGTCATCTCCCAGCTGATGGCCCACCGCACCGGCCCCGACCCGCTGGCCACCCTCACCCCGCGCGAGCGCGAGGTGCTCGCCCTGATGGCCGAGGGCCACAACAACCCGACCATCGCCCGGCTCCTCTTCCTCGCCGAGAGTTCGGTGAACAAGCACATCGGCAGCATCTTCGGCAAGCTCGGCATGCCCACCCCCGACACCGGCCACCGCCGGGTCCGTGCCGTCCTCACCTACCTGCGCACACTCGCCGATTGACGCGTTCAGCCCTCGGCGGCCGCCAGCCGCAGCTGCTCCTCCTCGACGATCAGCGCCGCCAGCGACTGCTCCGACACGTCCACCGCCTCCGGCGTCGACTCCGCCACCTCGCTGCGCCGCGCGTACTCGTCGAACAGCCGGCCCTTCGCCCGCAGCAGGTCCAGCACCCGCTGGTCGACGCTGTCCGCGGCGAGCAGCCGGTGCACCCGCACCCGGCGGACCTGCCCCATCCGGCGCGAGCGGGCCACCGCCTGTTCCTCCAGGGTCGGCTTGACCTGCGGCTCGCACAGGATCACCACCGAGGCCGCCTGGATGTTCAGGCCCACGCCCCCGGCCTGGATCTGGCAGAGCAGCACCGCGTGCCCGGGCGCGGCGCTGAAGCCGTCCACCACGTCCTGCCGCCGCGCCGACTCCAGCGAGCCGTCGATCGGCCCGAACGCCCGCTGGTCCAGGGCCGTTTGGACGGCCGCCAGGACGTCCCGGAAGAACGAGAAGACCACCACCTTCAGCCCGCCGTCCGCCGCCTCCCGGACGATCTCCAGCAGCCGCTTCAGCTTGGCCGACTCCACCGGGTCCGCGTAACCGGCCCTGCGCATCGCCGGGAAGTTGCCCGCCGCGACGGCCGACCGGTAGGCGGCGAGGTCGGCGGGCGAGAACTCCTCCCACTCGTCCACGTGCACCACCTCGGGCAGCTCGGTGAGCACGTCCTGCTGGTTGCGGCGCAGGTAGGCCGGGGCGACGGCCTTGCGGAAGGCCGCCGGCCCGGCGGCCGCCGAACCCTGCCGGACCAGCGGCACCAGCGCGGGCTGGAGGTACTCCACCAGGGTGCGGAACTCCTCCACCCGGTTCTCCATGGGCGTCCCGGTGAGGAACAGCACCCGCTCCACCCGCTCCGCCCAGGCGGCCACCGCCCGGGAGCGCTGCGCGGCACGGTTCTTGACGAAGTGCGCCTCGTCCACCACGACCATCCCGACCGCGGCCGACTCCGCCACCTCCGACGCCTCCAGGCGGCGCAGCCCGTCGAAGGTCACCACCGCGACCCCGCCGTCCCGGAGCCACTCGGCGAGCGCCGCCTCCCGCTCCGGTCCGTGCACCCGGAACGCCCGCAGGGTGCTGCGCGACTCGACCTCCCGGATCCAGTTGATCAGGACGCTGGCCGGGCAGACCACCAGGAAGTGGGTGCTCCCCCGGGCCCGCAGGTGCGCCAGCACGGCGATCGCCTGCACCGTCTTGCCGAGGCCCATCTCGTCCCCGATGATCACCCGCCGCTGGGCGAGCGCGAACCGCGCCCCGAACGCCTGGTAGCCGCGCAGCGAGACCCGGCAGTGGGCGTCGTCCAGCGGCTCGGCCCGCACCCGGTCCGACAGGTCCTCCGGCAGGAACCCCTCGGCGGCGGCGAGTTCGACCCCGGCCTCCTCGACGATCCCGCCGAGCACGCCGTAGTAGTCGGCCGAGCGGAGCTCGAAGTCCGTCCACGCCTCGACCGGGTCGAGCGACGGACGCAGCAGGTCGACCGAGGCCTGGGCGAACAGCACCGGGACCTCCCGCGCCCCGAACCCGACCAGCGCCTCCGCCAGGGACTCGACCGCCGCCTGCGCCTGCGCCCGCCGCTCCCGCCCGGCGAACAGCCCGCGCAGCACCCCCCGGGCCGGCCCCGCGGCCGCCACCAGCGGCTCGACCTCGGCCAGGACCCGCTCCGCGGTCTCCCGGGCCCGCCGCGTCTCCGGCCCCGCGGCCACCAGCCGCTGGAGCGCCACGACCAGCGCGGAACTCATCGCGTCCTGCCGCTCGACGTCCAGCCGCACCGCCACCGTCTGCTCGACCGCCCGGGCGATCTGCCCGGCCGCGGCCAGCGCCTGCGCCGCCGTCTGCGCCCCGACCCCCGGGATCAGCCGCAGCGTGTAGCCGGAGGCCTCCACCACCTGCCGCACCGTCCCCAGCCCGGCCGCCTCCAGCGCCCCGACCCGCAGCCGCCCCTCCGTCACGTCCCGGAGCCGCGCCACCGGGATGGCCCCCAACTCCTCCCGCACCAGCCGGTCCCGCACCCCGACGTACGCCACCCGCACCTGCTCCACGGCCCCCCGGTGGTCCGCCACCACCGCCCCGGCCGCCGCCCGCAACCCCTCCGCCTCGGCAAGGACCTCCCCGGCCCGCCGCCCACCCCGCCGCCGCTCCCCCACCACCCGACCCCCGCCTCACTCCGCACACCCAGGACGGCACCATGATCCCACCCACCACTCCCCGCCGTCCTGGCCCACGACCGACCGGCGGCCCCGGTGGACACCAACCCCCTCCACCGAAGCCGCCGGCCCCCGCACCTACGGCTCGGGCGTCACCGCGGAACCCGAATCGCCGTGGCCGCCCCGTCCTGCTTCAGCGAGACCGGCCGCCGCCGCTTCCTGAAGTCCCACGACTCCTCGGACCACTCCGACCGCGACGCGTGTGCCCTGCGCCGGCACTGCTACCGGGCACGGCCGGGGTGCGTGTCGGCGAGGTCGTTCAGGGCCGCGTTGACCACCTGCCAGCAGATGGCCAGGGTGTCGCGGTCCGGCCGGTGGCTCTGCCGGGCCTCGGCCTTGGGGTGCACGAAGTTCCGGTACTTGCGCAGCTCGTGGCTGAACTTCTCGGCGTCCGGGCCGAGCCACCCGACTCGGTGACACGCCTTGATCAACCTGTCCAGGTTGATGCTGTCCTCGGAGTCCCTGCCCAGGAGAGACGGGTCCCGTTCCACGACGGTCTGGAGCAGCACACCCTCCATCAACGAGCCGAGCATGATGATCGCCGCGACGTGGGCGCCGTTGGCGTAGCAGGTGCGGGCCTCGTCCAGGCGCCACTGGAGCAGTTCCGCCATGGCCCCGTCGGCGATGAGGTCCGCCATGACGACCTTCAGCTCGGCGGAGCCGTAGTGCGTCGGGTGCGCCAGTGCCGGGTCGCACGACACCAGCCTGGGGCTGCCGCCGGGGTTCTCCAGCCGGTACCCCTCGTGGATGAGGAAGGTGTTGACCGCCGTCACGACCTCGGTGAGCAGGCCGGGCTCCTCGAGGTACTCACGCGGATCGGCCAGCCTGAGCAGCACCTTCTCGATCTCCCCGGGCTGGTCGCGCCGGGCCATCAGCAGTTCGGCGGCCCACTCCCTGCGGTACTGGCCGTCGTACTCGGGCACCTCCTGCCAGCCGGCCCGCTTGAGGAAGGCCGCGATCTCGAAGCCGCGGCGGTAGAGGAGGTCGTCGTCGCCCGCGACGACGCGGGCGAGTTCCTCCAGGGTGTTCTCGTCCAGCGTGCGGTCGTCCTGCCGGCTGTGCGTCTGGGTCATGCCGTTCCTCCGGTCGAATCGGTGTCAGGGGCGGGGGCGGATTCGGCACCGTCCCCGTCGTCGGGGCCCTGTTGCCCCGGCGGCTCGTGGTTCTCCGCGCCTTCGTCGGGCAGTTCGTCGCCCTCCGGCAGTTCCAGTGGCGTCCACGGCCGCGTGTCTTTCGGCGGCGGGGAGGGCCGGGAGTAGTTCGCCGGGCGGATGCCCTGCCGGTCGAGTTCCTCCCACAGGCCCACCAGGGCCTCGTCCGGGTCGAACCTGAACTCGCTCTCCCGGATGCGCCAGAACCGCCAGCCGACCCGTTGGAGTTCACGGTCGCGCTGCTGGTCGTGCCGGATCTGGTCGAGGGTCGAGTGGTAGTAGTCGCCGTCGCACTCCACGCCCAGGCGGCCGCGCGCGCCGATCACCACCAGGTCGATGCGCTTGCTGCCCGCCGGGTACTGGGGCACCACGTGGTAGCCGCGCTCCTTGAGCCGCAGGTAGACCTGCTGCTCGAAGAGGGAGTCGAAGGGCGGGCGCCGGACGTCGGGCAGCACGGCGCCGAGGTCGGCCGCCTCCGCCAGTGCGGCCGGCGGGTTCTGCATGTAGCCCAGGAGGTTGAGCCGCAGGTCCCCGGGTTTGAGCTGGTCCGGCGGCACCGAGTAGAAGAGCCGCATCTGGTCCTGGGCGCGGCTGGCCGCCACGTTGTAGGCCTGCTGCTCGCTGCGCATGCCGCCGGCGATCTTCCGCACCCGGTCGACCACCATCGACAGCAGGATGACGTGCCGCTCGTCGCCCTGGAACTGGGCCGGGGTTCCCACCCGGATGCGGTGGCGCTCCCGGACCGGGGCCGGCAGTCGCTGTTCGATCAGCTGCTCCAGCAGTTTGACCTGGCCGAAGCCCTGGAGCACGATCACGCCCATGGTCTTGTGCTCGTACGCCGGGTCCGCGGCCAGCTCGGCGAGGCAGTCCACGATCGCCTCCGCTTCCTTCGGGTTGCGGATCCGTCCGTCGCGTCCCTCGGTGACCCCGCCCTCGACGTAGTGCGTCAGCAGCGGGTCGAGCCGTTCACCGCCGTACTGCCGCAACGGGATGAGGCCCGGCGGGGTGTAGAAGGTCTCCGAGGACCAGCCGATGATCTCGGGCATGCAGCGGAAGTGCTCCTGCAGGCGGATGGTGGACGGGAAGAACGTCGACAGCAGCTGGTACAGGTTGGAGTGCGGCATGTACAACTGGCGCAGGTGGGCGGGGACTTCCGGCAGGTGCGCGGACAGTCGGTCCTGGATCTGCTGGGTGCGGCCCAGCCCGGTGACCGGTGGCGTGCACTGCTTGTCGTCGCCGACCACGATGATCCTCGGCGCGAGCCAGAGCAGGAACAGCGCGTCCATGCCGGCCTGACTGGCCTCGTCGACGATCACCACGTCGAAGGCGTCCTGCCTGGGCTTGATCATCTCCGCCACCCGCGCGATGGGCATCACCCAGGCCGGCACCGCTCCCTGGGCGACCTGCATCGCGCTGTGGGCGGCCGCCTTGAAGTGGGAGGCGCTCTTGCCCTTGCCCTTGCCGTACGACGCCATGTGCGTGCGGTAGGCCTGGAGTGCCGAGCGCTGCTCCTGGGTCATCCGCACCAGGCAGTGCAGCCGGCCGTGTGCGGCGGCCAGGTCTCCCGTGAGCTCCTCCAACTTCGCCTCGTGTTCGGTGAGTTCGCCGTCGAGGCGCTGCTCCCGGCCGGGCGCGCGTTCGTCGTCGATGAACTCGGACGCCTTCGCCCAGGCCCAGGCGTCCCGGAGCCGGGCGAGCCGCTCGTCCCAGGCCGGGTCCTCGGCCTCCGCTTCGAGCCTGCCGGCGAGCGCGGGCGACGCGCTGCGCAGGCCGTCGAGCAACTCCACGCAGCGGCGCCGCCGTTGGTCCCGTTGCTGCGCTGCCGCGAGCGCTTCGAGCTCCTTGGTGTACCGGTCGACGTCGCGGTCGCGCAGGGCCTGCGCCATGGCGAGCGCCTCGACCGGCGCGGCCACGCCGTCCTCCCCGCCGCGCAGGAGCCGGTCCCATCGGCCGAGCCGCTCCGCGGCCTCCTCCGCGCGCTGCCGGCCGGCCAGGGCCGCGACGGCCTCGGCGAAGTCCTGCCACGCCTGCGGCCGGGTCAGGTCGAGGTACACCCCGTGGTGGACCAGGAGTTCGTCGACCTGCTCACGGATCCGGCCGAATCCGTCGACCTCGGCGAGGTGCCGGTAGCGCTCGGACAGCGAGGCCAGTCGCACCTCCAGCGGCGCTTCCGGCACTGCCGCACCCACCTGCTCCCAGCGGGCCGCCACCGCGGCGAGGGCCGCGTGCGCGTGCAGATGGGCCAGCACGGCGCCGAGATCGTCGGCGGAGGCCGGCACCTTGCCGTCCACCGTGCAACTGCCGAGGAGTTCCTCGGCCTCCCGCTGCGCCCTGAACGCGAACCGGGTCCGCAGCCTGCGGCCCGCCGACAGCTGCTCCATCAGGGCCGGGATCGTGGCCGCCATCCGGCGGGCGCGCTCGGGGACCAGGAGGTCCGGGAGGACCACCGTGCGCAGACCGACCCGGTCGAGGCCCTCGGCCACCTCGGGGAGCACGCGCGCGACGTCGGCGACACGCCGCCAGAGATCGGGGTGGCGCCGGGCCAGCCGGTCCGTCAGCGCGCGCTCCACCCAGCCCTCGTCGCCCCAGCGCGCGGCCTCCCGGTGAACACCCAGACGGTGCAGTCGGTTTCGGCCGGAGCCCAGCAGCTCGGTCAGCCGGTCCGTGGTGGAGGTCTCCAGGGCGGCCAGGACGTTGCGCACCTCGATCGCCGCCGGAGAGAGACCGTTGACGCTCAGCTGGCTCACCGCGAGGGCCGCCGCGACCTGGCCGGACGTCGGCAGCGTCTCCGCCGCCGGGAACACCCCGGACTCCGTCCACTGCCCGGCACCGTCCCGCAGCAGCTCGAGCAGTTCCTCCGCCTGGACGGGCGAGAGCGGCGGTGCCTCCGGCGCCCGGTTCGGCAGCCTGCCGATCCAGCCCAGCCGCACCGCCTCGTCCTGCACCTTCCGCACGATCGCGGCGAGCGTCCCCGAGTAGCCCGGTGCGACCTCCGGGTGCTGGTAGACCTCCGCTTCCCGCAGCGAGACCACCTGCTCGGTCAGCAGCTTGATCCGGCTGCGCACCTCGTACCGGCGCTGGGTCAGCCGCTGGATCTCGTCCCGCAGCTGGTCGGTGTCGCCCGCCGCCACCCGATCGCTCAGCGCGTTGATGGTGCGTTCCAGTTCGCTGGCACCGTCCTGGCTGGTGGTGCTGAGCAGCAACACGCACAAGTCCCTGACAGCCGCCGGGAGTTTGTCCCGGAGCACGGTCAGCGGCTGGTCCTTGGCGCTGGTCACGAGCACCCGCTGGCCCTGGGCCAGGAGCGCGGACACCAGGTTGGCGATGGTGTGCGTCTTTCCGGTGCCGGGCGGGCCCTGCACCACCACGCCGGTGTCCCGCTGCAGCCGCTGGAGTACGGAGCGCTGCTGGGCATTGGTCTTGCCGGGGAACAGCGGCTCGTCACCGAAGAGCGCCGGCGCCTGCCGCCCGCCCCAGTTCTGCCGGTCCTCGGGGTTCAGCGACATCACCAACTGCGCCAGCCCGAGCGGGGCCCGGCGTTCGGACACCACGCTCTCCGCGATGCGGTCGTAGAACCTCAACACCTCGTTGCGGTCCCTGGGCCGCTTCAGCAGGGCGGGCGCGAAGGTCAGCCTGGCGCCCTCATCCGGTCCCGCCGGCGGACGCCAGTTGGTGCTGAACGCCACCGGCCTGGGCAGGACCAGGTCCAACCACTGCGAGAGGCACTCCAGCGCCTCCTCGCTCAACAGGTGGAAGGGCAGCGCGGAGAGCTCCTCGTTGAACGCCGCCGCACGCTCCGGCACCCAGCCGTCGTCCGCGTCCAGGAAGTCCCGGTCCTCCAGCCGGACCGCTCCGCTCTCCGTGAGGCGTACGGTGATCTGCGCGGTCCGCCGATCGACGTGGGTCTCCACCCGCCGCGAGAGCACGTGCCGGTGGATCATCCCGCCGTTCGGTTCCCGCCAGCTCAACAGGCCTGCGGCGAGCACGAGTTCCTGCTGGTCGTCCTGCCGCGCCAACTGCTGGTGCCAGTGGTAGACCTTCTCGTAGAGCTGACGCCGCGACCGCTCGGACCGCTCCCGCTCGGCCCAGATCCGCCAGCGCGCGAGCCACGGACCGTACGCCCGCAGGACCTCCGCGGCCTCCTTCCGCGCGACGACCGCCTCGTCGCCCTGCCACCCGTCGGCTCCGCCCGCCGCCGGCTCCCCGGTCCGGTACGGACCCTCCTCCGCGAGCGGCGGGTCCTCGGCATCGGCGTCCTGGCACAGCCGCTCGTCGACCCACCCCTCCAGCACCGGCGGCAGTTCCGGCGCCGCGGCCTGCGGAACGTGGTCCAGGATCAACAACGGACGGTCGTCGTCCCCGGACGGCCGGGGCACCTTCGCCGGCAGGTCGGCCAGCCAGAGCGGCCCCCAGGAACGCGTGTCCCGGAGCCGCTGATGGCTGCTCTGCACGACCTCGCGCAGGAATCCGACCAGCGCGGCGGTCTGACCGATGACATCGGGGTCACCCGCATGTCGCCGTGGAACGCTCACCATTCTCCCTTCAGTCGGTGACGAACGTTCCAGCATGGGGGCGGCCTCGGGGACCGGAAGCCGGTCGGGCCAAAGTGGCCGAATTCCCGCCGACCGATGGCCGACTTTCACTCGGCGGAAATTCGGATGGCCATTTCAACGGCACCGGAAAGCGAACGCATTTCCTGTCATCGAACACCTGAAGAGCCGCCCGACCAGGCGGTTTCGGGCATGGAAAATCCCCCGGCGGTGCCGGGGGATTGACGAGGAATAGGAACTGTCGGCGACGGTTTTCGACGCCGCGGACAACCGTCGCGCTAGGCGCGGATGCGGCGGAAGACGGCGATCAGGAGGGCCGCGGCAAGGGCCAGGAGGATGCCGGCTTCGACGAGTTGGATGGGGGTGAGGTGGGCGGCCGGGTGGAAGCGGAGCCAGGAGGCGCTGGCCGTGTTGCAGGTGGTGTTGAGGGCGCAGGAGTCGGTGGTGACGCGGGTGCCGTCGGGGAAGACGACGCCCTGGTCGATGAGCCAGGCGTTGGTGGGCTGGGCGGTGCCCACGGGGGCCACCTGTTCCACGACCGGGTAGAAGAGCGGGCGGGCCCAGACGACCAGGCCGTGGGCGGTGGCGACGAGGGCGCCGGTGGCGAACATCGCGGGGAGGGTGCGGCGGACGAGTTGGCCGACCAGGACGCCGAGGGCCAAGGCGAACAGGGACCAGGCGACCGGGGCGAGGCCGATGGCCGGGTAGGTGAAGAACTGGAACGGCGGGTCGAAGGCGTCCGGACCGTGTGCGATGTCCGTCCACCACACCCAGGTCATCAGGACGGCGATCACACCGCTGACGGCCAGGACGGCGAGGCCGGGGACGGCGAGGCGGACGGCCAGCCAGCGGGCCGGGCTGACGGACTGGGCGCGGATCAGCCGGATGGTGCCGCGTTCGTACTCCTGGGCCAGCAGCGGGGCGCCGATGAACACGCCGATCAGCAGCGGGAGGACGGTGACGGCGGGCTGGAGGACCTCCAGGTACCAGAAGTTGGGGCGGTTGATCGGTGCGAGGAGGGCCCAGCACTCGGAGTCGGACCAGGAGTCGGGGTAGTAGCAGCCGGTCCGCCGCAGGACGCCGATGATGTGGCGGAGGGCGACGTGGATCCAGACGAGGTCCGCCACCGCGAGGACGAGAAGCACGCCCAGGGCCCAGAGCAGGAAGCGGTTCTGACGGAGCGTCAGCCAGATGAGCCCGCGCAGGGCGGGGGTGGCGGGCCGCCGGTCGGCGGGTGCGGAGGTGGGGGCCCGGTCGGGCAGGACGTCGGTGCTCATGCGGCCACCCCGTTCGGGTCGGGCTTCACGCGGTTCGGGTTGTCGGCGGGGGTGTCGGCGGAGGCCCGGAGGTAGCCGAGCAGCAGGTCCTCCAGGCTCGGGCGTTCGCTCTCCCAGTCGCCGTCCACCGGCTCGTCGGTGCGGACCAGGGCGACGGCCCGGCGGCCGCTGACGCGCTGCTCGACCACCGTCTCGGCGGCCAGGGAGGAACCCTGGGCGGCCGGCCCGGCGACCAGTCGGTGCCCGTCGAGGATCTCCTCCAGGTCACCGGCCAGCCGGACGCGTCCGCGCTGGACGAGGAGCAGGTGGTCGATGACGCCGTCCAGCTCGGGGAGGATGTGCGAGGACAGCACGATCCCGGCGCCGCGCTCGGCGGCGACCGACATCAGCGTGCCCATCAGCTGGTGCCGGGCGAGCGGGTCGAGGTCGGCCATCGGTTCGTCGAGCAGCAGCAGGTCGGGGAGCTTGCCGAGGGCGAGGGCTAGGCAGACCCGGGTGCGCTGGCCGCCGGAGAGCGAGCCGATCCGCGCCTTGGGGTTCAACTCGCCCTGCTCTGCGATCTGTTGGACCACGGCCTCGTCCCACACCGGGTTGAGCTCGCGGCCCATCCGCAGCGTCTCGGCGACGGTGAGGGCCGGGTAGAGCGGCTTGTCCTGCGGCACGTAGGCGACCCGGGCGCGCAGCTCGGGCGCACCTGCGGTGGCGCCGAGCACCCGTACTCCGCCCTCGGTGGGCGCGAGTTGGCCGGCGGCGAGGGAGAGCAGGGTGCTCTTGCCCGCGCCGTTGGGGCCCACCACGCCGCAGATCCGCCCGGCCGGGACGGTGACGTCGCAGCCGCGCAGCGCCCAGCCGCCGCGGTACCTCCTGCCGAGGCCTTCGGCCTCCAGGGCCGGCGCCGTCGCGGGCGCCGTGGTCGTCGGGTCGTCCACCCGGTCCCCCCACTGTTCTCGGTTCGGTGTTGCCGGGGAGCCGCAGGCCCCGGTGTCGGGGTTTGGGCCCCCCGATGTCGGAGCCCCGGTGTCGCCCCCCCCGGTTTCGGAGCCTCAGACCCTGTCGTCGGAGCCGGGGACCCCGGTGTCGAAGCGCTGCTCCAGGACGGAGGCCATCAGCGCGGTGATGTCCTCGCGCTCCAGTCCGGCCTCCCGGGCCTGGTCCACCCACCCGACCAGGCCCGCCCGCAGCGGCCCGTCCGCCGCCGCCTCCGGCCGGGCGAGCGAGCGCCGGACGAAGGTGCCGAGCCCCGGGCGGGGTTCGACCAGGCCTTCGCGTTCGAGTTCGCGGTAGGCCTTCAGCACGGTGTTGGGGTTGATCGCGGTCAGTTCGACCACCTCTCGGGCGGTCGGCAGCTTGTCTCCGGGCTGGAGCAGTCCGAGCCGCAGGGCCTGCTTGGTCTGCTGCACGATCTGCTGGTAGGTGGAGACGCCGCTGCGCCGCTCGATGCGGTACTCGATCACCGGCGATTCAGCCTTTCACTAGTTCAATAGTGGAATGGTGGCGCACGGCGCCGCGCGGGTCAAGCCGGACCCGGGAGTATCCGGTCTGGAGCTGTCCGGTCTGGGGTTGTCCGGTGTTCGGGGGTTGCCCGGCCCGGGAGGCGGCTCAGGGGCGTTGCAGCAGGAGCAGGCCGTCCTGCTCGACCAGCGGCCGGTAGCCGCGCTCCCGGTAGACGGCCAGCATCCGGGCGGTGTCGGCGGTGGCGCACGGGGCCTGCACGCTCGGGTCGCGCAGGTCGACGGCCACCCACTGCGGGCCAGGGCCCTCCGGCGTCCGGCACACCAGGGTGACCTCCGTCCGGCGGGTGAGCTGGGCCGCCAGCCGGTTGGAGGCGGCCACGGTGGTGTCGTCGGGTATCCGGTGGAGCAGCGCCCGGGTCTCGGTGAGCCGGGGCGAGGTGCGCCAGGCCTCGGGCATCACCACCTCGTGCAGCGGGTAGAGCGGCAGCGTCACGGCGGCCACCAGGGCGCTGACGGCGAGCCCGCGCCTGGCCCGGCGCACCTCGACGCGGCGGCGCGCGTCACCCCGGCGACCCGCGTCAACCCGGCGCAGGACGTCCACCAGGGCCGCGAACGCGATCGGCATCAGCACCGCGCTGTAGTGGTAACTGACGCCCCAGTAGTGCGAGTTGGAAGAGAACAGCCGCCAGGCGAGGGTGGGCACGCAGAGCAGCAGGAGCGGTGAGCGCAGGCCGATGAAGCCGGCGGTGGCGGCGAGCAGGAACAGCAGCAGCCACTTGACCGGCGGCCAGCCGAGCCGCAGTGGCAGTTCCCAGAGCGAGGCCTGCCCGCCCTGCCCGCCGCCGTCCAGCTGCTGCCAGTAGTCGAAGCTCCCGCTCGGGTTGAACGCCGGGAGCACGACGAGCACGGTGAGCGCGGTCGCGGCGAGCCCGACGGCGGCGAGGGCGAGTCCGGGCAGTGGGCTGCTGTGCCGCTCCCGCCGGGCCTGCCAGGCGATCAGGACCCCGACGGCGGCCACCGTCAGCCCGAGGTCCTCCTTGACCAGCAGCAGCGGCAGCGACCAGAGCGCGGCGGCGAGCGGCCGGCGCCGGCCGAGTGCGGTGGCGGCGAAGGCGATCAGCGGGACGGCGAAGGCGATCTCGTGGAAGTCGTCGGCCGCCGCCCGGACGATCCCCCAGGAGGCCCCGGTGGCGCAGCCGACGAGCAGCGCCACCTGCGGCCCGGCCACCTCGTGGGCCCAGCGGGTCAGCGGGACGACGGCCAGCGCCATCAGCAGCGCCTGGGCGACGACGAGGGTGAGCGGGCTCGGGAAGGCCCGGTAGGCGGGGGCGAGGACCGCGATCAGCGGGTGGAAGTGGTCCCCGAGCAGGTGGTAGCCGGGGCCCTTGAGCGGCACGATCGGTGCCTGCCCGTGGGCGTACGCCCGGACGGCCTGCTCGAAGATGCCCAGGTCGTAGGCCTTGGTGAGGCCGCGCCGGTGCCGGTTGACGGCGACGCAGGCGTACAGCGCGGCGAACCCGGCCGCCAGGCCCCACGCGAGCGGGGCGGGGCGGCGGGCGCGGGGCGGTACGGACGGAAGAGCGGCCGTGCTCGGAACGGCCCGGGACACGGAGGCGGGAGCGGGCATCGGCAAAGTACCCTTTCACTATTCGATTAGTGGAAGGGTGGTGGAACCCCGAGCCCCCGTCAAACCCGGCCGAGCGACGCCGACCGGGCCCCCGGGCTGCCCTCAGAAGCCCGCGTCCAACGCCCCCGACCGATGCCCGCAACCAATGCCCACGGCCAGCGCCCGCATCCAACGCCCGCGACCAGAACCCCTCAGCCGAAGGCCCGCCCCGGCTCACTCCCCCCACTCGGAGCCCTTGATCACCTCCACGAAGTCGCCGCGCTCGAAGCCGGGCACGAAGTGCGCGAGCACGTCCGCCTTGACGTTGCCGAAGGTCGTGTCCGGGCGGCCCTTGATGCCGTCGGTGAACGCGGCCAGGATGCGGTTCTTGAAGTCGGGCCGCGGATGGGCCGCGACCACGGCGGCCCGCTGCTCCGCGGAGATCGCGTGGTAGCCGATCCCCAGCACGTCCAGTTCCACGCCGCGGGTGACCAGGGCGATCTCCGGCGCCATGTGCAACGGGATCTCCGGGGTGGTGTGCAGGGCGATGGCGGTCCAGACCCGCTGCGCCGGCTCGCCGGTGATGCCGTGGGCCGCCAGGAAGCGGCGGGCCTCGTCGGCACCGTCGATCTCGAACCGCTGGTCGGTCCGGGCGAAGCGGCCGGTGAGGCCGAGGTCGTGGAACATCGCGCCCACGTACAGCAGCTCCGGGTCGAACTCCAGCCCCTGTTCGGCGCCGCGCAGCGCCCCGAACAGGAACACCCGGCGCGAGTGGTCGAACAGCAGGGGCGAGGCCGCCTCCCGCACCAGTTCGGTCGCCTCCCGGGCCAGGGCGCTGTCCGGGACGCGCACGCCCGCGATCGTCTCGTTCGTCATGGTTCCTCCGCGTTCATACTTTTCGGGGGCTGTTCGGTCGACTCCTCCACCCTCGCCCCGTGGCGTACGCTGCCGCCATGTCGGTACGGACAGCCGGACCTCGGATTCGGACATGACGCGCCTGGTCGCCTTCCTCGTGTTCGACGGGGTGACGCTGCTCGACGTCAGCGGTCCGCTGGAGGTGTTCCACCAGGCCGGCCGGCTCGGCCACCCCTACCGGACCGTCCTGGTCTCCCCGGGCGGCGGCACCGTCACCGCCTCCAACGGCGTGGCCCTGGCGGACACCGCCGCACCGGAGGACGTCCAGGGAGCACCCGGCCCCCGGGAACCCCTCGACACCCTGGTCGTCGCCGGCGCCGACCACCTGGCCGCCCGGGGACCGGACGCACCCCTGCTCGCCGCCGCGGAGGGCCTCGCCGGGCGGGCCCGGCGGGTCGCCTCGGTGTGCAGCGGCGCCTTCGTACTCGCCGCGCTGGGGCTGCTCGACGGCCGCCGGGCCACCACCCACTGGCGCCACGCCACCGCCCTCGCGCTCCGCCACCCCGGGGTGCGGGTCGAACCCGACGCCCTGCACGTCCGGGACGGCCGCTACCACACCAGCGCCGGCATCAGCGCCGGCATCGACCTCGCCCTCGCCCTGGTCGAGCACGACCACGGCGCCGAGGCCGCCCGCGCCATCGCCCGCGAGCTGGTCGTCTTCGTGCAGCGCCCGGGCGGCCAGTCGCAGTTCTCCACCGCCCTGGCCACCCCGCCCGCCCGCAGCGGCCTGCTGCGCGCGCTCACCGACGCCGTCCTCGCCGACCCGGGCGCCGACCACAGCCTGCCCGCGATGGCCGCCGCGGCCGCCGTCAGCACCCGCCACCTGACCCGGCTCTTCCAGGCCGAGCTGAACACCACCCCGGCCCGCTGGGTCGAGCGCGTCCGCCTCGACCGCGCCCAACAGCTGCTCCTCGACGGCCACGGCATCACCGCCGCCGCCCGGCTCAGCGGCCTGGGCAGCGACGAGACCCTGCGCCGCGCCTTCGCCCGCCGGCTGGGCACCACGCCCACCGAGTTCCGCAACCGCTTCACCACCACGGCCGCCCCGAACGCCCCGAGCCCCTGACGGGCCCCCGCACCGGCGGCCCGACCCCTCCCGGGGAAGTCCCGCGACCGGACGCTTGACCTTGACGCTACGTCAGGGTTGCAGGCTTGCCGCATGACGAACGAGAGCACCTCCAGCACTCCGCTCCACCCCCCGGTCGGCGGCTTCCAGGAGATCGACGGCCGCCGCCTCTACCTGCACCGCCAGGGCACGGGCGGGCCCGCGGTCATCCTCCTGCCCGGCGCGAGCGCCATCGGCCTGGACTACTTCGGCGTCCAGCAAGGGGCCTCGCGGTTCACCACCGCCGTGGTGTACGACCGCGGCGGCACCGGCTTCAGCGACGACGCCGCGCTGCCGCGCACCGCCGCCGAGGTGGCGACCGAACTGCACGAACTGCTGCACGCCCAGGGCGTCCCCGGCCCGTACGTCCTGGTCGCGCACTCGCTCGGCGGCGCCTACGCCCACGGCTTCGCCCAGCGCTACCCGCAGGACGTGGCCGGGCTGGTCTGGCTGGACGCCTTCCACCGGGACTGGGACGACTACATGCCCGCCGAGGCGAGCCTGGCCGCCAGCGTGCGGCTGTCGCCCACCGAGGAGCAGCTGCGGCAGGCACTCCCGGGCATCCGGCAGATGGCCGCGGAACTGCTCGTGGACTTCCCGGCGGACGTCCGGGACGCGGTGGTCGAGTACCACGTGAGCGAGCGCTGGATCCACGCCGGCATCGCCGAGCGCGCCTCGATGGCCGACCTGGCCGTCGAGCTGCGGGCCGGGGCGGACCTGCCCGACGTCCCGCTGATCGCGCTCACCCCGCTGGGCGTCGACCCCGGCCAGCAGGCGCTGATGTCCGAGGAGGCCCTGCGGGCGATGCACGACGGCAAGACGCGGCTGTACGCGGCCATGGTGGACGCCGTCTCGGACGGGGAGCAGCGTATCCTCCCCGACACCGGCCACAGCCAGTTCGTCTTCGAGCGGGCCGACGCCGTGGTCCAGGCGATCCGCGACGTCGTGGACCGGGCGGGCCGCGCCTAGGCTTCGACCCCGGCCCCTGGCACCACCCCGGCCGCAGGCCGTCAACACGACAGGAGCGCACCGGTGCTGACGATCAGTCAACTCGCCGCGACCGCCGGCGTGACCGTACGCACCGTGCGCCACTACCACCAGGTGGGACTGCTGCCCGAGCCCGAACGCGACGGCTCCGGCTACCGCCGCTACAGCGCTCAGGCGGCGGTCGACCTCATCCGGATCAGGACGCTCGCCGACGCCGGCGTGCCGCTGGCCCGGATCGACGAAATGCTGCGGGCACGGCCCGAGGAGTTCGCCGCCGCCGTCGCCGAGCTCGACGCCGAACTGGAGCGCCGGATCGAGCAGCTCGCCGAGCACCGCCGCCGGATCGCCGACCTGGCGAGCGGCGAACGGCTCGCCCTGCCACCCGAGGTGGTCGCCATCCTGGACCGGATGCGCGCGCTCGGGGTCGGCGAACAGTCGGTACGGCTCGAACGCGACACCTGGATCCTGCACCAGGCCCTGGACCCGGAGGCCATGCGCCGGGGCATCCAGGAGAAGAACGCAAGCTTCGACGACCCCGAGACGACGCGGCTGTTCCTGCTCTGCGACCAGTCGCTCGACTGGGCACCGGACGATCCGCGCGTGGACCGGCTGATCGACGACCTGGACGCGTGGGAGGTCGCCCACGGGCGGGACAGCAGCCGGCCCGGGAACCAGGCGGTGATCTTCTCCCGGCTCGCCGAGGCCTCGCCGACCTGGCAGCGCATCCTCGGCGAGATCGCGCACCGCGCCAGACAGCGCCACGCCGCCGGGTAACGCCGGACGCCGGGCCGCGCCGAACCGCAGGGCGACGCCGGAGCGCCGGCCCCGCGCGGAAGCGTTGACGTCGGATTCACGCCAGCCCAACCCCCGGTCGGATTGGTGGACTTCGGGTGACACACCCACCACCCACCGACGGGACCTCCGGCATGCCGACCGGCACCACCCTCAGCTCGACCCAGCCCACCCCGAAGCCGCCCACCCCGAAGTCCCGCCCCCGCAACGGCGGCGGCACCCTCGCCGTCCTCGCCGTGACGACCGGCGTCTTCTCCATCGTCACCACCGAGATCCTCCCGATCGGCCTGCTGACCCCGATCGGCGCCACCTTCCGGATCTCCGACGGCACGGCCGGGCTGATGATGACCCTGCCGGGCATCGTCGCCGCGGTGGCCGCCCCCGTGGTGACCGTCGCGACCAGGCGTGCGGACCGGCGGACGATGCTCTGCGCGCTGCTGCTGGTCCTGACCCTGGCGGACCTGCTCAGCGCCCTGGCCCCCGCCTACTGGGCGGTGCTGGCCGCCCGGGTCGCCCTCGGTCTGGTCATCGGGGCGTTCTGGTCGATCGGTTCCGGGCTCGCCCCTCGCCTCGTCCCGGAGCACCGGCAGGCCCGCGCCAACACGCTGATCTTCTCCGCCGTCCCGCTCGGCTCGGTGCTCGGCGTGCCGGCGGGGGTGTTCCTCGGCTCCGTGGCCGGCTGGCGGGCGGCCTTCCTGGCGATGGCGGCGCTGACCGTGCTCGCGCTGGCCGCCCTCCTGCGGTCGCTGCCGCCGCTGCCCCCGCTGACCGCCACCGGGCTGGGCGTGCTGCGCGGGCTGCTGGCCGGCCGGGGCACCCGGACCGGGATCGCGGTGACCTTCCTGATCGTGCCGGCCCACTTCGGCAGCTACACCTACGTCACCCCGTTCCTCACCGGCACCACCCACGCCGGCCCCGGCCTGGTCACCGCCCTGCTGCTGGGCTACGGCGCCGCCGGACTGCTCGGCAACGTCCTGGCCGGCGGCCGGGCGGCCGGAGCGCTGCGTCCGGTGTTCGGCACGGCGGCCGTGCTGCTCGCCGCCGCGGCCCTGCTGCTGCCACTGCTGGGCACCGGCGGTCCGGGCGCCGCCGTCCTGCTGGCCCTCTGGGGCGTGGCGTACGGCGCCGTCCCGGTCTGTTCGCTCAGCTGGTTCCTCGCCGCCGCCCCGCACGCCCCGGAGGGTGCCGGGGTGGTCTTCACCTCGGCGTTCCAGGCCGGCTTCTCGATCGGCGCGCTGACCGGCGGGCTGGTGGTGGACCACTCCTCCCCCGCCACGGTCATGCTGCTCGGCGGGGCGGTCGCCCTGCTCGCCGCGGCCACCGTGTGGCGGTACGGCCACCGGGTGCGTCCCGAGCCGACACCCTGAACACCCGCGCCCCGACCCTGGCCGTCGGCACGGTTCGTGGCGAGAATGCCGGGGTGCCGTCGACCCGCCCGCCCGTCCTGCGGGGTGGGCGGGCGGCGTCGGCCGGGACGGTCCCGGGCGGGTGCGGACGGAAGGACGGCCGGCGGATGGTCGACCAGCAGAGTGACCCGGCGTTCCAGGGGCGGTTCGGCGACTACCAGACCGAGATCTACCTGCGCGGGCTCGGCGGCGTCCTGCCGACGATGCCGATGGCCTTCGCCGAGCTGGAGGCGCGGGCGGGCGCGGCGCTGCCGCCCTCGGTGCTCTCCTACGTCGCGGGCGGCGCGGGCGACGAGTCCACCCAGCGCGCGAACGTGGCCGCCTTCGGGCGGTGGGGCCTGGTGCCGCGGATGATGGTCGGCGCGAGCACGCGGGACCTGTCGGTGGAGCTGTTCGGCCAGCGGCTGCCGACCCCGCTGTTCATGGCGCCGATCGGGGTGATCGGCCTGTGCGCGCAGGACGGGCACGGGGACCTGGCCACCGCCCGGGCCGCCGCCCGGACCGGCGTCCCGATGGTCGCCTCCACCCTGACGGTCGATCCGCTGGAGCAGGTGGCCGCCGAGTTCGGCGACACCCCCGGCTTCTTCCAGCTCTACACCCCCACCGACCGGGCACTGGCGGAGAGCCTGGTGCACCGGGCGGAGGCCGCGGGCTACCGGGGCATCGTCGTCACCCTGGACACCTGGGTCACCGGCTGGCGCCCGCGCGACCTGGCCACCGCCAACTTCCCGCAGCTGCGCGGCCACTGCCTGGCCAACTACACCTCCGACCCGGTGTTCCGCTCCCGCCTCGCCAAGGCGCCGGAGGAGGACGTCCGGGCGGCCGTCCTGGAGTGGGCCGGCGTCTTCGGCAACCCGCTGACCTGGGACGACCTTCCCTGGCTGCGCTCGCTCACCGACCTGCCGATCCTCCTCAAGGGCATCTGCCACCCCGAGGACGTCCGCCGCGCCAGGGACGGCGGCGTCGACGGCGTCTACTGCTCCAACCACGGCGGCCGCCAGGCCAACGGCGGCCTGGCCGCCCTCGACGTGCTCCCCGACGTGGTCGCGGCCGCCGACGGACTGCCCGTCCTCTTCGACTCGGGCGTCCGCTCGGGCACCGACGTCGTCAAGGCGCTCGCCCTCGGCGCCACCGCCGTCGGCGTGGGCCGCCCGTACGCCTACGGCCTGGCGCTGGAGGGCACCGACGGCATCGTCCACGTGCTGCGGTCACTGCTCGCCGAGGCCGACCTCCTGATGGCCGTCGACGGCTACCCCACCCTCGACTCGCTCCGTGCGGACGGCGCGCTGCGCCGGACCTGACGCCGGGTGAAGTCCCGGTGTCCAACGGTGTCCGACCGCGACCTGCGGGGCTTGCCGGGACATTCGGGACGGCCCTACGCTCGAAGGCACAAATCGGTTCCGTACGTTCCCGTACGCTGGGAGGTCCGCCATCATCCGCGTCCTGCTGACCGCCTTCGAACCGTTCGGCCGCGATCCCCTGAGTTCGTCCCTGGAGGCGGGCCGGCTGGTCGCCGCCGGTCCGCCGGCCGGAGTGGCCCTGGAGTTCGCCGGGCTGCCCTGGGTGTACGGCGACTCGATCGCCGAACTGCGCCGGGCGGTGGCCCGGTTCGAGCCGGACCTGGTCATCGCCACCGGCCAGGGCGGCAACCGCCCGGACCTCACGGTCGAGCGGGTGGCGGTCAACCTCGACGACGCCGTCCGCGCTCCCGACCGGAAGGGCAACCAGCCGGTCGACCAGCCGGTCGTGCCGGAGGGCCCGGCCGCCTACTTCTCCTCGCTGCCGGTCAAGGCCTGCGTGGCGGCGGTCCAGCTGGCCGGGATCCCGGCCACCGTCTCGCACACCGCCGGCACCCACCTCTGCAACCACGTCTTCTACGGGCTGGCGCACCTGATCGCCACCGAACGCCCGGAGCTGCGCGGAGGGTTCGCGCGTCTGCCGTACCTGCCGAGCCAGGTGTCCGGCCGGGACACGAGCGCGTCGATGTCGGCGGAGACGGCGGCCGAGGGGGTGCGCATCCTGATCCGCAGCGCCGTGGCCGCCCTCCACTCGCCGCCCGTCGGCACGGTGGCCGGCCCGCGCCGACGGACCTGGCTGCCCCGCCGGGGCGGCTGACCGCCCGGGCCCTCGTCGACCGGACCGGTCGACGAGGGCCCGTCAGCGCGGGCCGGTTCCGTCCACGGAGGCCCGTCCGGTCAGCGCGGGCCGGGGTCGCTGGTGCCGGGGCGGCCGTTCTCCAGGTGTCCGGCCCAGCGGCGGCGGAAGGCCGGGCCGTCCGCGGTCGCGACCGTGACGTCGTACCAGCGGCGGTCGGCGGGCAGCTCGAAGGTGAACCGGGCCGAGGCGCCGGGGCGGAGGGAGCGGCTCTGCTTCGAGCCCTTCGCGTAGGCGTTCTCGGCGGTGACCGTCCGGGCCACCGGCCCGTGGTTGGCGACCGTGACGCGCACCTGGTTCTTCGACGGGTCGAAGCGCGCCACCAGCCCGGCCCGGGCCGTGCCCTCGAACTCCTGCACCGAGCCGTTCGGGCCGTGGGCGGCCAGGTGGTAGTCGCCGGCGCCGGTCAGCGGCCAGAAGTCGGCGAAGGTGTCGCCGGCCGAGACGGTGTAGCGGCGCGGGGCGGCCGTCGGCGCCGTCCGGTCGTAGACGTAGAGCCACGCGCCGACCGAGCCCCGGTTCTCCAGTTCGAGCCGGAACTGCCCGGCGGTGTCCGTCTCCTCCTCGTTGACCCGCAGGTCGTACGGGAGGGCGCGGGCGGGCCGGGTGCCCGGCTCCTGGGTGGGCATCCGCTGCGGCAGCGGCACCTGGTAGGGCTTGCCCTGCGAGGCGATCGGCGCGGGCACCGGGATCCGGACGCGCCGCGCGTCGGTGCCCCGGAAGTCGAGCGCCGAGGTGAGGTCGCCGCAGACCGACCGGCGCCAGGCGCTGATGTTGGGCTCCTCGATGCCGAAACGGGCCTCCAGGAACCGCAGCACCGAGGTGTGGTCGAAGGTCTCCGAGCAGACCCAACCACCGCGCGACCACGGGGAGATGACCATCAGCGGCACCCGCGGTCCGAGGCCGATCGGCTGGAGGCCGCCCGGGTCGGCGCCGGGGACCAGCGGGCTCATCTCGCCCGGGTACTTCGAGAGGTCCAGCAGCTCATCGCCGAGGCTCGCCTCCAGGTCGGCGGAGACCATGCCCGGGCCGCCCGGACGGCTGGCGACCGGCGGCATCGGCGGGACGACGTGGTCGAACAGGCCGTCGTTCTCGTCGTAGTTGATGAGGAAGACGGTCCGCCCCCAGACCTCGGGGTTCGCGGTGAGCGCGTCCAGCACGAGGTTGATGTAGTAAGCGCCGTCGGTGGGCGTCGCGGAGGGGTGCTCGCTGTACTTGTACGGCGGGACGATCCAGGAGACCTGCGGCAGCCGGCCCTGCTCGACGTCGGCCCGGAACTCCTTGAGCGTGTGGTCGGTGGCACCCTTCTCCACCAGCGGACCCGACGCGCCCTCGGCCACCTGGTACCGCTCGAAGAACATCAGCGAGTTGTCGGTGTAGTTGTCCGTCGGCGTGCCCGGCTCGCCCGAACCGCCCTGGTAGAGCTTCCAGCTGACCCCGGCCGACTCCAGGCGCTCGGGGTACGTCGTCCAGGTGTAGCCGTTGGTGTCGTTGCGCTCCCACAGGCCGGGCCCGTTGGGCCGGCGGCCGTACGCGTTGCGCGGGTCGCTGGTGCCGGTCCAGAGGTAGATCCGGTTGGGGGCGGTGTCGGCGTGGACGGAGCAGAAGTACGCGTCGCAGACGGTGAAGGCCTCGGCCAGCGCGAAGTGGTACGGCAGGTCCTGGCGCTTGAGGTGGCCCATCGTCATGACGTCCTGCTTCTGGTTCACCCACTGGTCGTGGCGCCCCTCGTTCCAGGCGAGGTGACCGCTGCTCCAGCCGTGGTCGGTACCGGCCTGGTACTCGGTGGTGTTCCGGGGGTCGATGTACCAGGGCAGCACCTCCTGCTCGGAGGCCGGCAGGCCGCGGTCGTGGTAGCGGCCGGTCTTCACGGCGGCGGCGGGCTGGTGCCAGTTCGGCCGGCCGTTCGGCAGCAGCGTGGGCCGGGGGTCGTCGAACCCGCGGACGCCGCGCAGGGTGCCGAAGTAGTGGTCGAAGGAACGGTTCTCCTGCATCAGGATGACGACGTGCTCGACGTCCTCGATCGAACGGGTCCTGCCGATCGCGGGCAGCGCCATGGCCTTGGCAACCGCGGGCGGAAAGGCGGCGAGGCCGGCGGCGGCCGCGGAGGCGCCGCCCAGTTGGAGGAAACGGCGCCGGTCGATGGAGGCCACGTGGTGTCCTTCGCGTCGTGAGTGCATGGTCGGACGAGAAGGCTCGACCATAGGGGCCCACGAACCGTCATGTACACGGTCCTCCAGCGAACGCCGCATGATCATTCGACCAACACCCCGACAACGCGAAGAACCCCCATCCGGGACCCGGATGGGGGTTCTTCTGAAGAATTGTTCGGCGGCGTCCTACTCTCCCACAGGGTCCCCCCTGCAGTACCAT
>NZ_JBIAXP010000030.1:0-134391 GCF_042896795.1 Kitasatospora sp. NPDC001261
CACGCTGTTGAGTTCTCAAGGAACGGACGCTTCCTTCGGACCGCCTTCCAGCGGACCCTCCGGGCTTCGTTCTTTCGTGTTTCCAGCTTACCAGACGTTTTCCGCTCCGTTTACCGGCGCTTCATTCATCCGATTCCCACTGGGGGGATTTCCTGCGAACTTCGTTCCGAAGCCTATCAAGGCTTTCGGAGTGATCCGTCCGTGGGATTTTGCTTCGTCAGAGGACGCGTATTCCGTGGAACACGCTCGCCTCGATTCGGCGGTGTCGTAGACACTAACGCCCGGGACCGACCGTTGTCCAGTCAGTCCCAACCGTTCAAACCTACTAGCCCACCCTCACCACGTCAATGGTTTTGGCCGGACGAGTAGGAGACTAGCAGGTCAGAGACCTGTCGATCACATCGGCTCAGGCCGCGACGGGCTGGAGGTCCGCCCGGTCGGCCGCGTCCAGATCGCCGAACTCCCCGTCCCCGGCGGCCCGCCGGCCCAGCACCAGGGCATAGAGGAGGAAGGCCGCCTCGGCCAGCACACCGATGGAGATGCGGGCCCAGGTCGGCAGGCCGGACGGGGTCACGAAGGCTTCGAGGACGCCGGAGACCGCCAGGACCGTCGCCAGGCCGATCGACATGCCGATGATCGCGCGGCCCTGTTCCGCCAGGGCCACCGAGCGGGTGCGCGGGCCGGGGTCGATGACGGTCCAGCCGAGGCGCAGCCCGAGGCCGCCGGCCACGAAGACCGCGGTCAGCTCCAGCAGGCCGTGCGGGATGAGCAGGCCGAGGAAGACGTCGAGGCGACCGGCGGAGGCCATCAGCCCGACGCCGATGCCGAGGTTGAGCACGTTGGTCCACATCACGTAGAGCACCGGAATGCCCAACGCGATCCCGAACAGCAGGCACTGCACGGCGATCCAGGCGTTGTTCGTCCAGACCTGTGCCGCGAAGGAGCTGGCCGGCCGGTCCGAGTAGTACGTCTCGTACTGGCCGCCGGGGCGGGTCAGCTCCTGGAGGTGTTCGGGCGCGACCAGGCTGTTGCGGACCTCGGGGTGGGTGGCCATCCACCAGGCGAGCAGTGCGGTGGCGACCATCGAGACCACCGCCACCGGCACCCACCAGCGGCGCGAGCGGTAGAGCGCGGCCGGGAACCTCACCGTGTAGTAGCGGGCGACGTCCTGCCAGCCGTTGGTCCGGGCGCCGGTCACCGCGCTGCGGGCGCGGGAGACCAGGCCGGTCAGCCGGCTCACCAGGGCCGGGTCCGGCGCGGCGGCCTGGACCTTGGCGAGGTGTCCGGTGGCGCGCTGGTAGAGCGTGACCAGCTCGTCGGCCTCCTCCCCGCCGAGCCGGCGCCGGCGGGCGAGGGCGTCCAGTCGGGCCCACTCCCCCTGGTGGGTGGCGACGAAGACGTCCAGGTCCATTTCGGCGGCTCCATAGATCGGCGGCGGGCGCGGACGTGCGTGCGCGGGCGGGTCCGCGGGCGGGCGGGTCCGGGCTGGCGGGTCCGGGCGGACACGCGCGGCCCAGCATGCCAGCAGCGGCCGCCGCCCCGGCCGTCGGGATCTCACTTCCCGTGCGCCCACCGGGCCCCGTATGTTTGCGGCTGCGGATCAGACTGCGGAGAGCGCGTCACGGGGAGCCGGTCCGGGGTGGTTCCCTCCCCCGGCACCGCCGCCCTCCCAGGCGCCGGATCCCCATGGGCGAGCCGTACCGGCTCCAAGAACGTGAACGGACAGGTGTCTTGAGCGACCTGGTGACGGGTGAGGCGGTCGTCCTCGGCCTGCAGACGGCGAAGCTTCCGAGCAGGGCCCTGGCGATCGTGATCGACCTGCTGGTGGAGTTCGCCGCCCTGCTGGTGTTCACGCTGCTGCTGAGCCTCGCGCTGATCGGGCTCGACGGCGCGGCCCTGGCCGCCACGATGATCGGCCTGATGGTGTTCTTCCTGGTCGCCGTGCCCGTGATGGTCGAGACCCTCACCCGCGGCCGCTCGCTCGGCAAGGCCGCGCTCGGCCTGCGGGTGGTGCGCACCGACGGCGGGCCGGTGCGCTTCCGGCACTCGCTGGTGCGCGGGCTGGTCGGCTTCTTCGAGATGATCGTGCTGACCGGCGCCCCGGCCGTGATCACCTCGGCGGTGCACTCGGACGGCAAGCGGCTCGGCGACATCTTCGCCGGGACGGTGGTCGTCCGCGAGCGCACCCCGGGTGCGGGCGGCTCCGCCACCCCGCTGCCGCCGGTGCACCCGCACCTGCTGCAGTCGATGGGCCACGAGCTGGTCGCGATGGACCTGTCCGCGGTACCGGAGCCGCTCTGGCTGGCCGTCCGCCAACTGCTCGGCCGGACGAGCCAGTTGGACCCGGCGGTGATGCACCGGATGTCCACCCGGCTGGCCGAGGACCTGTCCGCCCTGATCGGCCACCCGATCGCGCCGGGGCTGCACCCGGCGGCGTACCTGGGCGCGGTGCTCACCGAGCGCCAGCGGCGGGAGTGGACCCGGGCCCAGCAGCAGCTGTGGGCGGCCGGGCCGATACCCGGCCGACCGGTACCCGCCCAGGTGCCCGCCCAGGTGCCCGCTCCCCGCCCGGCCTCCGGTCCGCTCCCCGCGCCGGCTCCGACCGGCCCGGCCGACGGACGGCCCGTCCGGGTCCTCGGCCTGCCGGCCCAGCAGCCCGCGCCCACGGCTCCCCCGGCCCCCGCCGCGGCCCCGGCAGCCGCACCGACCGCCCCGACGGCCCCGTCCTTCGACAAGCCCGCCGCCGGCAGCGGCTTCGCCCCGCCCGCCTGAGGCGAACCGCCCCGGCCGCAGCAGCCCTGCCGCACCAGCCCCGGCCGCGAAGGCCCGCTACTCCTCCTCCGCCCCCACCCGCCAGGCGTTCGGCGGCGACTCCAGCTCCTCCAGCTCGATCCCCTCCGCCGCCAGCACCACGTCGCCCGCCAGGTGCACGACCTGCTGCTCGCCCGTCTCCAGGTCCGCCACCTGGTACCGCTCGACCAGCAGTGGCCCCGAATCCGTCTCGTGGGTGTCGACGCCCTCCAGCAGCCACCCCTGGTCGAGGGTGCGCGGCGCCAGCACCGGCTCGGTGAAGGCCACCAGCCGCACCCGCGCGCTCGCCCCCTCCCGCAGCCGCAGCAGCCGGGCGGTGGCGACCAGGAAGCCCGGCGAGCGGCCGGTGAAGGCGTGCGCCCGGTCGTGGCCCTCCGCCGCGTGCTCGCCGCCGGGGTCGGCCGCGTCGGTCCGGACCCAGGCCACCCCGTCCACCGCCCCGCCGCGCACCTGCCAGCCGCCGGCCCGCAGCTCCAGCCGCAGCGGCCGGGCGCGCGAGTCCAGCGTCAGGTCGGTGCTGCCGAGCACCCGGCCGTCCGGCGCGTAGGTCTTGGAGACGTACCGCCACCCGGCCGCCCCGGGCGCGCAACTGAAGCGCTCCTCCCCGAGCGGGACGTGGTCGTGCGGGTCGTGGAGCGAGTACCGGCCGTTGGGCATGCCGGAAAGCCTACGTCCGCGGTTCGCGTGCAACGTTCCGGCCGGTGCCCGCATTAGAGGGGCGGACGGCGCGCCGGTGCGCCGCCACCACGACGAGAGGGGGTGCGGATGGCGAAGCAGACGCGCGACGTGGAGTTCACGGAGTACGTGGCCTCCAGGAGCGGCTGGCTGCGCAAGGTCGCCTATCTGCTGTGCGGGGACTGGCACCGGGCCGACGACCTGGTGCAGGAGTGCGCGACCAAGCTGTACGTGAACTGGTCGCGGGCCGGCCGGGTGGAGAACCTGGACGGCTACGCCCGCAGGGTGCTGGTCAACACCTTCCTCGCCGAGCAGCGCTCGTCCTGGTGGCGGCGGACGTCACGGACCGCGGCGCCGGTGGACGTGGCGTCGGTGGCCGCCGACCTCGACGCCCGGCTCGACCTGCGCAAGGCGCTGGCCGCGCTGCCGCCCAAGCAGCGGGCCACCGTGGTGCTCCGGTACTACTGCGACCTCACGGTCGATCAGACCGCCGATGCGATGAGCTGCTCCTCGGGCAACGTGAAGAGCCAGACCTCGCGGGCTCTCGCCACCCTCCGGACGACGCTCTCCCCCCGTCCCACCACCGCCGAGAGGACGTCATGAGGTCGCACGAGCAGCGTGATCTGACCGCCCGGCTGAGTGCCCTCGCCGAGGCCCCGGCGCCGCCCGCCGCACTCGACACCTCGGCGGTGATCGCCCGCGGCCGGGTCCGGCTGCGCCGCCGCCGGCAGGCCCTGGTCGGTGTGGTGGCCGGGTCGACCGCCGCCGTCCTGGCCGGCGTCCTGCTGCTGCGCCCGGCCGGGGCGCCGCCCGCGCCGGCCGTCCCCGCGCCCACCGCCCCGGTCTCGCTCGCGCCGTCCCCGACGGCCGCGCCGACCCCGGCGGCGCGGACCGGTCCGCTGAGCGCCGAGGCCCGCTTCGGCTGGCTGCCGTCGTGGCTGGCCCGGCCGGCCGTCGGCTACGCGAACAGCGACAGCCGTTCCGTCACCACCGCGGCCACCACCACCGCCGTCCTCAACGCGACCCCCGCCCTGAAGCTGGAGCTGCTGCGCGGCCCCGGCGAGTCCCCCGCCCCCGGACAGCACACCGCCCCCGCGCCCCCGGTCGCCGGCCGGGAGGCCCAGTGGCTGCTCACCGACGCGTCGGGGTCCCTGGGCGGGCTGCGCTGGCTGACCGCCTCCGGCCGCTGGGCCCAGCTGACCGCCACCCTGTGGTTGGACGCGAAGGTCCAGGACGACCTGCTCCGGGTCGCGGCCGGCGCCGAGTTCGGCAGTTGGGACGTCCCCTTCCCGGTGCGCCCGACCGGCCTGCCCGCCGACCTCGGGCTGCGGAACGCCGAGGTCCACCGGCCCACCAGGGACTCCGAGCCCCCGTGGAGCGCCATCCTGTCGTACACCGTCGGCGACAAGTGGCTGAGCGTCACGGTCCAGCCGGACGGCTTCGGGAAGTTCGCGGACGGCCGGCCGAACGGCGGCACCCCGGTGTGCCGGGTCGAGAAGGGCGTCCAGCTCTGCGCCAACGGCACCGCGGCGGGGCTCCCGTCCGTCCAGGGGGCCGGCGGACTGGCGGGTCTGCTCGAGCGGTTCGAGGTGCTCGGCGCGGACGAGGCCTCCTGGACCCGCTGAACCGCCCCGGCGGAACGCCGACGGCCGGCGCCCCCGGAGGGGAGGGCGCCGGCCGTCGGATCCGCTGATCGGTCAGTAGCGGTACTGCTCCGACTTGAACGGGCCCTCGACCGGGACGCCGATGTAGTCGGCCTGCTCCTGGCTCAGGGTGGTCAGCTTCACGCCCAGCGCGTCGAGGTGCAGGCGGGCGACCTTCTCGTCCAGGTGCTTCGGCAGCACGTAGACGCCGATCGGGTACTGCTCGGTCTTCGTGAACAGCTCGATCTGGGCGATCGTCTGGTTGGCGAAGGAGTTGGACATCACGAAGGACGGGTGGCCGGTCGCGTTGCCCAGGTTCAGCAGGCGGCCCTCGGAGAGGACGATGATGGTGCGGCCGTCGGCCTTGCGCCACTCGTGGACCTGCGGCTTGACCTCGGTCTTCACGACGCCGTCGAGCTTGGCCAGGCCGGCCATGTCGATCTCGTTGTCGAAGTGGCCGATGTTGCCGACGATGGCCTGGTGCTTCATCCGGGCCATGTGCGAGGCCATGATGATGTCCTTGTTGCCGGTCGTGGTGATGAAGATGTCGGCGATCTCCACGACCTCCTCCAGGGTGGTGACCTGGTAGCCGTCCATCGCCGCCTGCAGCGCGCAGATCGGGTCGATCTCGGTGACGATCACGCGGGCGCCCTGGCCGCGCAGCGACTCGGCGCAGCCCTTGCCGACGTCGCCGTAGCCGCAGACGACCGCGACCTTGCCGCCGATCAGGACGTCGGTGGCGCGGTTGATGCCGTCGATCAGCGAGTGGCGGCAGCCGTACTTGTTGTCGAACTTCGACTTGGTGACCGAGTCGTTGACGTTGATGGCCGGGAACAGCAGCTGGCCGTCACGGTGCATCTCGTACAGGCGGTGGACACCGGTGGTGGTCTCCTCGGTCACGCCCTTGATCGTGGAGGCGACCTCGGTCCACTTGTTCGGGGTGTCCTTGAGGGTGCGGTTGAGCAGCTCCAGGATGATCCGGAACTCGTCGTTGTCCGCGGTGGACGGGTCCGGCGCGACGCCGGCCTTCTCGAACTCGACGCCCTTGTGGATCAGCAGGGTGGCGTCGCCGCCGTCGTCCAGGATCATGTTCGGGGTCTTGCCGTCAGGCCAGGTCAGGGCCTGCTCGGTGCACCACCAGTACTCCTCCAGGGTCTCGCCCTTCCAGGCGAAGACCGGCACGCCCTGCGGGTTCTCCGGGGTGCCCTCCGGGCCGACGGCGATGGCGGCGGCCGCGTGGTCCTGGGTGGAGAAGATGTTGCAGGAGCACCAGCGGACCTCGGCACCGAGCGCCGTCAGGGTCTCGATCAGCACGGCGGTCTGGATGGTCATGTGCAGCGAGCCGGTGATGCGGGCGCCGGCCAGCGGCTGCGCCTCGGCGTACTCGGCGCGGATCGCCATCAGACCGGGCATCTCGTGCTCGGCCAGCTGGATCTCCTTGCGGCCGAACGGCGCCAGGGAAAGGTCGGCGACCTTGAAGTCACCGGTGATGTCGGTCGACATGCGTCTGCTCCTCGCTGATGGGGGTGGGGCCATAGGTCCGGGCGTGCGTCGCGTGCGTCAGGCCGTACGGGTGCACGGCCACGCCGGGACCGCCGGGTCCGTGGTGGTGGACCGGCTTCCCGTTGCGCAGCACAAACCGTCGGAGGACCTCTCTCCCTCGACCGGCGCGCGCCCCGCGGGGTGCGGACCGCCGATCGACCGCCATCAGCAGCGACGTTCTGGCTCTGGTGACGAATCTACACCGATGGCCCCGCCGGCCGTCCGCCGATGACCGATTTCGGCCCCCGGTCCGACCCGCTCTCAAGCCGGGCCCCAGGACGGGCCGGTGTACGGGACAGGTCGGTCAGCGGGACGGGGGCGCGGGAGGGGTCAGTGCGCGCCGCCCGGGCCGGGGCCGCCGGGCGTGGCGGCCGGGTCGTCGCCCGCCGCGGCCTTCTCGGCGCTGTACACGTCGGGCTCCAGGTAGATCGCCCGGGCGATCGGGACGACCGCGCGGACCCGCGACTCGGCGGCGTCGATCGCCTCCGCGACCCGGGCGGCGCTGTCCTCCGCGTTGACGGCGATCTTGGCCGCGACCAGCAGCTCCTCCGGGCCGAGGTGCAGGGTGCGCATGTGGATCACCCGGGTGACCGCCTCGCCGTCCACCAGCGCCTCCCGGATCCGGCGCACCGAGTCCTTGTCGGCCGACTCGCCGAGCAGCAGCGACTTGGTCTCCAGGGCGAGCACCACGGCGATCACCACCAGCAGGAGGCCGATGCACAGGGTGCCGATGCCGTCCCAGACGCCGTCGCCGGTGATCACGGTGAGCCCGACGCCGAACAGCGCGAGCACCAGGCCGATCAGCGCGCCGGTGTCCTCCAGCAGCACCACCGGCAGCTCCGGCGCCTTGGCGGTGCGGATGAACTGGGTCCAGCTCTGCTTGCCCTTGGCCTTCTCCGACTCCCGCATCGCGGTCAGGAAGGACCAGCCCTCCATGCCGATGGCGAAGACCAGCACGCCGACCGCCCAGCCCCAGGAGTCCAGCGCCTCCGGGTGGCTGATCTTGTGCCAGCCCTCGTAGACCGCGAACAGGCCGCCGACGCTGAACAGCACGATGGCCACCAGGAAGCCGTACACGTAGCGCTCGCGGCCGTACCCGAAGGGGTGCTCCTCGTCGGCCGCCCGGCGCGCCCGCTTGCCGCCGATCAGCAGCAGCACCTGGTTGCCGGAGTCCGCCACCGAGTGCACGCCCTCGGCCAGCATCGAGGAGGAGCCGGTGAAGCCGAAGGCGGTGAACTTGGCCACGGCGATCGCCAGGTTCGCGGACAGCGCCGCGATCAGTGCCTTGGTACCGCCTTCGGTGCTCATGCTTCCAGGTCCTCACGGGTCGGTCGGCGTCGTCGAGCGCTTACCGTACCGGCCCCGGGGGCCCGATCGGCCGACCGTCTCAGGACTGCGCGGCGGCGAGCCCCAGGTAGACGGCGGCGAAGTCGGTCAGCGCGACCAGGTCGGCCAGCGCGTGCAGCGCGTCCGGCCGGGTGCTCGCGTACTCGGTCAGCCGGACGTCGTGCGCGGCGGCCAGCCGGTGCGCCCGGGAGACGCCGAAGCTGCGCGGCCCGGCGTCCTCCTCCGGCACCTCGGCCGGGCCGTCCTGCTCGTCCGGCGCCGCCGGGCCGGCCGCGCCGGGGGCGTGCCGCAGCAGCAGGACCTGGAGGTGCAGCGGGTCCGGCTCCTCGACCCGGTCGCGGAAGAAGTCGTCCGGATCGGCGCCCGCGCCCAACTGCCCGGTGAACATGCCGCGGTGGGCGGTGAGCACCTGCGGCAGCGGCCCGGCCAGCGCCGGACGCCCGGCTCGGTCGGCCAGCTGGGCGGCGAACCGGGTGGCGGCCGCCCCGGCGATCGGGCCCTCGGCCCACAGCAGCGGGACCGTCCCGGCCAGCCGGGCGGCCAGGCCCTTCGCCGGGTTGGTGTACGCGGCGGCGTCCGGGCGGCAGCGCACCGCGGCGGCGTCCAGCAGGTCGGCGAGGGCCGGCAGCGCGTCGTACGGGAGCTGGGTGAGGCCGATCTTCTGGGCGAGCGCCAGCAGCGGGGCGAGGTGGGACCAGAGCGCCGCCGGGTCCTCGGCCGGCAGGTCCGGCTCGACGGCCGTCACGGGCGCGAGGTCCTCGGGCAGCACCGAGGCCACGAACGGCAGCGGCAGCGCGCGCACCTGCAGCGCGGCCTCGGCCAGCGCGCTGCCGGCCGGGGCGGTCACCACGATCGCGCAGCCGCGCGCGTACGCCTGCTCGGCGAGGGCGACCAGGCCCTGCTCGCCGCCGTCGGCGGAGCTGATCACCAGCAGGTCCAGCGGGCCGGCCCAGCCGGGCAGCTGCCAGCCGAGCCCGGCGGTGAAGGCGGGCGGGGCGCCGGCCCGGTCGGCGCGCGGGGCGGCGGCCTCGGTCGGCGGCAGCGGGGTGACCAGGGAGCTCGTACCGGCCAGCGCCGAGAGCATCTCGGCGGCGGTCAGCGCGCTGCCGTGCCCGGCGACCAGGACGGCACGCGGGCGACCGTCCGGCCGCAGCCGGTCGAGGCCGGCCGCCTCGGCCTGCCGCAGTGCGGTGCGGACCCGCGCACCGGCGCCGGCCAGGGCCAGCAGGGCGCGGTCGTGGTCGGCGCGCTGGAGGGCGGCCGGGTCGTCGAGCAGGGTGTCGTCGAGCATGCGGCGAACCTCCGGCTGCGGTCCTGGACGGGCGGTCGGGGCGGTCGGGGCGGCTTCGTCCCGGGGCTTCCGCCCGGGCTTCGTCCCGGGCGTCGCCCCCAGGATCAGGCCGGGCGGCGGGCCTCGTCCACCAGGAGGACCGGAATGCCCTCGCGGACCGGGTACGCGAGGCCGCAGTCCGCGCCGGTGCAGACCAGCTCGGGCTGCTCCTCGGTGCCGCCCTCGACGAGCGCGGCCCGGCACTGCGGGCAGACCAGGATCTCCAGCAGGAAGGATTCGAGCTTCATGGGGCTCTCCAAGGTTCGGGGGTGGCACGGAGGTGCCCCGGCCGATAGGAAACCCTACCGGCCGGGGCACCGGGGCCCGTGCTCAGGCGCTCCGCGCGGGCGCGAGCCCGGTCGGGGGCCCGGGCTCGGCGTCGGGCGAGGGGCTCAGCCGCGGACGACGGCGAGCACGCCGTCGCGCAGCTCGGCCATCTTCGCCGGGTCCTTGGCCTCGACGTTCAGGCGCAGCAGCGGCTCGGTGTTGGAGGCGCGCAGGTTGAACCACCAGTCCGGGCCGGCCACGGTCAGGCCGTCCAGCTCGTCCACCGTGGTGCCCTCCCCGCCCGCGTAGGCGGCGCGGACGGCGGCGGTGCTGGCGGCCTGGTCGGCCACGGTGCTGTTGATCTCGCCGGAGGCGGCGTAGCGGTCGTACTCGGCGGTGAGCCCGGACAGCGCGGACGGCTGCCCGCCGAGCGCGGCCAGCACGTGCAGCGCGGCCAGCATGCCGGTGTCGGCGCGCCAGAAGTCGCGGAAGTAGTAGTGCGCGGAGTGCTCGCCGCCGAAGACGGCGTCGGTCTCGGCCATCTCCTGCTTGATGAAGGAGTGGCCGACCCGGGTGCGCACCGGCTTGGCGCCGAGCTCGCGGACCACCTCGGGGACGGTCCAGGAGGTGATCAGGTTGTGGATGACGGTCGGCTCGGCCTCGCCGGCGGCCCGGGCGCGGGCGATCTCGCGGACGGCGACCAGGGCGGTGATCGCCGACGGGGAGACCGGCTCGCCGCGCTCGTCCACGACGAAGCAGCGGTCGGCGTCGCCGTCGAACGCTAGGCCCACGTCGGCGCCGACCTCGCGGACCTTGGCCTGGAGGTCGACCAGGTTCTTCGGGTCGAGCGGGTTGGCCTCGTGGTTCGGGAAGGTGCCGTCCAGCTCGAAGTACATCGGGACGAGCTCGATCGGCAGGCCGTCGAAGACGGTCGGCACGGTGTGGCCGCCCATGCCGTTGCCGGCGTCCACCACGACCTTGAGCGGGCGGATCGCGGTGAGGTCGACCAGGCCCAGCAGGTGGTCGGCGTAGCCGCGCAGGGTGTCCTGGGCGGACAGCGCGCCCGGCTTCACGTCCCTGGCCGGGACGGTGACGGTGTCGTCCTCGGCGGTCCAGGACTCGACCAGCTCGCGGATCTCGGACAGGCCGGTGTCCTGGCCGACCGGGGCCGCGCCGGCCCGGCACAGCTTGATGCCGTTGTACTGGGCCGGGTTGTGGCTGGCGGTGAACATCGCGCCGGGCAGGTCGAGCTTGCCGCTGGCGTAGTACAGCTGGTCGGTGGAGCACAGCCCGATCTGCACCACGTCGGCGCCGTAGGCCGCGGCGCCCTCGGCGAAGGCCAGGCTCAGCGACGGCGAGGAGGGCCGCATGTCGTGCCCGACCACGATCGCGGTCGCGCCGGTGACCTGCACGAACGCGGCACCGAAGGCCCGGGACAGGCTCTCGTCCCACTGGTCCGGGACAACGCCTCGGACGTCGTACGCCTTCACGAGCTGCTTGAGGTCGCGCACTGCGGCTCCACCCTGGTTTTAGGACTGATCACGAAACGTCGGGGCCACCGCGCGTCGGTCGACGGGCGCGGTGACGGTAGACGGGCAGCGTACCCGGGCCGGACGAACGCCCCGTGCCAGGACCGGGGACGCCCCGTACCGGGAGGGGTGTCAGTTGTCGGGCGAGCGCAGCACCCGGAGGTGGCCGCGGCGGCCGCCCTCGGTGGACTCGCCCTCGAAGCCGCGGCCCTGACGGGGGGTCTGCGGGCGGGCGGCCTCGCGCACGGCGTTGGCCAGCGCCTCCAGGTCGTCGCTGCTGCGGCGCAGCGGCCCGGCCTCGGCGGCGAGCCGGACGACCTCCCAGCCGCGCGGGGCGGTGAGGCGCTCGGCGTGCTCGGCGCACAGGTCGTAGCAGTGCGGCTCGGCGTAGGTGGCGAGCGGCCCGAGGACGGCGGTGGAGTCCGCGTAGACGTACGTCAGCGTCGCGACGGCCGGCCGGCCGCACGCGGTCCGCGAACAACGACGTACAGAGCTCACGAGGGTGGACGGTACCGCACTCCCCGCCGGGGAGCGAAGACCGCCTGCCCGGAGGGGGTGCCGTGTCGCCCCGCGGGCGCCGGGTCCGCGTATCCGACGCCCCGTGCGATTCCCGGTCGGAGTGGTCCACTTCCGACCGTCCAAGGACTACCCTCGGCAGTGATATGGACAGCTCCGCACCGCAGTCATCGACAGGCCCGGCGCGCCGCCCCCGGCACCGCGACCGGCACGGGCGGGGCCTGCGCGGCCCGCTGGCGCCGCCCCAGGTGCCGATCTCGCTCACCCGCTCCGAACTGTTCGACGACTACGTGCGCGAGTCGGTGGAGCGCCTCGAACGGCGTTGGCCGCAGTTGATCGAGGTGGAGTTCGCCGTCCAGGAGGTGCCGCTGCACGAGCCGGACGGCGCCGACGCCGAGGACGGCGTGCCGCTGGGGCGGGTGTCGCCGGGCCAGCAGGGGCGCAAGAGCCAGATCGTGGTGTACCGGCGGCCGGTGGAGATCCGGGCGAAGACCCGGGAGGACCGCGCGGCGCTGGTGCACGAGATCCTGATCGAACAGGTCGCGGAGCTGCTCGGGCTGTCGCCGGACGCCATCGACCCGCGCTACGACGAGGACTGAGACGGGTCGGGGCCCGCGCCGGGTGTCCGGCGCGGGCCCCGCTCGGCGCGCTCAGCGCAGGACGACGCCCGGGTCCTGGCCGGCCTGCGGGACCTTGACGGTGCTGCGGTCGTCGCGCAGCGCCTGGACGGTGAACATCGGCACGTCCTTGGCCGGCAGGGAGAGCATCCGGGCGGCCACCACCGGGCCGCCGGAGACGGTCTCCACGGTGAGCGCGAAGACGCCGTTCAGCCCGGCGGGCTCGGGCGCCGGGAGGGCGACCGTGCCGCCGGCCGGCAGCTGGACCTCCTTGGTGGCCGGGGTGCCGCCGCCGCTGCCGGCCGAGGCGGTGACCCGGACGGTGGCGGCCTCGCCGCTGGAGGTCAGGTAGAGCGTGGAGGCGCCGGCCCGGTTGTCGGCGACGGTGGCGCGGGCGCCGACCGGGTCGCTGCCGGTCAGCCAGGCCGCGTCGGTCTTGCCGTTGGCCGCCGCCCGGTCGACCCGCAGCCCGGCCACGACCGGGGTGCGGTGCTTGTCGTCGCTGGGCGACAACCGCAGCCCGGCGACCTCGTCCCGGGTGAGCTTGCCGAGGTCGACGGCGGCCACCATGCCCGCCTTGACGTGGATCGACTCGTTGCCGGCCGGGCTGAACCAGCCGTTCTTGCCGGACAGCTGGATCTTCAGGTCGGCGTCGTCCTCCGGCGGCGCCCAGACCACCAGGCGGGCGGAGGCGGTGTCGGCGGGCAGGCCGGGCATCACCTGGACCGGGGCCGGGGCGTCCGAGGCGGGGACCCAGTCGGCGCCCTTGCCGCCGTCGGCGGCGTGCAGCGCGGCGCCGACCCGCCCGGAGCGCACCACCACGTGCACCGCGAGGTCGGCGACCGCGCCCTTGGTGAGGGTCGACAGCAGGACGGCCTGGGAGCTGCCGGGCGAGACGGTGATCCCGTTGGCGGCGTCGTTGTCGATCAGGCCCTTGTCGCCGTACAGCTTGATGTCCACCACCGCGGCGGCGGACTCGGTGTTGACCAGGCTGAGGTAGTCGACCCGGTCGGCGGCGGTGCTGGCCCCGGCGAACCAGAAGCTGGTCGCGGCCGGGGTGCAGGTGAGGCCGGACAGGCCGAGGCCGCGCTGCTCGGTGACCACCGTGGTCTGGGTGACGGTGAAGCCGGGGGCGAGGGCGCCGGTGGCGACGGCCCCGGTGCCGGGCGCGGCGTCGCCGTTGGCGGCCGGGCCGGTGGCCGGGGTGCCGGGCTTGGGCACGGTCAACCGGGCGTCGGCGGGCGCCGCGTTCTTGTCCTGGACCGGGGCGCCCGGGGCGCCCGAGCCGGTCGGGGCCGGGGTGGCGGCGGCCGGGGCCGCGGGGGCGGTGGTCGGCTGGGCGGCGGGCACGGCGGGCGCGGCCGCGTCGGAGAGCCAGCCGGCCCCGCCGGTGGCGGAGCCCGTCCCGGGCGGGGTGTAGGCGGTGAGCGTGGTCGAGCCGGTCAGGCCCTGGACCGGCTGCGGGCAGACCACCGAGGTCCGCTCGACCTGCGCGGTGGTCGCGGCGGCTCCGGTGCCGGCCTTGGCCGGGGCGGCCGGCGGGCGTACCTGGGCGATCCCGAACACCGCCGCGAGCACCACGGCCGCGGCGAGCAGGGACTGGGTGGTCTTCGCCGCCCCGCCGGACCCGGCTGCTCCGGCCCCCTCGGCTCCTCCGGCTCGCCCGGCTCCTCCGGCTCCTCCGGCTCGCCCGGCGAGCGGGCCGCGGCCGCGGCCGGGGCGGGACGTCCGGGCCGGGCCGGACGGCTCCGCCGCGACGGCGGGCCCGGCCGGCTCGGCGGCCTCGCCGGCGCCGGACTTCTTCCTGAATGCGGGCTTCTTCATCGCGGGTCAGCTCCCCGATCCGTGCTGGTGCGGGTACCGGCCGGGGCCGTTGGGGTCGTTCGGGTCGTACGGGGCCTCGCCCTGCGACTGGCCGGGCAGCCAGGGCTGCTGCTGCTCGGGCTGCTGCCCGCCGTCGTAGCCGTGGACCTCGTAGTACGGCTGCTGCTCGGGCTGGTACGGCTGCTCGTAGCCCTGCTGCCGGCCGTACCCGTGGGCGTCGTACCCCTGGGTGTCGTAGCCCTGGCCGCCGTACGGCGCGGCGACCGGCTGCTGGGCCGCGTACTGGTCGTAGCTGTACGGGTCGGCCTGCTGGTACGCCTGGTACGGGTCCGTGTACTGCTCGGCGTCCTGGATGGCGGCGGCCGCCTGGACGGCGCCGGTCACCGGCTCGGAGCTCGGCTGGGCCGGGATCGCGCCCGGCCGGTCGTACACCCCGGACTCCTCGGCACCGCCCTCGGCGCCCTCCGCGCCCTCGCCGCGCTCGGCCATCCGGCGGGCCCGGCGGCTGCCGGGGGCGGGGGCCTGCGCCTGGGCGGCGGCGGCCAGCGCGGCGGTGGCGACGGCCTCCTCCGGCAGGTCGTCGTCCTTGTGGCTGCGGCGGCCGGGCAGGGCCAGCACCAGGATGGTGAGGCCGAGCAGCACCTGGGCCCAGATCCAGCCGGTGTGGGCGGCGCCGCCCTCGCGGGTGACGGCCAGCTTGCCGCCGGCGGCCGGGAGCTTGAAGCCCTGCGCCCAGCCGTCGACCGTGGTGGGCTCCAGCGCGGTGCCGTTGACGGTGGCCTTCCACTCCGGGGCGGCGGACTCGGCGAGCCGCAGCACCCGGCCGTCCGGGCCGGCCGGGACGGTGGCGGACAGGTCGCGGGCCCCGGACGGGACGACCACCGGGGTGGCCCCCGGGGCGGTGATCACCGCGCGGACCGCGGGGGTGCCGTTGACCTGCCAGAGCGCGGCGGCGCCGTCCTGGTTGGCCTTGACCAGGCCGGGGGTGGTGTCCAGGACGTCCTTGAAGGCGTCGATCACCGGCTGCTGGACCAGCACGTAGGCGATGCCGTAGCCGGCCAGGGCGCTGGCCTGGTCGGCGCCGGAGCCGGCCAGCAGGCTGCCGACCATCTTGTTCAGGCCGTCCTGGGTGCCGGTCGCCGGGTCGACGGTGGACTCGGCCTGGCCGAGCGTCAGACCGGCGCCGCGCAGCACGGTGTAGCGGACCGCGCCGCCGCCCTTCTCCCCGGTGACGACCAGGGTGCGGGCCCGGTCGGTGGTGCCGGCCTCCTCGGCGATGAACGCGGGGACCTGGTCGGCCTGGCCGCGGTGCAGCGGGCCGCCGGCGCCGGTCAGCGCCCACCACAGGCCGGTGCCCAGCGGGGCCAGCACGGCCGAGGCCACCACCAGGGCGGCCACCGGCTGACGCCAGCCGAAGGCGATCCCGGCGACGCGGGCGTTGGCCCCGTCGGCGCCGATCGCGGCGGCGGCGAGCAGGGCGAGCCCGGCGATCAGGGTCGCCGGGCCGGTCCAGGCGGGCACCGCCGGACCGCCGGAGGCCGGGGTGACGGAGGTGCCCGCCACCACGACCGAGAAGACCAGGCCGGCGCCGGCCGCGCCCCAGGCGACGAGCACCGCACGGCGGCGGTCGGCGCGCAGCAGCGCGGCCAGGGCGGCCAGCACGACACCCGCCGAGAGCCAGACCGGCGGCACCCCGGCGCCGCCCGGGTTGACCAGCAGCAGGCCGGCCGCGCTCGCGCCGGTGCCGTGCAGACCGGGCAGCCCGGCCTCCAGCAGCAGCCACTGCGGGTGCGACAGCACCTTGAGCGACCACGGGGCCAGCACCGCGACCGGCACCGCCAGGATCACCAGGACGCGCAGGCCGAGCGGCCGCAGGGCCGCGCCGCCGGAGCCGAAGGCGCTGCCGCGCAGCACCCCGACGACCAGCATCGCCAGGCAGAGCGGCACCGCGAGCGCCCACGTTATCGGGACGAAGGCGGTGGCCAGGGTGAGCAGCAGGACGGTCATCCAGACCGGGCGCCAGCCCGGGCGGGCGCCCTTGGCGGCGCTCTCGGCGCGGATGCCGAGGCCGGCCGCGATGGCGGCGGCGCGGGCCAGCGGCGGCAGCAGCACGGCGAGCACGGCGGTGCCGATCCGGCCCTGGGCGAGCGCGCCGGTCGCGGCGGGCAGCAGCGCGTAGGTGGCGCTGGCCCAGGCGCGGACCAGCTTGGAGTCCAGCAGCGGCCGGGACACCAGGTAGGCGCTGACCGCGGAGAGCGGGACGGAGAGCACCACGAGCAGGGTGAGCGCGAGGTCGGCGTGGTCGAACAGGATCCAGGAGAGCACCGCGAGCACGCCGAGGTACGGCGGTGCGGCGGCGGTGGACCCGGTGCCGACCGGGTGCCAGGCGTCCGCGTACATCGACCAGAGGCCGCCGGCCCCGTCGGCCGCCGGCAGCAGGGCGCCGCCGAACAGCTCGCCGCTGCCGAGCAGGCCGCGGCAGGCGATCAGGGCGAACACCAGCAGGGCCGCGAACAGCACCGGCGCCGGGCGCCGGGCGAGCTTCTTGAGCAGGGCGAACTGCTCGACGACCAGGTCCTCGGCGTCCTCGTCGCCGCCGGCCTCGGCCGAGCCGTGCCGGCCGGTGTCGTCGCCGCCCCCTATCCCGAGCGAGCCGACGACGCCCTCGACCGCCAGCCGGGTGGTGGCGCCGGGGGCCGGGAAGAGCGTGCGGTCGTCCAGGGCGTCCGCCGACCGGGACTTGGCGCGGCGTTTGCGCCCGGCCAACAGCCGTGGGAAGCGGACGAGTTCGTGGCCGAGGCCGGCGAGTTCGTCGAAGGCCTGGCGCGGGTCCTTGCCGAGCAGGTTGGTGACGGCCCGCAGCAGGGTGCCGAGCACCAGCCGCAGCAGGACGTAGGGGAAGAGCGCGCCCTTGCAGTTGGTGAGCAGGGTGTAGACGGCGCCGGCCTTGTCCATCCGGTGCGGGTGGGCGGGGCCGCAGTCGATCGCCCGGCGCTCGCGGGCGGCCGCCTCGGCGTGCCGCAGCACGGCGTCGGGGGCGACCACCACGCGGTGGCCGGCGGCGTTGACCCGCCAGCAGAAGTCGGTGTCGTCCCGCATCAGCGGGAGGGCCCGGTCGAAGCCGCCGAGCTCCTCGAAGACGTCCCGGCGCACCAGCATGCCGGCGCTGGAGACGGCGAGCACCGGGCGGACCTGGTCGTGCTGGCCCTGGTCCTGCTCGCGGCGGTCGAGGCCGGTCCAGCGGCGGCCGGAGCGGGCGATGGTGACGCCGACCTCGAGGAGCTGGCGGCGGTCGTACCAGCTGCGCAGCTTGGGGCCGACCACGGCGGCGCTGGGGGTGGAGTCGGCGACCTGGAGCAGTCGGCGCAGGGCGTCGGTCTGCGGCTCGCAGTCGTCGTGCAGCAGCCAGAGCCACTCGACCGGCCGGGTCTCGCGCGGGCCGCCGCGGCCGAGGTCGTCCTCCTGGGCGAGCGGGTCGCCGAAGTCGTCCCAGCCGCCGGTGACCGGGTCGTAGCCGGAGGGGTCGAGCCGGTACGGGAGGTCCTCCGGGCGCAGGGGCGCGCTGCCCGCCACGGCCTCGTGGACGGCGGTGCCGAAGCCGGCCCGGCGGCCGAGGACCAGCGGTCCGCTCTCGGGCAGCCAGTCGGCGAGGGTGTCCGCGAGCAGTTGCGGAGAGTTGTCGGTGGATCCGGTGTCGACCGCGAGGACGCGCTGGACCTGGCGGTCCTGACCGAGCAGGCCGGCCATGGCCCGCGGGAGCCAGCGGGCGCCGTCGTGCGAGACGATCACGGCGGTGACCAGGTGGCGCGGATAGGCGGGCGGCCGGGAAGCGGTGGAGCCGCTCTGGTGGCTGTAGACGGTCATCGCGTGCGCGGGCCCCAGTTCTCGGTGGACACAGCCGGTGAACGGCAACCGGATGGCGCACCACACTAACGGCTCCGGGTGGCCGCTTCGTCCGGGGTGTGCGTGCGGGGACGGTGAAGGGGCCCCGGGAACACGAAAGCGCCCCACCACCGCGGTGAGGCGCCCGTACAGCTGTGCGGTTGTCCGTCGCTGTCGAAGGGTCAGCGGGGGGCGGGGGCCGCCCGGTCAGACCGCGCTCTTCTTGAGCCGACGGCGCTCGCGCTCGGAGAGGCCGCCCCAGATGCCGAAACGCTCGTCATTGGCGAGGGCGTACTCCAGGCACTCGGAACGGACCTCGCAGGCGAGGCAGACCTTCTTGGCCTCGCGGGTCGAGCCGCCCTTCTCGGGGAAGAAGGACTCGGGGTCGGTCTGGGCGCACAACGCGCGCTCCTGCCAGCCGAGTTCCTCCTCGTCCTCCGCGATGCCGTCCCCGATCAACAGCTCAAAGAGCTCGCTCATGTGGCGCGCCTCCTCTGCCCCTACTTGGCGTCCCCGTGGTTGCCGTTGCCTCGTGCGGCTGACGACACGAGTGAAATTACAGTTGCGTCACTCTGGCCCAGTCAAGCCGAGCTCTGGTATTGGGGCTGGGATTCACTCCCTGGCACCAAGCCGTTACGAATAGTGTACATATCCGGACACATCGGACCTTCCACCTCAAGGTCCTGAACGGTGCCGAACCATCCGCAACCATTCACCGGGTGACGCTCGGTCACCGTCACAGGCCGGTCATCGGCCTGCCTTCCCGGCGATCTTCCCATCGAAACATAGAGAGTGATGAATCACCCCATCAGGGAAAGATCCGGACCTAACCCACTCGAATGCCGCATCCTTCGGTTTGACACCGCCCCTGCGGATGCGGTGTCCTTGCTCCTATGTCAGAGTTCGCCAGCCCCCGGAGCGGTTCCACGCTCCGCCGTGCCGTGAACTCTTGTTGTCGCCTCTGTTCCTGCTGTATCTAGGCGCCCGCGTCCCACCGCGCGCCGCCCCCAGGAAGCACAGAGGCCGCCCGCGATTCCCGTCCCAGGACATCCCGGATCCGGCCGATCCCGACGAACCGGCCGACCCTTCCGAGGACGACTCCCGTGCGCATGATCCGCATCCGCAAGCGGAACCGCGACCGCAACAAGCTCTCCCGCCGTGGCCCCGCCACCGTCCGCACCGGCACCCCCGCCGACGCCCGGACCCGCCAGTGGGCCGACGGCCTCAGCGACGTCTCCATCGCCGGCGACCCGCTCGCCTTCCCGCACCTGGCGCGCACCGACCTGCCCGCCCACCCCACCACCGTCGCCGAGTACGCCCGGCTGGTGCGCGAGATCGCCGCCGACCGCTCCCGATGGGAGCCGCTGGTCCGCTACGACGCGCTGACCCGCTGGTACGCCCGGCTGGAGACCGGCCCCGGCTACGAGGTCTGGCTGCTCAGCTGGCTGCCCGGGCAGTCCAGCGGCTTCCACGACCACGGCGAGTCCTCCGGCGTGATGAGCGTCGTCCGGGGCGAGCTGATCGAGCGCTCCCTCACCCTCCCCCAGCCCTCGGCCGGGGGTGACCCCAGCGGCGCGATCGCCCGCACCCTGCGGCCCGGCGGGCAGCGGGTGTTCTCCTCCGGCTACCTGCACGAGGTCGTCAACGGCGCGCTCGAACCCGCCGTCTCCATCCACCTCTACGCCCCCGGCCTGACCGAGATGAACCAGTACGGCGCCACCGCCGTCCCCGAGCAGCACCAGGAGCAGCACACCGGGCGGCAGGCGCAGGCCGGGTCGCACTGATCACGGCTGACGGAAAGTCGGACCGTGGCAGGATGAACCCCATGCGCATCGTGGCACTGGCAGGCGGAATCGGCGGGGCGCGCTTCCTGCGCGGACTCCTCGCGGCGGTCGGACCGCAGGACGAGATCACCGTCATCGGCAACACCGGCGACGACATCCACCTCTACGGCCTCAAGGTCTGCCCCGACCTCGACACCGTGATGTACACCCTCGGCGGCGGCATCCACGAGGAACAGGGCTGGGGCCGGACCGACGAGACCTGGTCCATCAAGGCCGAGATGAAGGAGTACGGCGTCGGCCCCGAGTGGTTCGGGCTCGGCGACCGCGACTTCGCCACCCACCTCGTGCGCAGCCAGATGCTCACCGCCGGGTACAGCCTCAGCCAGGTCACCGAGGCGCTGTGCGTGCGCTGGAAGCCGGGCGTGCGGCTGCTGCCGATGAGCGACGACCGGGTCGAGACCCACGTGCGGATCACCGACGAGCAGGGCACCCGGGCGGTCCACTTCCAGGAGTACTGGGTCCGGCTGCACGCCGAGGTGGACGCCGAGGCGATCGTCCCGGTCGGCGCGGACACCGCCAAGCCCGCGCCCGGTGTGCTGGAGGCGATCGCCGAGGCGGACGTCATCCTCTTCCCGCCGTCCAACCCGGTGGTCTCGATCGGCACCATCCTCGCCGTCCCCGGCATCCGGGAGGCGGTCGCCGCCGCGCCCGCGCCGGTGGTCGGGCTCTCCCCGATCATCGGCGGGGCGCCGGTGCGCGGCATGGCCGACAAGGTGCTCGCCGCCGTCGGCGTCGAGGCCACGGCGGAGGCGGTCGCGCTCGACTACGGGCCGGCGCTCGTCGACGGATGGCTGGTGGACACCGTGGACGAGGCCTCGGTGGCCGCCGTCGAGGCCGCCGGGATCGCCTGCCGGGCCGTCCCGCTGCTGATGACCGACGTCGAGGCCACCGCCGAGATGGCGCGGGCGGCGCTCGCGCTGGCCGAGCAGGTGCGCAAGTGACGCTGGAGGTCCTCGGCGTCGAGGGGCTGCCCGAGGTCGCGGCCGGGGCGGACCTCGGCGAGCTCATCGCCAAGGCGGGGACGTACCAGGACGGCGACATCCTGCTGGTCACCTCGAAGATCGTCAGCAAGGCCGAGGGCCGGCTGCTGCACGCCGCCGACCGCGAGGCCGCGATCGACGCCGAGACCGTCCGGGTGGTCGCCCGGCGCGGGCCGGTCCGGATCGTGGAGAACCGCAACGGCCTCGTCATGGCCGCCGCCGGGGTCGACGCCTCCAACACCGCCCCCGGCACCGTGCTGCTGCTGCCCGAGGACCCGGACGCCTCCGCCCGGGCGCTGCGGGCCCGGCTCCAGCGGCTGACCGGCCGCCGGCTCGCCGTCGTCGTCACCGACACCTTCGGCCGGCCCTGGCGCAACGGGCTGACCGACGTGGCGATCGGCGCCGCGGGCCTCTCCGTCCTGGAGGACCACCGCGGCCGCACCGACAGCCACGGCAACCGGTTGGAGATGACCGTCACCGCGACGGCCGACGAACTCGCCGCCGCCGCCGACCTGGTGAAGGGCAAGGCCAGCGGCGTCCCGGTCGCCGTCGTGCGCGGACTCGGACACCTCGTCACCGCCGAGGACGGCGACGGCGCCCGGCCGCTGGTCCGGCCCGCCGTCGACGACATGTTCCGGCTCGGCACCTCCGAGGCGCTGCGGCAGGCCGTCACCCTGCGGCGCACCGTCCGCTCCTTCACCACCGAGCCGGTCGACCCGGCCGCCGTCCGCCGCGCCGTCGCCGCCGCCGTCACCGCGCCCGCCCCGCACCACACCACGCCCTGGCGGTTCGTGCTGCTGGAGTCGGCGGACACCCGGGTCCGGCTGCTCGACGCGATGCTCGCCGCCTGGCAGCGCGACCTGCGCGAACTCGACGGCTGGGACGAGGCGAAGATCGCCCGGCGCACCGCCCGCGGCGACGTCCTGCGCGACGCCCCGTACCTGGTGGTGCCCTGCCTGGTGACGGACGGCTCGCACGACTACCCGGACCCGCGCCGGGCCGCCGCCGAACGGGAGATGTTCACCGTCGCCGCCGGCGCCGCCGTGCAGAACCTGCTGGTCGCGCTCACCGGCGAGGGGTACGGCTCCGCCTGGGTCTCGTCCACCATGTTCTGCCGCGACACCGTGCGGGAGGCGCTGGACCTCCCGCAGGGGTGGGACCCGATGGGCGCCGTCGCCGTCGGCCGGCCGGCGGAGGAGCCGAAGGTCCGTCCGGAACGCGACGCGGAGGCCTTCATCACCGTCCGGTAGCGGCAGCCGCCGGGGTCAGCGGTGGCGGTGGTCGTTGGGGGTCAGCCGGGGGCCGTAGCGGGGGGCGTGGGCGGCCGTGGCCAGCAGGAGGCGGCAGACCCGGTGGCGCTGGGGGCGGTAGGGCTCCAGGAGCGCGAGCATCTGGGCGTCGTCGCTGCGGGGGCGGCCGGCCAGCGCCCAGCCGACCAGGTTGGGCAGGTGGAAGTCCCCGACCGAGACCGCGTCCGGGTCGCCGTTGCTGCGCTGCAGCGTCTCGGCGGCCGTCCAGGGCCCGATGCCGGGGACGGCGGTGAGGCGGGCGAAGGCCTCCTCGTGGCCCATGGCCGAGGCCTCCTCCAGCCGCGGCGCCAGGCGGACGGCGCGCACGACCGTGCCCGAGCGCTTCGGGTCCACGCCCGCCCGGTGCCACTCCCAGCTCGGCACCAGTGCCCACTCGCGGGCCGACGGCGCCACCCGCATGCCCTCGGCCGGGCCCGGCGCCGGGGTGCCGAAGTCCCGCAGCAGGAGGCGCCAGGCGCGGTACGCCTCGTCGGTGGTGACCTTCTGCTCCAGGATCGCCGGGACCAGCGACTCCAGCACCAGGCCCGTCCTGGTCAGCCGGACCCCGGCGGTACGGCGCTGGGCGTCCCGCAGCGGGCCGGGCGGCAGGACCAGCGCCTCCGGGGCGTCCTCGGCGCCGAGCAGGGCGGGGAGGCGGTCGAGGAGCCAGTCCGCGCCGGGGCCCCAGGCGCTCGCCTCGACCTCGCCGGCGGCCGGACGCGGCAGCACCCGCAGGGTGCCGATGCCGCCCGGAGTGCGGGAGGCGCGCCAGACGGCGCCGTCGCCGGTGCTGCGGTACGCCGGGTCGGCGGGGCCGCGGCGCAGCGGGAGCAGGGTGCGGGCGACGTCCAGCGGGAAGCCCGGGCGCCAGCGCCGTACCGCTTCCACCGCCGTCGCCTCCCGGGTCGCCTCCGGACATGAACGATACGCGGGGGGTCGGACAGCGCGGGAGGGACGGCGGAGGGCCCCGGGGTCAGCGGGTCTGGAGGCGGGCCGCCGCGGCGCGCAGGGCGGGGAGGCGGGCGTAGAGGGCGTTGCCGGGGCACTCGGTGTCGAAGGCGTCGCGGTGGCCGGAGACGGCGTCGAAGTCGACGGTGCTGCCCTTGGGGTAGCGGCTGGCGTCCGAGGAGGAGGTGAGGCGGGCGCGGCCGTCGGCGGGGCGGGCGGCGAGGCCGAGCTTCCAGGCGGCGAGGGCGGCGAGGCCGTCGAGGAGGGGGCGGGACGGCTGGTCGCCGGTGTAGGTGCCGAGGGCGGCGACGCCGGCGGAGTCGGTGTTGAAGCCGAGGGTGTGGGCGCCGTGGACGGGCTGGTCGACGCCGCCGGCCCGGCCCTCGTAGACGGTGCCGCAGCGGTCGACCAGGAAGTTGTAGCCGATGTCCCGCCAGCCGTTGGTCTTCACGTGGTACTGGTAGATCGCCCGGACCACCCGGGGCGCGTCGGCGCAGGCGTAGTCGGTGGTGGTGGCCGTGTGGTGGACGAAGACCTCGCGGACCGGGCCGGTGTACTCGAACTCCGGGTCGCGCAGCGACTCGTCGGCGCCCCATCCGGCCCGGGTGACGATCCTCGGGCGCGGGGCCTGCCCCTTGGCCGGCCCGGCGGGCGGCGCAGTCGGCGGTTCCGCGGGCAGGGTCCGTACGGCGGCCGGGGCGGCGCCGTGTCCCGGGTCGACCAGGTCGAGCCGCAGTCCGGGCGGTGCTCCGGCGGGCCCGGGCCGGAACTCGACGGCGACGCCGTCGCTGCGGCCGGTCCAGAGCGGGGCGGTGGCGCCGTGCGCCGTGTGGTCGGGGCCGTCCTCGGCGTCGGCCTCCAGCCGGTGCCAGCCGCTCCAGCGGCCGGTGGCCGCGTCCCGGGTGCGGACCCGGAGCACCGCGCCGGCGAGGGCGTCCGCCGGGCCGTCCCAGCCGAGGCCGAGGAGTTCGAACGGTGCGGTGCCGCGCGGGGCGAGACCGGTCCCGGCGGGCAGCGGGAGCGTGGTGGTGGAGCCGCCGCCGGCGAAGTCGTGGCGGCGCGGGGCGGACGAGGGGGTCGCACCGGCGGCGGGCTGGAGCAGGAGGGCGGCGGTGCAGCCGGCGAGCAGGGCGGCCGGAAGTGAGAGGCGCATAAACCGGATCGTCGCCGCAAACCGGACCGCCCGCCACGCCGCTCCGCGCCCGTTCGGCCGCCCCTCCCGACCTCCCACCCGAAGGCCGTAGGCTGGGGCGCACCATGACTGCGCCCTTCGCTGCCGACGCCCGCACCCCCGTCGAGCTGCTGCACGCATTCCTGCGCGGCGGCACGCCTTCGGTCGATCCCGCGGCCCCTCTGGTCACCTTCTACGACGACGCCACCGGCGAACGGGTGGAGCTGTCCGCCCGGACCTTCGACAACTGGGTGGCCAAGACGGCCAACCTCCTCCAGGACGAGCTGAACGCCGGCCCCGGCGACCGGGCGGCGCTGCTGCTGCCCGCCCACTGGCAGAGCGCCGTCTGGCTGCTGGCCTGCTGGTCGGTCGGGGTGACGGCGGTGCCGGGCGGCGACCCGGCCGCCGCCGACCTGGTGGTCAGCGGCCCGGACGGGCTGGAGGCCGCCCAGGCCTGCGAGGGCGAGCGGGTCGCGCTCGCCCTGCGTCCGCTCGGCGGCCGCTTCCCGCAGCGCCCGGACGGCTTCCTCGACTACGCCGCCGAGGTGCCCGGCCAGGGCGACCGCTTCGCCCCGTACTCCCCCGTCGCCCCGGAGGGGCCGGCGCTGGAGACCGCGGTGGACGGGCTGCCGCTGAAGCTGACGGGCGAGCAGACCGTGGCGCTGGCCCGGGAGGGGGCGGCACGGCTCGGCCTGAAGCCCGGCGACCGCGTGCTGTCCACCCTCTCGTACGACGACTGGACCGGTCTGGAGGCCGGTCTGCTGGCGCCGCTGGCGGCCGGCGCCTCGGTGGTGCTCTGCCGCAACTCGCAGGCGCTGGACGCCGGGCAGTGGGAGAAGCGGACCGAATCCGAACGGGTGACACTGCGCCTCGGCTAACCCCCGGCCCGGGCCCGGCGGGTAGGGATCGCTGCCATGGCCGAGGACGACACCGAGCACCCCCCGACCGCCACTCCCCCGACGAACGGCGCGGCCCAGGACGGCCCGCCGACGGACACCCCTCCGGGCGGGAGCGGACGCCCGCGCAGGCGCCGGCGGTGGCTGATGATCACCGCCGGCGCCGTCGCGTTCCTGCTGGTCGCCACCGGGGTGCTGCTCTGGATCGCCTACCGCACGCTGGACGGCAACATCCGCGCGGACTCGGCCACCGACCGGCTGCTCGCCAAACTGGAGGCCGAGCGGCCGAGCCGCACCGCCGGGGCGCGGGGCGCCGAGAACCTCCTGCTGATCGGCAGTGACGACCGCTCCGGCGCGAACGGCTCGTACGGCGGCGAGCCGGGCAGCCAGCGCTCGGACACCACGATCCTGCTGCACCTGGCCGCCGACCGCAGGCACGCGACGGCGGTCTCCGTGCCGCGGGACGTCATGGTCACCGTCCCCGCCTGCGAGAAGCCGGACGGCACCCGCAGCAGGCCCGCGCTGATGCAGTTCAACTGGGCCTTCGAGACGGGCGGTCCGGCCTGCTCGATCCGGGCCGTCGAGCAGTTGAGCGGCATCCGGATCGACCACTACGTGATCCTCGACTTCAGCGGCTTCAAGACGATGGTGGACGCGATCGGCGGGGTCGAGGTGTGCGTGCCGCAGCCGATCCACGACAAGGACGCCAAGCTCGACCTGGCCGCCGGGCGGCGGACCCTGCACGGCGAGCAGGCCCTCGGCTACGTCCGGGCCCGGGAGAGCCTGGGCGACGGCAGCGACACCCAGCGCATGGGCCGTCAGCAGCAGTTCCTGGCCGCGCTGATCCGCAAGGTGCAGTCGCAGGGCGTGCTGCTGAACCCGGCGAAGCTGTGGCCGGTGCTGGACGCCGCGACCTCCTCGGTCCGGGCGGACGGCGCGCTGTCCTCGCTCGGCGCGCTGTACGACCTCACCCAGGACCTGCGCGGCATCCCCTCGGCGGACGTGGTCTTCCTGACCGCGCCGCGCCGCCCGTACCGCTACGACTCGGACCGGGACGAGTTCGTGCAGCCGCAGACCGGCCAGCTGTTCGCGGCGCTGCGGGACGACCGGCCGGTCGCCGTCCGGCCGCCCGGGTCCGCGCCGTCCCCGGGGCCGGTCCCGGGGGCGGGCCGCTCGCCGGCGGCGGGGCCGGGCTCCGGGAGCCAGCCGACGGCCGAGGTGGCGGCGCTGGCGAACGCGTCACCCTCGGCGGGCGCCGCGCCCACCTTCGAGGGACGCACCGCCGACGTGGACGCCTGCGCCCAGCACTGAGCCGGACGCCCCTGCCGACCCCGGCCGCCCCGGGCCGGCCGCGCCGACCGATCCGGACGCTTCCGCAATTGGTCGGCCACGTACGGTATTTACCTCCGCATTGCCGGAACATGGCGGAGATCACACCGGGAACGACTCCCGCGTTCGGCTCGTCTACTGTGTCCGGATCGGCCCGTCCGTACGGGCGGTCCACAGCCGTGACCGGTCGAAGGTAGGGAACCCCCGTGCACGAGGAGCAACCGGAAACCGGACGGTACCGGGTGGACCCGGCCCCCGGCGTCCCCCGGCAGCGCCGCGGGGCCGCCGCACCGACCGCCGAGGAGCCCGCCGCACCGGCCCCGGAGGGCCGCCGGGACACCCGTCGGCGGGCCGCCGCGCTCGCCAGGCGCAGCCGGCGCCGACGGGCCCTCAAGTGGACGGCCGGGGCGGGCGCCCTGGTGATGGTCGCGGGCTGCGGCGGGGCGTACTACCTGTACCGGCACTTCAACGACAACCTGACCTCGGTCAAGGTCCAGCTGGGCGACGAGTCCGAGCGCCCGCCGGCCGCCGGGGACGCGCTGAACGTCCTGGTGATCGGCACGGACAGCCGGGAGGGCCTCGGCCGGGAGTACGGCGACGAGGGCAGCACCGGGCACGCCGACACCACCCTGCTGTTCCACATCGCCAAGGACCGCACCAACGCGACGGTGATCAGCCTCCCGCGCGACCTGATGCTGCCGATCCCGGAGTGCCAGAGCACCCAGGGCAAGAAGATCCCCGGCTCGGCGCGGGAGGAGTTCAACAACAGCCTCGGCCAGGCCGGGCGCGACGCGGGCTGCACCTGGAAGACCGTCGAGAAGAACACCGGGATCCGGGTCGACCACTTCGTGCAGGTCAACTTCGAGGCGGTGAAGAGCCTGTCCACCGCCGTCGGCGGGGTCGAGGTCTGCGCGGCCAAGGACATCAACGACTCCGGCTCCCACCTCAAGATGACCAAGGGCCGGCACGTGGTCCAGGGCGAGGAGGCGCTGGCCTTCGTCCGCACCCGGCACGCGGTCGGCCAGGGCGGCGACCTCACCCGGATCCCGCTCCAGCAGCAGTTCATCAGCTCGATGATCCGCAAGATCAAGAGCGACGACACCCTGACCAGCCCGACCAAGCTCTACAAGCTCGCGGACGCCGCCACCAAGGCGCTCACCGTGGACTCCGGCATCGGCAGCGTGGACAAGCTCAAGGACCTCGCGCTGGACATCAGCAGGGTCGACACCAAGAACATCACCTTCACCACCGCGCCCGTCCTGGACGACCCCAAGGACGAGAACCGGGTGATCCTCAAGCAGCCGGACGCCGGGCAGCTGTTCGCGATGGTCGCGGCCGACCGCTCGCTGACCGAGACCGCCGCCCCGCCCGCCCCCGAGGCACCGGCCGCCGACGCCTCGGTGGCCCCGGCGGCCCCGGCCCCCGCCACGCCGGCCGCCACCCTCCCGGCGATCCACCTCAAGACCGCCCAGCTGACGGTCCGCAACGGCAGCGGCAAGCGCGGACAGTCCGGGCCGACCGTGGAGAAGCTCCGGGCGAAGGGCTTCGACCGGGCCGCGGTGGGCAGCGACGCACCGCCCGCCGACACCACCACGGTGTCCTACCCGAGCGGCATGGAGGCCGAGGCCGGCGCCCTGGCCGCCGCCCTCGGCCTGCCCGGCGACGCCGTCCGGCCGGCCGAGAAGTCCGACCCGAAGAACGGGCTGCTGCTGGTGCTCGGCAAGGACGTGCTGACCGCCCCCGCCACCCCGGCGGTGCCCACCGAGGCGCCCGAGGACCTCCAGCGGGTGCAGGCGGACGACACCGACGTCTGCGCCAAGTAGCTACAGCGGTACGAGGGTTCCGTCCCGCTCGCGGTAGCGCTCGGCGGTCCGGGGGCACTGCCAGCCGCCGTCCCCGGCGGGCCGCAGCGGCTCGCCGGCCCGGCCCACCCAGCCGATCCGGCGGGCCGGGACACCGGCGACCAGGGCGAAGTCCGGGACGTCCCGGTGCACCACGGCGCCGGCCGCGACCAGGGCCCAGCGGCCGACCGTCACCCCGGCGACCAGCACCGCCCGGCCGCCGATCGAGCAGCCGTGACGGAGCGTCACTCCTTCGGCACACCAGTCGAGTTGGCCCTTGGGGCGCCCGTCGGGGGTGACCGCGCGCGGGTACCGGTCGTTGGTGAGGACGGCGGCCGGGCCGATGAACACCCCGTCCTCGACCACCGCCGGCTCGTACACCAGCGCGTGGTTCTGCACCTTGACCCGGTCCCCGATCCGGACGCCGGGGCCGACGTACGCGCCGCGGCCGATCACGCAGTCCGCGCCGACCACCGCGTCCTCGCGGACCTGGGCGAGGTGCCAGACCGTCGTCCCGGCGCCGATCGCGGCCCGTCCGTCGACGTCCGCGCTCGGCTCGATCCGGGCCGCGCCCGACCCGCCCTCAACTGTCGCCATGCGCACCGACGATAGCGGTGCCGGGAAGGGTGCCGGACGGGTCCCGGACGGGTTCCGGGCGGTGCCGCCGAGGAGGCGTCGAGAAGGCGCCGGGGCGGCTGCCGAAACGAATCGGCGGATCCGCGGATCAGCCGGTCTTCGAGAGCACGTCCTTGGCGGCCGGGCCGACGCTGGCGATCACTCTCCGGGCCAGCGAGCGCGGTGAGGTCAGGAAGCCGAAGCCCCAGCTGAGGTGCATGGTCGCGAAGGCCACCGGCAGCAGCGCCTTGGCCTTGAACGACAGGCCGCGCCCCTCGACCGCCGCACCGCCGAGGATGCCCAGCAGGTACGCGCCGGGCACCGCGAGGAAGGCCGGGTGGACGGCGGCGCCGAGCCCCAGCCCGAGCAGGACCGCCGCCAGCGCGGCCGGCGGGGCGAGGTAGCGCAGGTTGACCGAGCCCCGGTGGTAGCGGGTGACCACCCGGCGCCAGCGGCCGTAGTCCTTGTACTGCTTGGCCAGCGCCCGCACCGAGGGGCGGGGCCGGTACGTCACCTTGAGCTGCGGGGTGAACCAGACCAGGCCGCCGTCCTGGCGGATCCGGTAGTTCAGCTCCCAGTCCTGGGCGCGGATGAACTCCTCGTTGTAGCCGCCGAGCTTCTCCAGCACCTCGCGCCGGAACACCCCGAGGTAGACGGTGTCCGCCGGGCCGGCCAGGCCGCCGGTGTGGAAGGCCGCGTTCCCGACGCCGATCTTGGAGGTCATCGCGGCGGCGACCGCGTTCTCCCACTCGGTCTCGCCCTCGGCGTGCATGATGCCGCCGACGTTGGCCGCGTCCATCTCGCCGAGCAGCCGGACCGCCGTGGTGATGTAGCCGGGAGTGAGCAGGCCGTGGCCGTCCACGCGCACGACTATCGGATGCCGGGAGCCCCGGATCGCGGCGTTCAGCCCGGCCGGCGTCCGGCCGGTGGGGTTCGCCACCGTCCGCACCCGCGGGTCCTCGGCCACCAGCTCGGCCGCGATCTCCGCGGTGCGGTCGGTGGAGGGGCCGAGGGCGATCACCACCTCCATCGGCCCGGGGTACTCCTGGTCCAGGATGCGCCGGACCGCCGTGCGCAGGTGACGTTCCTCGTTGAGCACCGGCATGATCACGGAAACAGCCGGCAGCTCCTCAGCAGCCTTGGTGTTCATCGGGGCCAACCGTACCGGTGCGGACGTGTCCTCGTCTTGTCCCGGTCCGGGCTGCCGGGGACGCCTCGCGGTGCCGCGCCGGTGCTGTGATCAAGAACACCGTACTCCCCCTTACGCGCAGGCCGGAAGCGGTGTGGATCCGGTGGCGGTCCGGGGTGGGTTCAGAGTGCGTAGTGGGCGACGGTGAACACCGCGTAGCCGGTCAGCGCGAGCCGGTTCACCAGGTGCTGGGGGCCGCCCAGCCGGTCCGGCAGGGCCTGTGCCGGGCGCAGGTCGGGGCGGTGGGCGGCGGTGGCGACGGTCCGGGCCACCGCGCCCGGGTCGTACCGGCCGCCGAAGAGGGCGGCCAGCCAGACCGCCGGGCGGCTGAAGAAGGAGAACTCCCGCCCGCCGTGCAGCCGGATGGTGAGCAGGTTCCGGTGCGCCGCCGCCGCCGAGATCTCCGCCCACCGGTAGCAGCGGGTACGCAGCGCGGTGGCCACCCGCAGGCCGTTGCGGTCGGCGACCAGCTGCCAGGACAGCGTCTGGGCGCAGGCCAGGATCGCCAGCGAGCCGATCCACAGCGGGCGCAGCAGCCCCTCCCACCAGCCGTCGTCGTCGAGCAGCACCACGGCGGCGGCGACCACCAGGGCCGCCACCGGTCCGGCGGCCGCGCGCAGCGGCAGCGGCATCTCCCAGCGGCGGGCGGCCAGCGGCTCGGCGTCCGGACCGGCCGCCGGGGCGGCGGCGACGGTCTCGGCGGTCAGCGCGGCGACGGCCAGGTCGCGCTCGCGGTAGCGCCCGGAGCGCCGGCCGACGCGCGGGGGCCGGGCGGCGGGGGCGACCACGGCCGCCACCCAGTGCGGGTCGCCGTCCAGCAGGCCGGGGCGGACCAGGAGCTGGTGGTCGGGCCCGTCCGGGCCGCCGTACAGCACGGCGGGCACGCTGCGGCCGGCCCGGGCCAGCCACTCGGCGGCCTCGGCCGGGGTCGCCCGGTCGAACAGCTCCCAGTGCTCCTCCTCGTCCTCGTCGTGGTCGAGCACCGGGTCGGGGTAGTCGGCGTCCTCGTCCTCGGTCTCCAGGTGTTCGGGCACCCAGGCCGGGGCCGCGCCGTCCGGGGCGGCGTTCCGGGCCCAGCGGTAGCGGTCGCGCTCGACCAGCCGCCAGAGCCCGGGGCCGTCCGGCGGGCCGTCCAGCGGCAGCACCAGCAGGTCGCCGCGGGCGTCGGCGCGCACCCGGACGGCGAGCGCGGGGCCGGCTCCGGCGAAGGCGGGCCTGCCCCGGCGGGCGCTCGCGACGGCGGCCGAGCCGAGCAGCACCAGGCCGGGCAGGGCGATCAGGCCGCCGGCGGCCAGCTGGCCGGAGACGTCGTAGTCGTCGCCCAGGGCGCGCACCGAGTCGCCGTCCACCAGCAGCGGGACGGGCTCGCCGGGCTGCGGCCGGCGCTGCCACCAGACGTCCAGGGCGGCGGTGCGCTCGGGGCCGCCGCCGGGCGGCTGGAAGCGGACGGTCAGCGCGCCGTCCCGGTCGCTCCCGTCCGCGGTGCCGGTCACCCGGGTGGCCCGCTCGGCGGCGCCGTCCGCCCGGGCCTGCGCCCAGAGGCCGTACACCGGGAAGGCCGCGGCGACCACCAGCAGCAGGACGCCGAGGGCGCGGCGCAGCACGGGCGGGCCGTCCCGGTGGACGGGCGAGGGCCCGCCGGCGGCGCTCCAGGGATAGGGGACGGGCGGGGCCATCAGCTCGTCCAGCTGCTGGCGGGCGCGGCGGCGGCCGGACTCGGCGCCGAGCAGGACGGCGGTGAGCAGCACGTGCAGCAGCACCGCCGACCAGCGGGCGACCGGGGTGACCAGGCCCTCCGGGAGGTACCAGAGCAGCGCCAGGACGACCGGCGGGACGAGCACCCGGACCCGGGCCCTGGTGGCCAGCAGGACGATCTCGGCCAGCACCGACCAGCCGGCCAGCCCCGAGCCCCAGGTGTCCCGGCAGACGTTCTGGACGTTGCACCGGCCCACGTCCGGCTCCACCGCGCCGGCCAGGACCACGAACGCGAGCGGCACCAGCGCGAGCCAGCGGCCGTCCAGCCGCCAGGCGGTCCGGGCGGCGCGCCAGCGGGCGGCGGCCGCGCTGGTGAGGGGCGCTGCGCTGGGCAGGGGCGGGGCGTCCGAGGGGAGCATCGGACGATCATCCCAGCACCCGGGAAACGGACGGTACGCCCGCCGGACCGGCCCGGACCTGCGGGGCGGGGCACGGCGCAGGGGCCGGGCGCTGTGCGCACCCGGCCCCTGTCCCCCGTGCCCCCGGTCCCCCGTGGGTCCCCCCGTTCCCCCGTTCCCCCGTAGTCCGGGCCCGGCGCCCCCCGGCGCCGGGTCAGTCCGTCGCGATGGCCGCGAGGACGTTCATGCGTCCGGCCCGGAAGGCCGGGACGAGTGCGGCGAACAGGCCGATCAGCACCGAGGCGACCAGCGTGACCGCCACCGTGACGGTCGGGACGGAGAGCGTCCCGAGGCCCTGGTCCCGCAGCACCCGCTGGGCGGTGACGCCCCAGCCGAGGCCCAGTCCGGTGCCGAGGACGGCGCCGAACACCGCGATCACCACGGACTCCAGCCGGATCATCCGGCGCAGCTGGCGGCGGGAGAGCCCGATCGCCCGCAGCAGGCCGATCTCGCGGGTCCGCTCGACCACCGACAGCGCCAGGGTGTTGACCACGCCGAGCACCGCGACCGTGATCGAGAGGGCGACCAGCCCGTAGATCAGGTAGAGCAGGGTGTTGATCTGGGACTGGGCGAGCTCCTTGTAGCCGGCCCGGTCCTTGATGGTGAGCTGCGGGTACTCCTTCAGCCCGTCCTCCAGCGCGGTCAGCGTCCGGTCGACGTCGGCGCCCTGGGAGGCCTTGGCGAAGAAGGTCCACACCGGCGGCTGCTCGGCGGCCGGGACGACCTTCTCCATGGTGTCCATGGCCACGAAGGAGCCGTCGCCGAACAGCTCGCCCTTGCCGAAGACCGCGCCGACCGGCACCGTCTGGGTGCGGCCCTGGCCGTAGTCGACGGTGACCTGGTCGCCGACCTTCAGGCCGTGGTCCTTGGCGAAGGCGGCGCCGATGCCCAGCGAGCCGCGCTGGAGCGAGTCCACCGCACCGGAGTCGACGGTCGGCCGGAAGTCGGTGCCGAAGAAGGACGGCGGCACCGCGGTCAGCGGGGTCTTGGCCTTCTGCCCGTCCGGCAGCTGGACCTTGGCGGCGAAGAACCGCTGGGTGGTGACGTGGTCGATGCCCGGGGTCTTCCGGACCGCGTCCATCATCTCGGGGGTGATCGCGGTACGGCCGCCGGAGACGATGTAGTCCGCGCCCACCGACTTGTCGATCTGCGCGCTGGTCGAGGTGACGGCCGAGGAGCTGAACACCGCGGAGGCGATCACCAGCGCCAGGCCGATCATCAGCGCGGCGGCGGTGGCGCCGGTGCGGCGCGGGTTGCGCATCGCGTTGCGCTGGGCGAGCCTGCCGGACGGGCCGAACAGCGCCGGCAGCAGCGCGCCGAGCACCCGGACGACGGCCGAGGCCAGCAGCGGGCCGAGCACCACGAAGCCGATCAGGGTGAGCACCACGCCGAGGCCCAGGTACCGGCCGCCGGTGGCCGCCTTCTCCGCCCCCGCGCCGAGCACCAGGACCGCGCCGCCGCCCGCCGTCAGCAGCAGGCCGAGGCCGGTGCGGACGAGGTTGGCCCGGGCCTCCGCCGGGGTGCCGTGGTCGCGCAGCGCGGCCATCGGCGAGATCCGGCTCGCCCGGCGGGCCGGGAACCAGGCCGCGACCAGGGTGACCACGATGCCCAGCGCGTACCCGGCGACGAACACGTCCGGCCCGATCTGCAGGTCGGCCGCCTCCAGGTCCATGCCGATCGCCGTCATCAGCTTGATCAGGCCGACCGCCACGCCCAGGCCGGCCGCGACCCCGAGGGTCGAGCCGAGCACGCCCAGGATCAGCGCCTCGACCAGCACCGAGCGGTTGACCTGCCGCCGGCTGCCGCCGATGGCGCGCAGCAGGCCGATCTCCCGGGTGCGCTGGGCGACCAGCATCGAGAAGGTGTTGACGATCAGGAAGGCGCCGACGATCGCCGAGACGAAGGCGAAGCCGAGCATCGCGTACTTCATGAAGCCGAGGCCCTTGCCGACCTGCTCGCTGCGGTCGGCCTTCTGCTCGGCCGCCGTCTTCACCTGGTACCCGCCGCCGAGCTGGGCCAGCGCGTCGGCCTTGAGCCGGTCGTCGCCGCGGCTGCCGTCGCCGTACGCCTCGACGGTGCTGAAGGCCGGCCCGCCGAGCAGCGCCTGCTGGGCGGTCGGGGTGTCCAGGAAGCCGAGCGCCGCGCCCGGGTTGGTGGTGGTGAAGGTGCCGATGCCGACGATGGTGAAGTCGTGCCGGCCGAGGGGGTTCTCGACCCTGAGCGTGTCACCGAGGGCGAGCTTGGCCTTCTTCACGGTGTCCGCGTCCAGCAGCAGCTCGGTCGGGCCGCGCGGCGTGTGGCCGGAGGTGACCTTCAGCGGGTTGCCCGGGGTGTCGGTCCAGTTGCCGAGCAGGGTGGGCGCGCCGGTGGTCGGGCCGACCAGCTTGTTGGTGGCCGGGTTGATCATGACGGCGTTCTCGACCAGGACCTGGCCGACGGCGCTCTTCACCCCGGGCAGCGCGGCGACCTGCCGCTCCAGCGCGACCGGGACGGTCGGCGGCTTGACGGCGGCCTGCTGCTCCTCGTCCTCGGCCGGCTTGGGCGGCTGGACCGAGACGTCGGAGGAGGTCGCGGCGAAGAGCTTGTCGAAGGTGCCGGTGGCGGTGTTGGAGAACACCAGGGTGCCGGAGACGAAGGCCACCGACAGCACGACGGCGATGAGCGAGAGCGCCATCCGGCCCTTGTGGGCGAGGAAGCTCCGCAGTGAGGTCTTGAGCAGCATGATGGTGTCGTCCCGCCGCTCAGCTGGTGCGCTTGCCGTCGAAACGGCGCATGCGTTCGAGGACGGAGTCGGCGGTGGGCGCGTACATCTCGTCCACGATCACGCCGTCGGCGAGGAAGAGCACGCGGTCCGCGTAGCCGGCGGCGACCGGGTCGTGGGTGACCATCACGATGGTCTGGCCCAGTTCGTCCACCGAGCGGCGCAGGAAGGTCAGCACCTCGGCGCCGGACCGGGAGTCCAGGTTCCCGGTGGGCTCGTCACCGAAGATGATCTCGGGCCGGGCGGCCAGTGCCCGGGCCACCGCGACGCGCTGCTGCTGGCCGCCGGAGAGCTGGGCGGGGCGGTGCTTGAGCCGGCCGGACAGGCCGACCGTCTCCACCACCTGGTCCAGCCAGGCCTGGTCGGGCCTGCGCCCGGCGATGTCCATCGGGAGCGTGATGTTCTCCAGCGCGTTCAGCGTGGGGAGCAGGTTGAAGGCCTGGAAGATGAAGCCGATCTTGTCGCGCCGGAGCCTGGTGAGCTGCTTGTCCTTCAGGCCGGTGATCTCGGTGTCGCCGATCCGGATCTGCCCGGAGGTGACCGTGTCGAGGCCCGCCAGGCAGTGCATCAGGGTGGACTTGCCGGAGCCCGACGGCCCCATGATCGCGGTGAACCGGCCGCGCTGGATGTCGACGTCGACCGCGTCGAGCGCGGTCACCCTGGTCTCACCCGAGCCGTACGCCTTGGTGACCTGACGGGCCGACGCGGCGACGGCGGGCGCCCCGCCGGGAAGCTGGGGGTCGTACACGGCTGCTGCTGCCGTCGTCACTGGGACACTCCTAAGGAAGATGCGCTCACCCGTTGGCCCCCAGCCTCACGGGCCCGCCCGCCGCGCGACATGGCGCGGGCGGTAGTCCTCGACCGGGAGTTGTCTCCACCCTCCCGGTGGACCTGGCCACCGGACCCGGCGCAACCGGGCCGCTTCCTGGCGGGTGGGGATGTGTGAACCACGTTAGGAGTCGGCGGCGGAGCGCTCGTCATCCGCCGGAATGAAGCCTCTCAACCAAGGTTCTACGGGCCGCGGCGCGGCTCCCCCTAGGGGTCGCCGCGGCCCGTCTCGGGGACGCCCCGTACGGGCCGGCGGCGACGGTCCGTCAGCTCGTCAGCGCGGGTGCGGCCAGCCGCTCCAGGGCCGTGGCGAAGCCGTCCACGACCGGGGCCAGCAGCGTTTCGGTCTCGCGCTCCACCAGGGTCGTCCCGTCCTCCCGGGCGGTGATGTGGCGGTCGAGCACGAACCAGCCCTGGGTGATGTGGCCGGCGCCCATCGAGCTGAGCACCGGGCGCAGCGCGTAGTCCACCGCGAGGACGTGCGCGGGCGAGCCGCCGGTCGCGAGCGGCAGGACGGCCTTGCCGGCCAGGGCGTACTGCGGGAGCACGTCCAGCAGGGCCTTCAGCAGGCCCGAGTAGGCGGCCTTGTAGACGGGGGTGCCGACGACCACGCCGTCGGCGCGGGCGAACAGCTCGGTGACGGCGACGATCTCGGGGTGGTCGAAGTCGCCCGACAGCAGCGCGTGCGCGGGCAGGCTGCGGGCCTCGAAGGGGACGACGTGGTGGCCGCGCTCCGCCAGCCGCGCGTCGACGTGGCGCAGCAGGCGGGTGGTGCGGGAGGTGGCGGACGGGGAGCCGGAAACGGACAGGACGACGGCCATGGGTTTCACCTCTGGCTGGAAGCGGGGCGGCGCGGTGCGGCGGAGTGCGGCGGCGGGGGAAGGCGCCGCGGTGGGGGCCGGTACCGGGGGCGGTGCGGGAACGGTGCGGGGGGGCGTTGCGGGGCACCGGGGCGCTACGTCGGCGGACGTGCGGGGCCTGCGGGGAGTACGGGGACCCGACGGGCGCGTGTCAGCCGCGACAGAGCGAACAGGCCACACCGCGCCGCAGGTCGACGTGCCGCCGACGCGTGAGTGCCCAACGCTGATCCATGCCTGGAATGCAAACACGCTGTGTTCGAGCTGGTCAAGAAACGTTTCAGCCGCTGGAACGGCGGGTGTCCGGATGTTTCGGCGGAACGATTCGGGGCGTGCATCAAAACTGCTACAAGAGGCCTGGTGGGCCCCCCGGGGGGAGTCAGCCCGACCGGGGTCGGGCATCCTCGTCGGCATGAACACGTGGCAGGAGGGCCGCCCGGGGGGCGGCGGGAACCCGTACGGCGGCAGCGGTGGAGGCGGCTCGGCCGAGCCGCCGCTGCCGTCCTCGCTGAACCCGCGCGGGCCGGGGGCGGCCGCGCCACGGCAGCCGCGACAGCCCGGGGGGCAGCCGGGGCAACCGGGGCAGTCCCGGCTGGGCGGCGTCCCGCCGCAGGGGGCCGGTGCACCCGGCGCCCGTCCCGGCGGCCCGGGGCGCCCCGGTGGTCCTGGCGGTCCCGGCGGCCCGGGCGGGCCCGGCGGGCAGGGGGGCCAGGGTGGTCAGGGCCGCCCCGGCGGTCCCGGAGGCCCCGGCGGCACCCGCCCGCCCGGTGCCCAGGCCCGGCGCTGGCCGCGGCGGCGGATCGTGAAGTGGTCGGTCTTCGGCCTGCTGATCGCCGTCATGGTGACCGCCGTCTCCACCTGGTTCTGGGCGGACTCCAAGCTCAACCACGAGAACGTGCTCGCCGACTACCCCGGCCGCCCCGCCGCGGGCAAGGGCACCAACTGGCTGATCGTCGGCTCCGACAGCCGCCAGGGCCTCACCGACTCCGAGCAGGACGACCTGCACACCGGGCACGACACCGAGGGCAAGCGCAGCGACTCGATGATGATCCTGCACGTCGGGGACAACGGGAACACCCTGATGAGCATCCCGCGCGACTCCTGGGTGCCGATCCCCGAGCACCCGGGCAGCAACGGCAAGCCGGTCAAGGGCACCACCGCGAAGATCAACTCGGCCTTCGGCAACGGCGGCGGCCGCCTCCTGGTCCAGACCGTCGAGCAGAACACCGGCATACGGATCGACCACTACGCCGAGATCGGCTTCGGCGGCTTCGTCGGCATCGTCGACTCGATCGGCGGCGTCGAGATGAAGATCGACCAGGACGTCAAGGACAAGGACTCCGGGCTCGACCTCAAGGCCGGCGACCAGACCCTCACCGGCAAGCAGGCCCTGGCCTTCGTCCGCCAGCGCCACCAGATGGCCGACCAGGACCTCGGCCGGATGCGCAACCAGCAGAAGTTCCTCGGCGCCCTCGCCCACCAGGCCGCCTCCCCGGGCAACCTGATGAACCCGTTCACCTTCTACCCGCTGGTCGACTCCGCGCTCGGCACCCTGATCGTCGACGAGGACTGCGGGCTGACCGACCTCGGCTCGCTCTTCCTCGCCATGAAGGACGTCAACGGCGGCAGCGGCAAGTCGCTGACCGTGCCGATCGGCAACCCGGACTACCGGACCAAGACCGGCGAGTCCGCCGTGCTCTGGGACGCCGGCAAGTCCAAGCAGGTCTTCGACGCCTTCAAGAACGACACTGCGGTGCCGGAGTTCAAGTAGTCGGCCACTTCGCGTGACCGCTCCACCACAATGAGTGGATGCCACTCGTCACCGCACTGATCCGCCGCCGTCGCCACCGCCTCCTGGGCCGCCTGGTCCAGGAGGCGCTCGCGTTGTACGGGATGGAGGTGCCCGCCGCCTGCGAGATCGGGCCCGGGCTGATGGTCTTCCACCGCGGCTTCGGCACCGTGCTGCACCCGTACACCACCCTCGGCGCCGGCGTGACGCTCTACAACGGCGTGACCATCGGCCGGGCCGACCCCTGGGTGCCGCAGGAGGAGAGCGCGATGCGGCGGGTGGTGGTCGAGGACGGGGCGGTGCTGTGCGCGGGCGCCAAGGTGGTGTGCAAGGAGGGCGTGCTGACCGTCGGCGCGGGCACCGTCGTCGGGGCCAACGCGGTGCTCACCCGCTCGACCGGCCCCGGCGAGATCTGGGCCGGCGCACCGGCGCGCAAGGTGGGGACGCGGGCGGGCGACTGGGGGCCCGCGGCGGCGCCGGCCCGGCCCGCTCCGAGCCCCGCCTGAACGCGCGGGGGTACGGGACGTGCCATGCGGCCTAGACGTACGGCAGCAGCCCGGTGCCGCACTCCGGGAAGCGGACCAGCCACTCCCCCTCGCCGCCGGCCGCCTCCTCGGTCGCGCCCGAGAAGCCGTAGTGGATCGGCTGCCCGTCGCCGCCCAGCCAGCGCGCGTGGGTCAGCTGCACCGACAGCGAGGCCGGGCGGTGCGCGGCGGCGGCCGCCGACACGGGCGGCGCGGGCTGCTCCAGCACCAGCTCGTGCTCGGTCTCGCCCGGCCGGAAGGTCACCACGGTCTCGGTGCCCGGGCGGCGCGGGAAGGCGCCCGCCGGGTCCGTCCAGTACGCGGCGACCATCACCGCGAGGGTGCCCTCCAGGCTGCCGGTGTCCGGCCGCACGTACTCCTCGTCCGCGATCCAGCGGGAGTGGTGGCGGACCTCCTCCGGACCCCACCGCTCGTCCCAGCGCACCCAGTAGCCCGCCACCCGCTTGACGGTCATGCCCTCGCGGGCGACCCGGACGGCGAACCGCGCCGGGCCGACCGGCTCACAGCCGGCCAGGGAGACCACCGTCACCTGTTCGTAGGTCACCTCGCCGTCGTCGGCGCCCTGCTCCATCATCGGTCAACCACCTTGCCGCAAAGTCGAGTTCGGCCGCGGCTGGGGCCGCGTCCGAATCGAGCGTAGGGCTCCGGCGCAGGCAGGCCGCACGATTGCCCGGTTCCGGCCCGGACGGCCGCGCTCCGGGCTACCCTGCCCGCCGCACGGCGGCGCCCGGCGCGAAAGGGGGCGGGAACCGGGCGGCGTCCGGGCGCGGGCGCGGGTACGGGGGCGGACGCGAAACCGCCCCGGAGCGGGAGATCGGAAGATCCGACGTCCCGCTCCGGGGCGGTGCGTGCCAGGTGGCGGCGGTGCTTAGGCGACCACGCCGGACTTGGCGATGGTGATCTTGGCCGAGGTGCGGCCGCTCTGCGAGCCGAGGCCCTCGATCTTCTTGACCAGGTCCATGCCCTCGAGGACCTCGCCGAAGACGACGTGCTTGCCGTCCAGCCAGTCGGTGACGATGGTGGTGATGAAGAACTGCGAGCCGTTGGTGTTGCGGCCGGCGTTGGCCATCGACAGCAGACCCGGGCGGTCGTGCTTGATCTTGAAGTTCTCGTCGGCGAACTTCTCGCCGTAGATGCTCTTGCCGCCGGTGCCGTTGTGGTTGGTGAAGTCACCACCCTGGAGCATGAAGGCCGGGATCACGCGGTGGAAGCCGGAGCCCTCGTAGCCGAAGCCGTTCTGGCCGGTGGCCAGCTCGCGGAAGTTCTGGGCGGTCTTGGGGACGACGTCGTCGTAGAGCTTGAAGACGATCCGGCCGGCCGCCTCGCCGTTGATCTCGATGTCGAAGAAAACGTTGGAAGACATGCAGGGATCATGGCACGATCGCCTGTTCCTCGCGCGTCACCCCCGGTCGGGCCGGGCCGGACACCGCTGTGTTATCCGGTTCCGCCCCCCGCGCCGGGACCGGGAAGCTACCATCGATGTCAGGTTTCCGGGCGGCCCGATCCGCGACGGCGGGCGGGGCCGGTGAACGGCGACGGCGGACGGCGACGGCGGCACGGGACGGGACGGGGTGGACGGCATGCGGATCGGCGAACTGGCCCGGCGGACGGGTGTGAGCGAGCGCTCGCTGCGCTACTACGAGCAGCAGGGCCTGCTGGCCGCCCGCCGCACCGAGGGCGGCCACCGGGAGTACCCGGAGGCCGCCGTCGACCGGGTGGTGCACATCCAGGAGCTGTTCGCGGCCGGACTGCACAGCCGGACCATCTACAAGATCCTCCCCTGCATGCGGGACTCCGACGGCAGCCCGAACGAGATCGCCACCCCGCTCCTGGTGGAGGAGCTCACCGCGGAGCGCCAGCGGATCGACCGGACGATCGACGACCTGCTCCGCTCCCGCGAGGTGCTGGACGAGGTGATCGCGACCGCCTCCGGGCAGCCATCGGCCCCGGCCGCCTGACGTGCGGCCGTCGGCGTTCGGCGCGGCGTTCGGCATCCGGCCTCCGGTTCAGCCCCCGGCCACCGGCTTGCGGGCCAGCAGGTAGGCCTGCGGGGTCCTCTCGTCGCCCTCCGGCTCCCGGACCGTACGGGAGGTGACCGGCAGGCCGGCCTCCCGGGCCAGCTCCTCGACGTGCTCCGGCCGCAGCCGGCGGAAGTCCAGCGACACCGGCTGCCCGAACGGCCGCTCCAGGTGCAGGGGCCGGTCGCCGACCTGGAAGGCGAGCATCAGGTGGCCGCCGGGGGCGAGCACCCGGGCGAACTCGGCGAACACCTCGGGGAGCCGATCCGCCGGGGTGTGGATGATCGAGTACCAGGCCACCACGCCGGTCAACTCCCCGTCCCGGAAGGGGAGGTCGAACATCGAGCCGACGCTGAACGGCACCTCCGGGTGGGCCTTCCGGGCCAGCTCGACCATCCGCGGCGAGAGGTCGATCCCGTGCACGTCCACGCCGAGGCCGTGCAGGGGCCCGGTCATCCGGCCCGGGCCGCAGCCGACTTCGGCCGTCCTGCCGTCCGGCCGCTCGGCGCGGACCAGGTCGGCGAAGAGCGCCAGCATCGCCCGGTCCATCGGCATGCGGTCCAGCGCGTCCCGGAAGAGATCGGTGTACTCGGTGGCGACGGCGTCGTAGAACGCCCTGGTCTCGGTGAGGAAGCCCGGCTCGGTCATGGCCCCGGACCCTACCCGGCGGCCGCCGGCCCGCGGCTGGCCGTGGCGGTCCTACAACTCCCGTTCGGCGACGGCCTGGTCGCCGCTGAGCTCGCCGGTCGGGCGGAAGCCGAGGCGGGCGTAGAACTCCGCCGGGCCGTCCGGGCCCGGGTGGTAGGTGACGGTGGCGCGGGTGCCGCCGCGGCGGCGGATCTCGGCGCAGACCTGCTCGACGGCGAAGCGGCCGTACCCGCCGCGCTGCTGCCCGGCGTCGACCAGCAGCCGCCACAGGCCGGAGCGGGGGCGGTCCCCGGGGCGGTCGGGGTGGAAGACGATGTCGAAGAAGGCCATCACGAAGCCGACCGGCCGGCCGTCCTCCAGGATCAGCCGGGGCCAGGCCGTCTCCCCGTACGCGTACGCCTCGGCCAGCGACTTCACCACCGGCGCCACCAGGTGCTCCTGGTCGGGACGGACCCGCAGGGCGAGGGCGGCGTCGATGTTCTCGGGGGTGATCGGGGCCAGGCTGAGCGTGGCGGGCGGTGCGGACGGCGTGGTCGTCGCGGCGGGCGTGGAGGACATGGCGGGCAGCCTACGGAGCGCGGCCGCCCGCCGTCGCACGGTTTTCCGGCCCCCGACCGCGGACGGGCGGTCGGGGGCCGTGGCTGTAACGCCGGTGCGTGTGTGTGCGCGTTACGGGAGGTTGCGGGCCATCACGATCCGCTGGACCTGGTTGGTCCCCTCGTAGATCTGCGTGATCTTCGCGTCCCGCATCATCCGCTCCACCGGGTAGTCCCGCGTGTACCCGTACCCGCCCAGCAACTGCACCGCGTCCGTCGTGATCTCCATCGCCGCGTCCGACGCGAAGCACTTCGCCGCCGCACCGAAGAACGTCAGATCCGCGTCCCCCCGCTGCGACTTCGCCGCCGCCGCGTACGTCAACTGCCGCGCCGCCTCCAGCTTCATCGCCATGTCCGCCAGCATGAACTGCACACCCTGGAACTCCGCGATCGCCTTCCCGAACTGCCGGCGCTCCCGCACGTACCCGTTCGCGTAGTCCAGCGCACCCTGCGCGATCCCGATCGCCTGCGCCGCGATCGTCACCCGGGTGTGGTCCAGGGTCTTCATCGCCGTCGCGAAACCCGTCCCCTCCGCACCGATCATCCGGTCCGCCGGGATCCGCACGTTGTCGAAGTACACCTCACGCGTCGGCGACCCCTTGATACCCAGCTTCTTCTCCGGCGCACCGAAGGACACCCCCTCGTCGCCCTTCTCCACCACGAACGCCGAGATGCCCTTCGACCGCTTCTCCGGATCCGTCACCGCCATCACCGTGTAGAACTCGGAGACGCCCGCGTTGGTGATCCAGCGCTTCACCCCGTTCAGCACCCAGAAGTCCCCGTCGCGCACCGCCCGGGTCTTCATCCCCGCCGCGTCCGAACCCGCCTCCGGCTCCGACAGGCAGTACGAGAACATCCCCTCGCCCCGCGCCAGCGCCCCCAGGTACTTCGCCTTCAACTCCTCCGAACCCGACAGCTGCACCGGCAGCGACCCCAGCTTGTTCACCGCCGGGATCAACGAGGACGACGCGCACACCCGCGCCACCTCCTCGATCACGATCACCGTCGCCAGCGCGTCCGCCCCCGCACCGCCGTACTCCTCCGGCACGTGCACCGCGTGCAGGTCGTTGCCCCGCAACGCGTCCAACGCCTCCTGCGGGAACCGCCCCTGCTCGTCCACCTCCGCCGCGAACGGAGCGATCTTCGCCTCGGCCAGCGAACGCACCGCCTCACGGAGCATCCCGTGCTCCTCGGAGATCCGGAAGAGATCGAAGTCAGCCGCCCCTGCGCTGCCCGCCATGATGCCTGCCTCGTCGTTCAGTGACCGACGCCCGGGCGAGGCCCGATCGAGGTCCGATCGACGCCCGGTGCGAGTCGAATCCGCGGTTAACTACCGTTCAGTAGAGATCCTAGGGCGCCGACCTGCGGCTGCCTAGCGTCCAGCGGCGGCCCGGTCGTTCATGTCCGCGCCCCGGGGGCGACCGGCGGGACGGCCCCTCCGGCGTGCAGGTGATCCCGGGGCGCCCCCGGCGGGCGGATAGCATCAGGGCATCCGTACTGGTCGCGTCCGCATCCAAGGAGAACCCGTGACCCTCCGCATCTCCGTGATCGGCACCGGCTACCTCGGCGCCACGCACGCCGCCGCGATGGCCGAGTTCGGCTTCGAGGTGCTGGGCCTGGACATCGACCCGGACAAGATCGCCATGCTGACCGCAGGGCGGGTCCCGATGTACGAGCCCGGGCTGTCCGAACTGCTGCTCAAGCACGTGGCAGGGCACGAGGGTTCGACCGGACGGCTGCGCTTCACCACCTCCGCCCGGGAGGCCGCCGAGTTCGGCGACGTGCACTTCATCTGCGTCAACACCCCGCAGCGCAAGGGCGAGTTCGCCGCCGACATGTCGTACGTCGACACCGCGCTGGACGAGCTCGCGCCGCACCTGACCCGCCCCGCCCTGGTGGTCGGCAAGTCGACCGTCCCGGTCGGCTCGGCGGCCCGGCTGGCCGAACGGCTGGCCGCGCTGGCGCCGGTCGGCGAGGGCGCCGAACTCGCCTGGAACCCGGAGTTCCTGCGCGAGGGCTTCGCCGTGCGGGACACCCTGCGGCCGGACCGGATCGTGGTCGGCGCCCACAGCGAGCGGGCCGAGCGGCTGCTGCGCGAGGTGTACGCGGAGCCGATCGCGGCCGGGGTGCCGTTCATGGTCACCGACTACGCGACCGCCGAACTGGTCAAGGCGGCCGCCAACTCCTTCCTGGCCACCAAGATCTCCTTCATCAACGCGATGGCCGAGGTCTGCGAGGCGGCCGGCGCGGACGTCACCCAGCTCAGCAAGGCGCTCGCCTACGACGAGCGGATCGGCGGCAAGTTCCTCAACTCCGGCCTCGGCTTCGGCGGCGGCTGCCTGCCCAAGGACATCCGCGCGTTCATGGCCCGGGCCGGCGAACTCGGCGCCGACCAGGCGCTGACCTTCCTGCGCGAGGTCGACTCGATCAACATGCGGCGCCGCTCCCGGATGGTCGAGCTGGCCCGCGAGCAGTGCGGCGGCGGCTTCCTGGGCCGCCGGGTCGCCGTCCTCGGCGCCGCCTTCAAGCCCAACTCGGACGACATCCGGGACTCCCCCGCCCTCAACGTGGCGGCCCAGATCCAGCTCCAGGGCGCCCAGGTCACCGTCTACGACCCCAAGGCCGTGGACAACGCCCGCAAGATGTTCCCCTCCCTCGCCTACGCCCACTCCGCCCTGGAGGCAGCCGAGGGCGCCCACGTCGTCCTCCACCTCACCGAGTGGTCCGAGTTCCGCGAGCTGGACCCGGCCGTCCTCGGCGCCGTGGTCGCCGAACGCCGCCTCCTCGACGGCCGCAACGTCCTGGACGCCGAGGCCTGGCGCGCCGCCGGCTGGACCTACCGCGCCCTGGGCCGCCCGAGCTGACCGGGCAGGAATCCCGCACCGCCGCCCGGCGTTCCCACCGGCATGACGAGCTACGGCGACGACGCGGCGGTCCGCGAGATCCTCACCCGCACCGGTGACACCTGGGCGGTGGTGGGCCTGTCCACCAACACCGCCCGGGCCGCGTACGGGGTGGCCCGGGTGCTCCAGGAGTACGGCAAGCGGATCGTGCCCGTGCACCCGAAGGCCGAGACGGTCCTCGGCGAGCGGGGCTACGCCTCGCTCGCCGAGATCCCGTTCCCGGTCGACGTGGTGGACGTGTTCGTCCGGTCCGACCTCGCCGGGGAGGTCGCGGACGAGGCGGTCGCCATCGGGGCGAAGGCGGTCTGGTTCCAGCTGGGCGTGGTGGACGAGGCCGCGTACGGGCGGACGCGGGAGGCCGGGCTGGCCATGGTGATGGACCGGTGCCCGGCCATCGAGATCCCGCTGCTGGGCTAGGAGGCCGGGCCGTCCAGCTGCGCGATGGTGGCGATGGACGGGCGGCGGCCCGCCCGCAGCCCGGCGGCCGCCGACTCGGCGTCGCGCAGGACGCGGACGGCGTTGTGCCAGGTGAGCTTGGCCAGGTCGGCCTCCGACCAGTGGCGGCCGAGGAGTTCGGCGACCAGGTTGGGGTAGCCGGCCACCGAGTCCAGGCCGTCCGGCAGGAAGGCGGTGCCGTCGAAGTCGCCGCCGATGCCGATGTGGTCGATGCCCGCCACCTCGCGCATGTGGTCGAGGTGGTCGGCGACGGTGGCCGGGGTGGCGATCGGGCGCGGGTTGGCGGCCTCGAAGGCGCGCTGGCGCTCCATGGCCGGCGGGGTGGTGTCCAGCGGGTGGAAGCCGTGGGCGCGCATGTTCCCGTCCGCGGCGACGGTCCACTCGATGGCGGCGGGCAGGATGAACTTCGGCACGAAGGTCGCCATCGCCACGCCGCCGTTGGCGGGCAGCTGGGCGAGCACGTCGTCCGGGATGTTGCGCGGGTGGTCGCAGACCGCGCGCGAGGAGGAGTGGGAGAAGACCACCGGCGCCTCGCTCACCCGCAGGGCGTCGCGCATGGTGTCGGCGGAGACGTGCGAGAGGTCGACCAGCATGCCGAGCCGGTTCATCTCCCGGACGACCTCCTCGCCGAACCGGGTCAGCCCGCCGGCCGCCGGCTTGTCGGTCGCGGAGTCCGCCCACGGCACGTTGTCGTTGTGGGTGAGCGTCAGGTACCGGACGCCCAGCTCGTACAGGGCGCGCAGGGTGGCCAGCGAGCAGTCGATGGAGTGGCCGCCCTCGGCGCCCATCAGGGAGGCGATCCGGCCCTCGGCGCGGGCGGCCTCCATGTCGGCGGCGGTACGGGCCAGGCGCAGCCGGTCCGGGTAGCGCTCCACCAGGGCGTGGACGAAGTCGATCTGCTCCAGGGTGGCGCTCACGGCGTGGTCGCCGGCCAGCGAGGAGGGGACGTAGACGGACCAGAACTGGGCGCCGACGCCGCCCTCCGCGAGGCGGGCGAGGTCGGTGTGCAGCCGGTCGCTCTGGTCGGCGGCGAGGTCGAGCGCGCCGAGGTCGTACCCGGCCTGCTCGCGCATCGCCCAGGGGAGGTCGTTGTGGCCGTCCACCACGGGGGCGGTGCGCAGCAGGGCGCGGGCGCGGTCCAGCGGGGTGGGGGAGTCCAGGTCAGCGGTCATGCGTGCTGTTCTACCCCACGCCCGCGGGTGGCCGAACTACTTGCCGAAGCCGAAGGACGCGGAACCGGCCACCTTGGCGCGCAACTTCCGGCCCTTCTCGGTGGCCTGGTTGTTCAGCTCGGCCTGGAAGTCGGTCATCTTCTCGGTGAGCTCGGGGTCGAAGGCGGCGAGCATCCGCACCGCGAGCAGGCCGGCGTTGCGCGCGCCGGCCACCGAGACGGTCGCCACCGGCACGCCGGCCGGCATCTGGACGATCGACAGCAGGCTGTCCATGCCGTCCAGGTACCGCAGCGGCACCGGCACGCCGATGACGGGCAGCGGGGTGACCGAGGCGAGCATGCCCGGCAGGTGGGCCGCGCCGCCGGCGCCCGCGATGATCGCCTTCAGGCCGCGCCCGTGGGCCTGCTCGCCGTACGCGACCATCTCGCGGGGCATCCGGTGGGCGGAGACGACGTCCACCTCGTACGGGACCTCGAACTCGTCCAGGGCCTGGGCGGCGGCCTCCATGACCGGCCAGTCGGAGTCCGAGCCCATCACGATGCCGATGAGGGGGTTGGTCATTCGGTGATCGTTCCTCGCAGGTAGGCGGCCGCGTGGCGGGCGCGCTCGCGGACGTCTTCGAGGTCGTCCCCGAAGACGTTGACGTGGCCGACCTTGCGGCCGGGCTTCACGTCCTTCCCGTACATGTGGATCCGCAGCCCGGGGTCGCGGGCCATGCAGTGCAGGAAGGGGTGGTACATGTCCGGGTAGTCGCCGCCGAGGACGTTGACCATGACGGTCCACCTGGCGCGCGGGCGGGGGTCGCCCAGCGGGAGGTCGAGGACGGCCCGCAGGTGGTTCTCGAACTGCGAGGTGACGGCGCCGTCCTGGGTCCAGTGCCCGGAGTTGTGCGGGCGCATGGCCAGCTCGTTGACGAGGATGCGGCCGTCGCGGGTCTGGAACAGCTCGACGGCGAGGTGGCCGACGATGCCGAGGTCCCCGGCGATCCGCAGGGCGAGCTGCTGGGCCTCGTCGGACAGGGCCGGGTCGAGGTCCGGCGCGGGGGCGGTGACCTCGGCGCAGACGCCGTTCTCCTGGACGCTCTCCACCACCGGGTAGGCGACGGCCTGGCCGCTGGGCGAGCGGACGACGTTGGCGGCCAGCTCGCGGACGAAGTCGACCTTCTCCTCGGCCAGCACCGCGACGCCGGCCAGGAACGGGGCGTGCGCCTGCTCCTCGTCGTCGACGACCCAGACGCCCTTGCCGTCGTAACCGCCGCGGACGGTCTTCAGGACGACCGGGTACCCGGTGCCCTCGTTCGCGAAGGCGGTCACGTCGGCCGGGTCGGCGACGAGCCGGTGCCGGGGGCAGGGCACGTCGATGGAGTCCAGCTTGGCCCGCATCACGCCCTTGTCCTGGGCGTTGACCAGCGCCTCCGGGCCGGGGCGGACGGCGATGCCGTCGGCCTCCAGGGCCCGCAGGTGCTCGGTGGGGACGTGTTCGTGGTCGAAGGTGATCACGTCGCAGCCGGCGGCGAAGGCGCGCAGGGTGTCGAGGTCGCGGTAGTCACCGAGGACGACGTCGGAGACCACCTGTGCGGCGGAGTCCTGGGGCGTGTCGGCGAGGAGTTTGAACCTGACCCCGAGCGGGATGCCCGCCTGGTGTGCCATGCGGGCCAGCTGCCCGCCACCGATCATGCCCACCACTGGAAAATTCACATTGCCCGGGGAAGTCACGCGGCCCAGGATATCCGGGCCGGTCGGGGGCGGTGGAGCCGCAGGTGGGGCCACTGGAGCGGACGCGCGTAGATGTCAACCTGGCGCCCTGGGGGCTGAGCCGTTCGATGGAAGCGGGTAGCCTGGACGGCTAGGTCCTGGTCTGCGCGGTCCGATCATGTGCGTGCACGCAGGGCTCAAGGGGCGGCCGCGCGACCGCGACCGGCCCTTTCGACCAGCAGGCACATGGAGGCACTCCGGTATGGCGACGAACACGGCTTCGGAACCCTCACTCGCGCAGAAGCTGCGTGGGCTCAAGGGCGAAGTGGTGAAGTTCGGCATCGTCGGCCTGAGCGGCGTGGTGGTCAACTTCGCCGTGTTCTGGGTCTGCCTCAACGGCATGGGCCTGGCCTCGGTGCGGTCGAACATCGTCGCGACGGTGATCGCGATCGCGACCAACTACCTGGGCTACCGCTACTGGCTCTACCGGGACCGCGACGCCGCCTCCCGCAAGCGGGAGATCACGCTCTTCCTGGTCTACAGCGGCATCGGCATGCTGATCGAGACCGGCGTCCTCGGCTTCTCGGTGTACGTGCTCGACCTGCGCTCGCACTACGAGCAGATCGGCGCCAAGGTGATCGGCCTCGCCGTGGCCACCGTGTTCCGCTTCGTCTCGTACCGCACCTGGGTGTTCAAGGCCGTGCCGGAGACCGTCGAGCTGCCCGCCCAGCAGTCGGTGGGCGCCGCCGCCGGCCAGGAGCTGGCCGCGCAGGCCGAGCTGATGCTGGCCACCGAGCGGATCCGGCTCGCCAAGGCCGAGTAGGCCCCGCGGTCCTCGCACCGCCCTCGTACCCCGCGCAGCCCCGGCGCGCCGAACCCGGCCGCCGGGGCTCGCCGCATCCCCGGCCGTATCCCCCCACCGGATCCCCCTTGCCGGATCCTGCCGTGTCCCGGCCGGCCTCAGGCCCTCAGTCCTGGTGGCTGCGCCCGAGGAAGAGCGCGAACACCGCCGGCTTCAGCGAGAGCAGTTCGAGCCGCCCGCCGTCCGCCTCCGCGAGGTCGCGGGCGACGGCCAACCCGATGCCGGTGGAGTTGCGCCCGCTGACCGCGCGCTCGAACACCCGGTTGCCGAGGTCCGGCGGCACACCGGCGCCCTGGTCCTGGACCTCGACCACCACCGAGGTGCCGGAGGGCCGGATCCGCAGGGTGATCGTCCCGGCGCCGTGCATCAGCGAGTTCTCGATCAGGGTGGCCAGCACCTGGGCGACCGTCCCCGGGGTGCCGACCGCGGTGACCCCGTGCAGCCCCTCCAGGGAGAGCACCCGGCCCTGCTCCCGCAGCGTCGGGCCCCACTCCTCCACCTGCTGCTTGATCACCTCGTCCAGGTCGAAGGCGACGGCGGTGGGGCTGCGCGGGTCGCGCTGGGTGGTGAGCAGCCGCTGGACCACGTCGGTGAGCCGCTCGACCTGCTGGAGGGCGATGGTCGCCTCCTCCTTGACCGTCTCCGGCTCCTCGGCGAGGGCGGTGATCTCCTCCAGCCGCATGGAGAGCGCGGTGAGCGGGGTGCGCAGCTGGTGCGAGGCGTCGGCGGCGAGCCGGCGCTCGGCGGTGAGCATCCGGGCGATCCGCTCGGCGCTGGTGTCCAGCACCTCGGCGACCCGGTCGAGCTCGGGCACCCCGTAGCGGCGGTCGCGCGGGCGCGGGTCGCCGGAGCCGAGCCGCTCGGCGGTCTCGGCGAGGTCGGTGAGCGGCCGGGCGAGCCGCTTGGCCTGCCAGACGGCGAGCGCCACCGCGGCCTGGACGGCCAGCAGGGCGACCACGCCGAGCAGCAACAGGTTGTTGGCGATCTCGTGGTCGACGTCCTCGCGGGACTGCTCGACGGTGACGGTCTCGCCGCTGTTGCCCCGCTCGACGGCCTTCAGCAGGTGGTTCCCGGCCGGGCGCTCGCCGGCGGAGACCACCGGCTGGCCGGGCACCTGCACCTCGACGTAGCTGCCCTCGGTGACCTGGCTCTCGAAGGCCCGCCCGGTGACCGGCTCGCCCGCGGCGAGCCGGCTCTCGACCAGGGCGAGCACCCGGACGGCGGCGGCGTCCACCCGGTCCTGGGCCGAGTTGACGATGGTCCGCTTCTCGACCAGGGCGAGCGGCACGCAGAACACCACGACGACCACCAGGACGACGCCCAGCAGCGAGTTGATCATCCTGCGCTTCACGCTGCCGCTCCCCGGGGTGTTCCGCCGCCGCGGGCCGAGGGCCCGGTCTCCGTCAGGGTCAATTCTTCTCGAACCGGAACCCCACGCCGCGCACGGTGGCGATGTAGCGCGGGTTGGCCGCGTCGTCGCCGAGCTTCTTGCGGAGCCAGGAGATGTGCATGTCCAGGGTCTTGGTGGAGGTCCACCACGTGGTGTCCCAGACCTGCCGCATGATCTCCTCGCGGGTGACCACCCGGCCGGCGTCCCGGACCAGGACGCGCAGCAGCTCGAACTCCTTGGCGGAGAGGGTGAGCTCCTCGTCGCCGAGCCAGGCGCGGTGGGACTCGATGTCGATCTTCACCCCGTGCGCGCCGGTGGTGAGCTGGTCGACGTTGCCGCGCCGGAGCAGGGCCCGGACGCGGGCGAGCAGTTCGGCCAGGCGGAAGGGCTTGGTGACGTAGTCGTCGGCACCGGCGTCCAGGCCGACCACGGTGTCCACCTCGTCCGCGCGGGCGGTGAGCACCAGGACGGGGCAGCTCTTGCCGTCGGCACGCAGGCGGCGGCAGACCTCCAGGCCGTCCATCTCGGGCAGGCCGAGGTCCAGGACGACGAGGTCGACCTCCTCGGTGAGGCCGGCGGCGAGTGCGGTCGGACCGTCCTCGCGGACGAGCACCTCATAGCCCTCGCGTCGCAGGGCCCGGGCGAGCGGTTCGGAGATCGCCGGATCGTCCTCGGCGAGCAGCACACAGGTCATGTGGTGATGGTAGTCCGCCGGGGTATCCCCGTACGCCCTGTGAGGTAGTTCACAGAGCGTGATCGTTATACAAGGCCGCAATCGGGCTCAACAGGGCGCAACAGACCGGCCCTTCGGTGAAGAATCGCCTGTTGGATCTTGAAACCGAAGGAAGACACGCCCATCTACCATCGATAGATCGGGCAGATTTGTCGCCAACTTTGCCATTCACATACCTGATTCAAGACTTTTGTCATCTGATAGAGCCAAATGTCGCCACGTAGAGTGGTTTGGTCCACGTCCGCCGCCCACCCCCCTACGCGGACGCTGTCAGGCAAGGAACCACTACTCATGGCGTCTAAGACCCTGGACACCGACGCGACGTCGGCATCTCCCAGCGGCAAGACCTTCCTCGGGCATCCCCGAGGTCTCGCCACGCTGTTCATGACCGAGATGTGGGAGCGCTTCTCCTACTACGGCATGCGCGCCCTGCTCATCTACTACCTGGTCTCCGGTGGCGCCGACGCCGCCGTCGGCAGCCAGGGCGGCGGCCTCGCCATGAAGGCGACGACGGCGACGGCGATCTACTCCGTCTACGTCTCGATGGTCTACCTCATGGCCTACCCGGGCGGCTGGTTCGGCGACCGGGTCTGGGGCGCCCGCAAGACCGTCGCCATCGCCGGGTTCGTGATCATGTCCGGCCACATCGCGCTGGCCGTCCCGGGCCAGGCGGCGTTCTTCCTCGGCCTGCTCCTGGTCGCGCTCGGTTCCGGGCTGCTGAAGGCCAACATCTCCACGATGGTCGGCCAGCTCTACAACGGCCCCGAGGACCCGCGCCGCGACGGTGGGTTCACCGTCTTCTACATGAGCATCAACCTCGGTGCCTTCGTCGCCCCGTTCGTCATCGGGACGATCGGCAAGGAGTACAACTGGCACCTGGGCTTCGGTCTGGCCGCGATCGGCATGGCCCTCGGCCTGACCCAGTTCCTGCTCGGCAGCCGCCACCTGAACCCGGTGAGCAGCGAGGTCCCCAACCCGCTGCTGCCCGAGGAGCGCAAGCGCCTGCTGAAGAAGGCCGGCCTGACGGTGCTCGGCGTCGCCGCCTTCTACGGCGTCGTGGCCGGCCTGGGCGTCTACACGCTGAACTGGGCCCTCGTCCCGCTGACCATCGCCGGTCTGCTGATCCCGATCACCGTGCTGACCCGGATCAAGCGCGACAAGGACCTGACCGCCGACGAACAGTCCAAGATGTCCGCGTACATCTGGTTCTTCGCCGCGGCCGCGATCTTCTGGATGATCTACGACCAGGGCGGGTCGACGCTCTCCCTGTTCGCGGACAAGAAGACCGCGGACTCCCTGTTCGGCCTCGGCTTCTCGGCCACCTGGTACCAGTCGCTGAACCCGCTGTTCGTGATGGCGTTCGCGCCGGTCTTCGCCTGGCTGTGGCTCTGGCTGTCCCGCCGGGACAAGGAGCCGAACACCATCGTGAAGTTCTCGATCGGCCTGCTCCTGGTCGGCGTCTCGTTCTTCGTCTTCATCATCCCGATGACCATGGCGGACAACGGCACCCTGGTCTCCCCGCTCTGGCTCGTCTCGATCTACCTGATCCAGACCATCGGTGAGCTCTGCCTCTCCCCGGTCGGCCTCTCGGTCACCACCAAGATGGCACCGCGCAAGTACGCCTCCCAGATGATGGGCGTCTGGTTCCTCGCCGTCACCGCCGGTGACTGCACCACCAGCCTGCTCTCGCTGGCCGGCGTCAGCCTCAACGGCACCGGGATCATCGCGATGCAGGCGTCGCTCGCGGCCCTCGCCGGGTTCGCCATCTTCACCTACCGCAAGAAGGTCCAGGCCCTCATGGGCGACGTGCACTGACGCCCGTCCCCGCCCGCTCCGGGGCCGCCGTGGATTCCAGGATCCGCGGCGGCCCCGAGTGCTTTTCCCGCTCGACAGGAGCCCGTCGGCCGTGCCTATGGTGCCCGGCATGACGACCCCCTCCTTACCCCGCCAGCTGGCCCGCACCCGGCGCTTCACCCTGGGCGTCCCCACCCGGCCCGAGCCCTCGGCGGACGGCGCCACCGTGCTCTTCCTGCGCGGCCGCTCCGGCACCGACCCGCTCGCCTGCCTCTGGGCCCTGGACACCGCCACCGGCCAGGAACGGCTGCTCGCCGACCCGGCCGCGCTGGGCGCCGACGAGGGCATCGCCGCGTACAGCACCGACGCCGCCGGCACGCTCGCCGCCTTCGCCCTGGACGGCGCCCTGTGGCTGGCCGACACCGCCGCCGGCACCGTCCGCGCCGTCCCCGTCCCCGGCCCGCCGCAGGACCCCAGGCTCGACCCGACCGGGCGCCGGATCGCCTACGTCCGCGGCGGCGCCCTGCGGGTGGTCGGCGTCGACGGCACCGACGACCGCCCGCTCGCCGAACCCGAGGCCGAGGACGTCTCCTACGGGCTCGCCGAGTACGTCGCCGCCGAGGAGATGCACCGCGACCGCGGCCACTGGTGGTCCCCCGACGGCACCGCGCTGCTGGTCGCCCGGGTCGACGACCGCCCGCTCGCCCGGCTCTTCCCGGCCGACCCCTCCGACCCGCACCGCCCGCCGCGCGCCGTCCGCTACCCGCTCGCCGGCACCGCCAACGCCGAGGTCACCCTGCGGCTGCTCGGCCTCGACGGCAGCGACACCGAGGTCCGCTGGGACCGCACCGCCTTCGAGTACCTGACCGCCGCCGGCTGGGACGGCCACGGCCCGTACGCCGCCGTACAGAGCCGCGACCAGCGCACCGTCCTTGTGGTGGCCGTCGAGCCGGACGGCACCATCCGGCCGCTCGCCGAGCGCCGGGACGCCCACTGGGTCGAGCTGCTGCCCGGCCTGCCCGCCCGCACCGCGGCCGGCGCCCTGGTGGACACCGCCGACCTCGGCGACACCCGGCACCTGACCGTCGACGGCGAACCGGTCACCCCGCCCGGGCTCCAGCTGCGCGCGGTGCTCGGCACGGAGGGCGAGCAGGTGCTGTTCACCGCCTCCGAGGAGCCCACCGAGACCCACCTCTGGACGTACGGACCGGACGGCGGCATCCGTCGGCTGAGCGACGGCCCCGGGCTGCACACCGGCGTGCGGCGCGGCGGCACGCTGGTGCTCACCACCCGGACCCCGGGACACCCCGGCGGCTTCACAACCGCTCTGCGGGAGGGCTCGGCACCCCGCCCGCTCACCTCGTACGCCGAGCCGCCCGTCGTCACTGCCGCGCCCGAGCTGCTCAGGCTCGGCCCACACGCCCTGCGCGCCACGCTCTTCCTCCCCGCCGGCCACCGCCCCGGGGACGGCCCGCTGCCCGTCCTGCTCGACCCGTACGCCGGGCCCGCGATGCAGAAGGCCACCACCGGCGGCTTCTGGTGGGACCAGGTCTCGCAGTGGTTCGCCGACCAGGGCTTCGCGGTGCTCGTGGTGGACGGCCGGGGCACCCCCGGCCGCGGGCCCCGGTGGGAGAAGGCCGTGTACGGCGACAAGGCGACGCTCCCGCTGGCGGACCAGGTCGAGGGCCTGCGGGCGGCCGCCCGGCTGCGGCCCGGGCTGCTCGACCTCGACCGGGTCGGCATCCGCGGCTGGTCCTACGGCGGCTACCTCGCCGCCCTCGCCGTACTGAGGCGCCCGGACGTCTTCCACGCCGCCTCCGCCGGAGCCGCCCCCACCGACTGGCGGTTCTACGACACCCACTGGCAGGAGCGCTTCCTCGGCCACCCCGACGAGCATCCCGAGCACTACGACAGCGGCTCGCTGATCGCCCTGGCGCCGGAGCTCCGCCGTCCGCTGCTGCTGATCCAGGGCCTCGCGGACGACAACGTCTACCCCGCCCACACCCTGCGGCTGTCCGCCGCCCTCCTCGCCGCCGGCCGCCCGCACGAGGTCCTCCCCCTACGCGCCACCGGCCACCGGCCCACCGACGAGGCGGTGGTGGAAAACCTGCTGCACCACGAACTGCACTTCCTGCGCCGCTCGTTGGGAATGAAGTGATCAGCACCGCGCCACCGAACGCCTGCCCAGCGAACGGGCCGGTGCCCATGATCAGGGAGGCATGTGATGCCATCGAGCGTGCCCGGCTTCGCTGAGCTGCTTGAGCAGTGCCAGCGGTCCGCCGTCCATCTGGAGCTGCGGGACTCGTACGCCCCGACGGATCGGTTCGAGGCCTGGCAGCGCGGTGAGCGGATCAACTGGGAGGACCAGGCGTCCTGGTGGCATCCCTATGACCAGTTGATCACGGACGCCGTGGCGCGGGGCGTGGTCATTCGCCGAGCCCGGGTGGTCTCCGAGCCCGTGTCCGAGTACATCCGGTGGGAGCACTACGTCACCCACGCCAACGTCACGGCCGGCGAGCAGGTCCGCTGGCTGCCACGGCGGCAGGCCACGAGCATCCCCCTGCCCGGGAACGACTTCTGGCTGTTCGACGGTGCGCTGCTTCGAGTGCACCACTTCTCCGGGGACGGCGCCGTGGTCGAGGACGAGATCACGACAGAGCCGGACGCCGTGACGCTGTGCACCACCGCGTTCGAAGCAGTCTGGGAGCGAGCGCTCCCGCACCATCTGTACGAGATCTGACGAAGACCGGCTCCATGCCCGCGAGGCCCTCGCCCTGGGTGGGCGAGGGCCTTCGCGTGTTTCAGTACTGCTCGTCGCGCGCCTCGGGGCGGGGCATCCTGAGGGTCGCGAGGACGCCGAGGGCGAGGAGGCCTGCGCCGACGAAGAACCTCACGGCTGCCCTCCCTCGTCGTCATCGTCCAGTTCGCGGAGCAGGCGGAGGAGGTTGAGCAGAGTGCTCACCGGAGCGTTCCCGAAGTCGATCAGGATGCGCCCGTCGATGGTGGTCTCGCCCGGCGAGGCGGACCCCCAGAGGAGCCCGTGCGGCAGGCCGCGCCTGTGCAACTCGCCCAGAAGGGCCACGAGGTGGGGTTTGGTGTAGCCACGCATCCGGGGGTCCTCCGGCCGGACGGGGTAGCCGGTCACGCGCGGCAGTCCAGCTCGTACCAGATGGATTTGCCGCGCTTCTGCGGGTCGACGCCCCAGCGGTGGGTGAGGCCCTCCACGAGTTGGAGGCCCCGGCCGGACTCGGCGGAGTCGGCGGGGGTTCGCCGCCAGGGGAGGGCGTCGCTCTCGTCGGAGACGGTGACCCGGAGGGTGCGGCCGAGGACGGAGAACCAGACGACGGGCGCGGGGGTGTCGCCGTGCCGCCAGGCGTTGACGACGAGCTCCATCAGGGCGAGTTCGGCGTTGAAGATGCTGTCGGCGTCCCAGCCGCCGCTACGGGTCATCGCGTCCCGCAGGGCCTGGCGGGAGAGGGTGAGCGAGGGGGTGTTACGGGTGCACACGGGAACCTCCGTGAGGCTGTGGTGTGGGGAGGGGGATGACGGTCGTCGCCGTGAGCCAGGCCGGGGCGGCGGTTGCTCTTCGGTGTGCGGGCAGCAGGCGCCTACTGCCGTGGATACAGGCATTGCTGACGATCCGTCGGATCGAGCTGTGAACGACGATAGCGCATCGGAGCTTAAGGTTAATCTCGATGCGCGGAGGTTCCCTCGATCGAGTAGCACCCCAGATGGCCACCCCCGCTCGCGGCACGGCAGACTGGCGCCGGCACCAGCAGAGAGGACGCCATGGCCAACCGCCAGAACCCGACCCTTCGCCAGCGTCGACTCGGCGCCGAGCTGCGGAGGATGCGAGAGCAGGCCGGCTTCGCAGGCAGCCACCTCGCCCGCTTGCTCGGTGTGACTCCAGCTCTGGTGACGCAGATGGAGAACGGGAAGTCCGCCGTCAGCGTGGAGCGCCTGCACGAGATCGCGGAGGCTTGCATGTGTGCCAACGCGCCCTTGGTCGACGCGCTCGCAGGGATGGCTGGGGAGCGAGATCGGGCCTGGTGGGATGAGTATCGCAACACCCTCACAGCCGCCCCCATTGATGTGGCGGAAATGGAGGGGCATGCGAAGAGGCTCAAGAGCTTCAACATCGGCTTCATCCCGGGGCTGCTTCAGACGATCCCCTATGCCGCCGCCGTGTTCGCGACAGGTTTCATTCCTCTCCCCGGTCGCGAGGTCGATCGCAGGGTGGGGTTCCGCCTGCGGAGGCAGCGAACTATTCGATCCGGTGAAACGCCGTACGTTGCGCTGGTCCACGAGGCAGCGCTGCGGATTCAGTACGGCGGCCCCGCAGTACTCAGGGAACAGCTTGGCTCCCTCGTCGAAGACTCCGAGCTTCCGGGAGTCTCGCTGCGAGTCGTACCGTTCGATACGGCCGACTTCCCCGGCCCCAGTGAGAACCTGGTCTACGCGGCGGGGCCAGTGCCGGAGCTGGATACGGTCCAGGCCGACTCGTCCCACGGCTCCCATGTCTTCGACTCACCCGCCCAGCTGGCGGGCTACCGCGCAATCTTTGAGCGCATCGAAGCCGTCGCGCTCCCGGAGAGCGAGTCGCGAGATTACATTCGCTCGATCATGAAGGAACTGAACGACAGGTATGAATAGCTCCGAGTGGCAGAAATCCAGCTTCAGCGAAGCGTCCAGCAACTGCGTCGAGGTGCGCGCACGTGAAGGGCTGGTCGAACTCCGGGAGTCCGACGACGCACACGTCATCGTCTGCACCACGTCCCTCAAGTTCGCCATGTTCCTCCAGGGCGCCAAGGCCGGCGAGTTCGACCACCTCACCACCAACCCCTGAGCGAATCGTTCCGGCGGCCTCCTGCTCCCCCGCAAGAGGCCGCCGGTGGCTAGCCTGGGCCTCATGACCAGCCCTGCATGGCAGAAGTCCAGTTACTCCGGCTCCAGCAACGCATGCGTTGAGGTCCGGGCTGCCGACGGGGTAGTTGAACTCCGGGAGTCCGATGAGGGAGACGTCATCGTCCGCACCGCGTCCCTCAAGTTCGCCACGTTCCTCCAGGGCGCCAAGGCCGGCGAGTTCGACCACCTCACCGCCACCCCCTGAGCAGCACGTCGCCCCGTCGAGCACCGGCTCGACGGGGCGACGCGAACCCACCGCTCAGACCTCCCGCCCGCCCGCCCGCCCGCCAGACCGCCGCCGTCAGCGGCACGCCCGGCCGGTAGGCCAGGTGGACGTGCGACGGCGCGTCCAGCACGGCTGTTCTCGTAGTCGAAGCGATGGTCGCTTGCAGCCGCAGGAAGTCGGCCCACCCGACCTCCTGCGCGAGGCGAACGGTTCGGTCCGGTTGTGGGCGGGCCCACCCCAGCGGACCTGCCGGTCGTGCTTGCCGGCCGACTCGAAGAGTCAGGGCACGAGACTGCTGAGCACGAAGGATCAGGCACGACTTGCCGTGGTCGTCCATTCATCGGGGTCAGGCCCCGAGTAGGCAGACGAGCGGAAGGTGCGACGGAAAGCCTCGGGGCCGTGCCGCTGATCGAGCCAGCTCGAAAGGCCGAACAGATTGCCGCTGATCACCGCCGCGATGATCAGCGCATGCAGCGTGTCCGCCTCCGGGCCGCCCATGTCGGCGAGGAAGCGCTGGTAGCGAGCGCCGACGCCGTGCTCATATCCGGCCATGGCCAGGTGGAAGCGGGTGGCGACACCAGGCTCTGCGTGGTCGAAATCGCTCGGCTCCAGCCGTCCCGTGGTGTCGCGGAACGCCAGGCGATCGGCTGCCGCGATGCGTTCGGCCAGGCCGAGACGGTCGGCCACCGCAGCGGAGATCATCCGGGCCTCCCGATCCGTGGCCCCCTCCATCACGATGTCGAGATTCCGCGTCGACGAAGCATCGCTCCTGTCCTGGGACGAGTACGTCCGGCCGTGCTGGTCGCGGCGGTTGATGCCGTAACGGCTCCGGATCACTTGCTCGCCTTGGAGCCGGTACTCCCGGAACGACCCCCAGTGCAGGCAGTCGTGCGCGTAGCTACGGAGGAGGTCGAGCGCCACCAGTTCCGGTGCCGCCGGTCGGGGATCGTTCAGCCGCCCGTACCTCGTGACCACGGACGCCAGTTGCACATGCCGGTACCCCTGGTTCGGATGGTGGAAGCCGCCGAACGCGTCGGGCCGGGTCGAGCGCACCCCCACCCACACCCGGTCAGTCGGCAGCAGTCGACTCAGCCCCAATTCCCCGTAGCGGTCGGCCAGAAGGGCAGCACCCTGTCGAAAGACTTCGCGGGCCGGCTCGTCGGACGATGTGTCGACCACCCAGTGCAACAGTGAGAACGTGATGTGCGGATGGGCCCGGTCGAGCGATGCCGTCGCCCGTCGCGCGGCCAGCAGGTGAGCCAACTCGGCCCGCTCGGCGGGGTCTCCGGACAGGTGCTCGTTCGGCGCCAGGCAGGAGGGGGTGAGTGATCGACCAAGGGTCAGTACGGCCGACGACTGATCAGTCGCCGATGTGATTCCTGCACTCCCCCGGGGAGTTCGTCCGGCGAGAACCATCGAGCCTCCAGGATCTCGAACGAAGCCGCCCTGACCTGCCCAGTGACGTACAGGGCCTCGTAGGCGACTTCGACACGCAGTTTGTAGCCGCTCTTCAGGTGCGCCAGCTCGCACACCTTCACCGTGAGTCCGGTTTCCTCCCGGACCTCACGCACGATCGTGTCCTCGAAGCTCTCGCCCTTGTCGGCGTAGCCGGTCGGCAGACCCCACTGCCGGCCCTCCGGCCACATCCGGTGCTTCAGCAGCAGCACACGGCCGTCCTGGTCGCGGACGATGCCCGTCACCCCGACCATGAACTTCGAGTGCCACAGCCACAGCACGCGCCACTGCATCGGGCCGCGGATGATCCGCCAGAGCTTCGCAGCGATCTTCTTCATGGGTTCGCCCTTTCGTTGACGGGGCCCGCGCGCCGCTCGCGCGGGCCCACGATCCCGCAACCGGCACCGCCGACACCAAATCCGCGATTATCAGACCGATCGGGATGATGTCAGCGGAGACGCTGGTACCGCACGGGAGAGCAGCCGCAAGGCGAGGAGTCCACAGTAAGGGGACCGAAAGGGGAGGAAGGCGATTATTCCCGTGCTCGACTAAAGACCGCCGAGGAAGAGGGCCGACCACTCAGCCAGCTTCTCTCGGGCTTCCTCACCGAACAGTGCATAACCTTCGTACATGGCGAACGCGTCCCGGTACGCCTTGATGTCCCGCCGGTCCCGGAGCGTGATGATTCCGGTCTCCGTCTCGACCGTGGCAAGGCTGCTGTCGTACACCGTGAAGGTGTTCAGCGGGCTCTCCGGGATGTGCTTCCCGAGTGGAATCACGCCGAGCCGGACGTTCGGGAGCCTGGAAACGGAGACGAGTCGTTCGATCTGCATGACCATGGCCCGAGGCGGCAGGAGCGCCCACCGGGCAGCCTGCTCGGTGAGTACGAAGGTGAAGGCCTTCGACTCGTCGTACAGGACGGTCTGGCGCTCCAGTTTCTTCATGGCGGCCCTGCTGGTGTCTCCCGGCACATGGGCGAGGCTCGCCCGCACGTACTCGGGCGAGGCGAGCAGCGTGTTGAGCATCGAGATCAGGAAGTAGCGGATCTCGCTGGAGGACTGGTCGAGCGCCGCGAGCTCGGCTTGCTTCCTCTCCAGGCCCTTCTTCCTCAGAGCGCGGATGTCCTGCCACTCGGTATTCGCCACACGGGCCAGGTCGAACACCTGTCGCGCCAACTCGGCCGGCACTTCGAGGGCCCGCAGGATCAGCTCCACGTCCACCAGGGACGGCACGGTCCTGCCTGTTTCGATCTTGCTGATCTTCGACTGCGTCATGCCACAACGCCGAGCAAGCCGGTCTCCTGCGAGACCGGCTTGAACCCGTAGTTCCCTCAAGGCCTTTGCCAGGTCACTTCTACTGTGCCCCAGCTCTTCCGGGTCTATTGCCACCCGTGCTCTTCCACATAGTCCACGAAGGGCACCGACTCGGCCACAGCGATCCGCCGCCATTCCCGGTACTTCTCGACGTCGTCCTCGACAAGCACGCGGTTGATCTGCGTTCCGTCGGGCTCGTAGTTCATCAGGACCACGGTCGAATCGTCGAAGGCCCAGAAGTCCTGAGCCGGAAGGCCCGGGTTCGGCCTGTCGGTCAGGTCGAGAATGTAGATGTCCTCACCGGCCCTGGCATGCGGTGCGTAGTACATGAACTCGTACCGCAGGTAGTCACTCAGCGGCCGGGTAACGATGTGCACGCGCTGAACCGTGCGACCGGCCGCGGTATGAGCCCTGAGCTTGTCAGTCCAGCCGGACGTGTAGGTACCGGGGTCGATCCGGTACCCGTTCAGGAACTCCTCGATCTCTTCCGCCTCCCCCGCGACCTTGTAAGCGGGCAGGGTCTCAAGCCGGAACGCCGACCGCGAGAAACCGTGCAGAAGCCTCTGCCAGTCCTCACCATCCAAGAACACGAATGGCCTCCTTCACGACATGCTCGGGCAGCTCCACGACGCCTTCGTGTACCGGCACCGCCAGCTCCGCGTACTGGTTCCCCTGGAAGACGAGGGTGCCCCGGTCGGTGAGGTAGACGTTCGGGCAGTCTCCCTCCTTGCAGTCTCCGACGCCGACACCCGTGAGCCGCTGGTGAGCCATGCCAACCCCCTTCAGCTCGGCCCGGATTGGACCGCCTGGGCGAGACGCTATGGACTGGCCGCGTGTCCTGTCCACACGGTTCGGGCAGTATTCCCGTCCTGGACTAATGATCACGGCCTGCCCGGAAGCGCTGCCGTGTCCCGGCCGAGGAACCCGCCCGCCCTGGCGACCGCGGACGGACACGTCGGCACGTGTACCGGCCCCTGCCACGTGATCGCCCGTTCGGACCGCGAAGTCCGTAAGGCCCCCGCCAAGGCCGGCGAGTTCGACCACCTCACCGTCACCCCCTGAACAGCACGTCGCCCCGTCGAGCAGCTGCTCGACGGGGCGACGCGAACCCACCGTTCAGACCTCGCGGACGCCCGCGCGCCAGACCGCCGCCGTCAGGGGGACACCCGGGCGGTAGGCCAGGTGCACATGCGACGGCGCTTCCAGCAGCAGCAGGTCGGCGCGGGCGCCGACCGTGACGGTGCCGACGTCGCTGCGCCGCAGGGCGCGGGCGCCGCCCGCGGTGGCCGCCCAGACCGCCTCGTCCGGGGTCATGCCCATCTCGCGCACCGCCACGGCAATACAGAACGCCATCGAACTGGTGAAGCTGGAACCGGGGTTGCAGTCCGTGGACAGCGCCACCACCGCGCCCGCGTCCAGCAGCCGGCGCCCGCTCGGGTACTCGGCCCGCGTCGAGAACTCCGCCCCCGGCAGCAGCGTCGCGACCGTCGCCGACCCCGCCAGCGCCGCCACGTCCTCGTCCGTCAGGTGGGTGCAGTGGTCCGCCGAGGCGGCCCCCAGCTCCACCGCCAGCTGCACGCCCGGCCCGTAGGTGAGCTGGTTGGCGTGCACGCGCGGCGTGAGGCCCTTCTCGATCCCCGCCGTCAGGACAGCCCGCGCCTGGTCCCCGTCGAAGGCGCCCTTCTCGCAGAACACGTCCACCCAACGGGCGTGCGGGGCACAGGCGTCCAGCATCTCGCCGGTCACCAGCTCCACGTACCCGGCCGGGTCCTCCGCGTACTCGGGCGCCACCACGTGCGCGCCCAGGTACGTCGTCTCCGGGGTGTACCCGGCGGCGATCCGCAGCGCCCGGGCCTCGTCCTCGACCGTCAGCCCGTAGCCGGACTTGCACTCGATGGTGGTGGTGCCCTGCCGCACCGCCTCCCGGACGAACCGGGCCAGGTTGGCCTCCAGTTCGGCATCCGAAGCGGCCCGCGTGGCCGCCACCGTGGTCCGGATGCCGCCCGCCGAGTACGCCTGCCCGGACATCCGGGCGTTGAACTCGGCCGTACGGTCCCCCGCGAACACCAGGTGGGCGTGCGAGTCGACGAAGCCGGGCAGCAGCGCCCGGCCCCCGGCGTCGAAGCGCTCGTCCGCCGCCGGGGCCTGCGCGGCCGGGCCGACCCAGGCGACGGTGCCGCCGTCGACCACCACGGCCGCGTCGGTGAGCAGGCCGAGCGGCCCGGCGCCCTGCCCGGGGTCGTTGGTGACCAGGCTGCCGATGCCCGTGATCAGGGTGGTCGTGGTGCTCAAGACAACGCCTTCCGAAGGGGGTTGAACGGGGGTCAGTAGTCCAGCGCGCCGATCGCGGAGCGCAGCGCACCCGGCACGTCGGCCACCAGCAGGTGCACGCCGTCCCGCACGACGTGCCGGCCGCCGACCACCAGGTGCCGCACGTCCGCCGCCGAGGCCGCGAAGACGGCGATCTCGGCGCCCAGCCGGGGCGGCGGGCCCGCCGTACGGACGGTGTCCAGCGCGATCACCGTGAAGTCGGCGAGCGCCCCGGCCTCGATCCGTCCGGCCTCCGGCCAGCCGAGCGAGGCGTGCCCGTCCTCGGTGCCGGCCCGCAGCAGCGCGTTCGCCGTCCAGTGGCCGCGCGTCCGCGTCCGCAGCCGCTCGTCCAGCTCCAGCGCGCGGGCCTCCTCGAACGGGTCGATCACCGCGTGGCTGTCGCTGCCCAGGGTGATCGGGGAGCCCGCCGAGGCGAGCCGGCGGGCCGGGCCGATGCCGTCCGCGAGGTCCCGCTCGGTGGTGGGGCACATGCAGACCGTGGTGGAGGAGTCGGTGAGGAGCCTGACGTCCTCGTCGGTCAGGTGGGTGGCGTGCACGGCCGAGGTGCGCGGGCCGAGCACGCCGTGGTCGGCGAGCAGCCGGGTCGGGGTGACGCCGTGCGCGGCCAGGCAGGCGTCGTTCTCGGCGGTCTGCTCGGACAGGTGGACGTGCAGCGGCGCCCCGCGCAGCGCCGACCAGTGCGCGACGGTGTCCAGTTGCTCGGCCGGGACGGCCCGCACCGAGTGGACGGCGGCGCCGATCCGGGCGTGCTCGCGCGGCTTGAGCGCGTCCGCCCGGGCGGCCCAGGCCTCGGCGTCGCCGTCGCTGAACCGCAGCTGCGGGTGGGTCGGCTCGGCGCCGAAACCGGAGGACAGGTAGCAGGTGTCCAGCAGGGTGATCCGGATGCCGGCCCGGGCGGCGGCCTCGATCAGCGCCTCGCCCATCGCGTTCGGGTCGGTGTACCGGGCGCCGCCGGGCGCGTGGTGCAGGTAGTGGAACTCGCCAACCGCCGTGACACCGGCCAGCGCCATCTCGGCGTAGACGGCGGTGGCGAGCGCCAGGTAGCGGTCCGGGTCCAGCGCGCCGGCGAACCGGTACATGGTGTCGCGCCAGGTCCAGAAGGTGCCGGAGCCGACCTGGACGTGCCCGCGCAGCGCCCGGTGGAAGGCGTGCGAGTGGGCGTTCGCCTGGCCGGGCAGCAGCAGCCCGTCGAGCCGGACGGCGCCGGGCGGGCAGGGGCCGCTGTCCGGGACGACGGCGGCGATCGTCCCGCCGGGGCCGGTGGTGATCAGCACGTCCCGCTCGACCACCGGCCCGTTGTCGTGCGGCAGCCAGGCGTACTCGGCCCAGTACGCCACGGGGCTCGACGGGGTCAATGACACGCCAGGTCCTCCAGTACGTCGGCGAGGGCGGCGACCCCGGCCAGGCAGTCGGCCTGCTCGGCGTGCTCGGCCGGGGAGTGGGAGACGCCGGTGGGGTTGCGCACGAACAGCATGGCGGTCGGGATCGCCGAAGCCAGGATGCCGGCGTCGTGTCCCGCGCCGGTGGGCAGCACCGGGGCGTCCAGCAGCTTGGCCAGCCGGTCGCGCAGCGGCCCGTCGAAGTCCACCACCGGGGTGTAGGACTCGCGGGTCAGCTCGACCCGGACGCCGTCGCGCTCGCCGCGCTCGGCGGCGGCCCGCTCGATCGCCTCGACCAGCTCGGTGAGGGTGCGCTCGTCGGCCGCCCGGGAGTCCAGCCAGCCGCGCACCAGCGAGGCGATCGCGTTGGTGCCGTTGGGCTCGACCGCGACCTTGCCGAAGGTGGCCCGCGCGCCCGCCTGCTTCGCCTTCTTGCGGGCCGCCAGCACGGTGTTGGCGTAGGTCAGCATCGGGTCGCGGCGGTCCTCGATCCGGGTGGTGCCGGCGTGGTTGGCCTCGCCGTGGAAGTCGAACCGCCAGCGGCCGTGCGGCCAGATCGCCCCGGCCACACCGACCGGCTGCCCCTCGGCGAGGCAGCGGCCCTGCTCGACGTGCAGCTCGACGAAGGCGCCGATCCGGGCCAGCCGGTCCTCGTCCGCGCCGATCGCGGTGGGGTCGTAGCCGGCCTTCTCCATCGCGTCGGGCAGCCGGACGCCGTCGGCGTCGCGCAGCCCGTACGCCTGCTCCGGGGAGAGCACCCCGGCGGTCAGCCGGGAGCCGATGCAGGCCACGCCGAACCGGGCGCCCTCCTCGTCGCCGAAGTTGACGATCGCCAGGGGCCGGGTGAACTCCGCGCCGCGGGAGCGCAGTTCGTCCAGCGCGGCGAAGGAGGAGACCACGCCGAGCGGGCCGTCGAAGGCGCCGCCGTCCGGGACGGAGTCCAGGTGCGAGCCGGTGACGACCGCGCCGCCGGCGGTCGGATCGCCCAGCCAGGCCCACTGGTTGCCGTTGCGGTCCAGCTCGTACGCCAGGCCGCGGCCGCGGGCCTGCTGCTCGAACCAGGCGCGGCACTCGGCGTCGGCGGAGTTCCAGGCGAAGCGGCGGTAGCCGCCGGAGGCGGCGGAGCGGCCCACGGGGAGCAGCTCCGCCCACATCTCTTCGAACGACGGAAGCGTCACAGCTCGCCCATCGGGACGCGGACACCGCGCTCGGCGGCGACCTCGGTGGCCCGGTCGTAGCCGGCGTCCACGTGCCGGATGACGCCCATGCCCGGGTCGTTGGTGAGCACCCGGCGGATCTTCTCCCCGGCCAGCGCGGTGCCGTCGGCGACGGTGACCTGGCCGGCGTGGATCGAGCGGCCGATGCCGACGCCGCCGCCGTGGTGGATGGAGACCCAGGAGGCGCCGGAGGCGACGTTGACCATGGCGTTGAGCAGCGGCCAGTCGGCGATCGCGTCGGAGCCGTCCAGCATCGCCTCGGTCTCCCGGTACGGGGAGGCCACCGAGCCGCAGTCCAGGTGGTCGCGGCCGATCACGATCGGGGCGGACAGCTCACCGGAGGCGACCATGTCGTTGAAGCGCTCGCCGGCCTTGTCGCGCTCGCCGTAGCCGAGCCAGCAGATGCGCGCCGGCAGGCCCTGGAAGTGCACCTTCTCCTGGGCCAGCTTGATCCAGCGGGCCAGCGACTCGTTCTCCGGGAAGAGGTCGAGGACGGCCTTGTCGGTCTTGTGGATGTCCTGCGGGTCGCCGGACAGCGCCGCCCAGCGGAACGGGCCCTTGCCCTCGCAGAACAGCGGGCGGATGTACGCCGGGACGAAGCCGGGGAAGGCGAACGCGCGGTCGTACCCGGCCAGTTGGGCCTCGCCGCGGATCGAGTTGCCGTAGTCGAAGACCTCGGCGCCGCGGTCCAGGAAGCCGACCATCGCCTCGACGTGCGCGGCCATCGACTCGCGGGCGCGCTGGGTGAACTCGGCGGGCTTGGCGGCCGCGTAGTCCGCCATGTCCTCGAAGGCGACGCCGACCGGCAGGTAGGCCAGCGGGTCGTGGGCGCTGGTCTGGTCGGTGACGATGTCGATCGGCGCGTCCATCGCGAGCAGCTGCGGGACCAGCTCGGCGGCGTTGCCCAGCACGCCGATGGAGAGCGGCTGCCTCTTGTCGCGGGCGGCGGTGGCCAGCTCCAGCGCGTGGGAGAGGTCCTTGGCCTCGACGTCCAGGTAGCGGTGCTCGATCCGGCGGGCGATCCGGGACGGGTCGCAGTCGATACAGATCGCCACGCCGCCGTTCATGGTGACGGCCAGCGGCTGGGCGCCGCCCATCCCGCCGAGCCCGGCGGTGAGGGTGATGGTGCCCTCCAGCGAACCGTTGTAGCGCTTGCCGGCGACGGCCGCGAAGGTCTCGTAGGTGCCCTGGAGGATGCCCTGGGTGCCGATGTAGATCCACGAGCCGGCGGTCATCTGCCCGTACATGGTGAGCCCGAGGCTCTCCAGCCGGCGGAACTCCTCCCAGTTGGCCCAGTCGCCGACCAGGTTGGAGTTGGCGATCAGCACCCGCGGCGCCCACTCGTGGGTCTGCATCACGCCGACCGGCCGCCCGGACTGGACCAGCATGGTCTCGTCCTGCTTCAGCCCCTCCAGCGTCCGCACCATGGCGTCGAAGGACCGCCAGTCCCGCGCCGCCTTGCCCGTCCCGCCGTACACCACCAGCTTCGACGGGTGCTCGGCCACCTCCGGGTCGAGGTTGTTCATCAGCATCCGCAGGGCGGCCTCCTGCTGCCACCCCTGCGCCGTCAGCCCCGTCCCCCGCGCCGCGCGCACCTCTCGCGGCCCGCTCGCCTGCTGCTGCACCATAGTCACGGCCTCCCTGCGGATGGATTCATTCAAGCTATGTTCGATTGAATATAACTAAACAGTCGGCTTTCGACCAGACCCCGAAGGCATCCGATCAGCCCCGGCACCGGCCCACTTGGCGCGCTAGCCTGAACCCGGCGGACACCAGCCACTCGGCCCAGCACCAGAGAGCGGAGGACACGATGACGGCCATCACCGTGCGGCCCGGCAGACTCCGGGATGCGGCGGAGGAGATCGAGGAGAGCACGGGACTTCGCGTCCAGATCATCGGAGGAACCCTGGTGATGTCCCCGACGCCTCGCGGCAAGCACGCGGGAACCGTGCAGGTTCTACGGGACCAGCTCATCCCCAAGCTGCCCAAGGACCTGCGCGTCTACGAGAACTCGTCGATCTGCATGCCGGACAACGAGGACGACTACGCCACTCCCGACCTGGTCGTTTTCCCGAAGGACTGGGGCGACGACGACGAATGGCTGGCGGACCCGGGTGACGTCGCCTTCGCCCTGGAGGTGATCTCCACCTCCGAGCGGATCAGCGGCATCGCCGCCAAGACCGAGTGGTACGCCATCGCGGGTGTGGCCGTCCTGGTCGCCGCCGACCCTCGCGACGGCACCTGGACGCTCTACACGCATCCACGCGACGGCGAGTACCAGGGCGTGCTTCACGGCAAGTACGGCGAGCCCATTCCACTCACCGACCCGTTGCCCGCAGAACTGCAGACCGACGAGCTTCCGATCTACACCCCTCGTCGCTGACCTCTTCAGGCCGCCGCGCCGCCGTCCCAGTCGATGCCGATCTCGGCGAGCCAGCGGCGGTCGTCGGCGTCGGGGGTGGGCGGGGAGGGCGGGCGGGGGATGTTCTGGACGGGGCCGAGGCCGTACTTCTCGGCGGCCGCGGCGGTGCGGGCGTCGGGTTCGATGACGCCGACGTGGACGGCGGACTCGTCGCCCGGGTCGAGGACGGTCAGTTCGGGTTCGGGCAGGCGCCGCAGGGTGACGCGGCGTCCGCAGGTGGGGCAGGACCATTCGTCGGCACCCGAGGAGAGGCGGGCGACGAACTTCATCTCGTGGATCACGCGCATGGGCGGCACCCCCTGCAGGGGGGATGCCCGGGTTCGTGGCGGCTACTCCCCCGCCGCCGCGGGCCGCGGTTATTCCAGGAAGAGTCCGCGCGCCGCCGCCGACTGCTCGATCGCCTCCAACCGGGCCTCCGCGCCCGGGAGTTCGTCGCACATGGACTGCAGCAGCACCCGGCCGAGCATCATCGGCGCGCACGCGGTGTCGAAGACCAGCCCGGTGCCGACGGCGGCCGGCAGCATCAGGTCGGACAGCTTGGCGACCGGCGCGAAGGCGCTGTCGGCGACGGTCAGCACCGTCAGCCCGCACTCGCGGGCCACCGTCAGCGCGTCCATCAGCTCCCGCGGGTAGCGCGGCAGGGCGAAGCAGAGCAGCGCGCTGGCACCGGCCGCCCGGGCCTGCTCCAGCCGGTCGGCGAGCATGCTGCCGCCCTCGTCCAGCAGCCGGATGTCCGGGTGCACCTTGGACGCGAAGTAGGCGAAGCCGCGCGCCTGCGCCGAGGCGGCCCGCAGGCCGAGCACCGGCAGCGGGCGGGAGGCGGCGAGCAGCCGGGCGGCCCGGATGATCGGCTCCGGGTCGGCGAGGAGTTCGGCGAGGTGGCGCAGGTGGGCGATCTCGGCGAGGACGGCCTGCTGGTGCTCGTTGCGCACCGCGTCGTCCGGGGTCTCCGGCGCGGCCGGTTCGCCGCCGCCGAGTTCGCGCAGCTGTTTGCGCAGCGCCGGGTAGCCGTCGTAGCCGAGCGCGACCGCGAAGCGGGTGACGGACGGCTGGCTGACGCCCGCGAGTTCGGCGACCTCCACGCTGGACAGGAACGGCGCCTCGGTGGCGTGCCGCACCAGCGAGTGGGCGATCCGGCGCTGGGTCGGCGTCAGCCGGTGCCCCTCGAAGAGCTGGAGCAGCCGGGCGGAGGGGCCGACGCTGCCGGCCTCGTCGGTGGCGGTCATCAGCGGTACCTCCGGGTGCGTGCGGTTCGGACGACGACTGTGCAGGAGCGGGCGGCGCCTGGCAAAGACGTCTCGTACGGCGGGACGTCCGGTGGGACGCCCCGCGGGTCGGACGGCCCGGCGGTGGTCCGGGCCGGGTGGGCCGGGGTCGGACAGACCCGGGCCGGGGTCGGACAGACCTGAGCCGGGATCGGACAAACCCGGGCCGGGGCGGGGCAACCCTGATTTCTCCCTGAGCCCGCCCGGATTCCTCCCGCGAACGGATGGACCGGACGCCCCCGCGGCCCCACTCTGGTCCTATGGACACTCGTCAGGACGAACTGCGGCGCGACCTCGACGCCACCCTCCAGGCCCGCAAGGAGCTCGGCAAGGAGTACGAGGACGAACTCGTCGACTCCTTCATGAGGCGGCTCGACGCCCGTCTGGACGCCCGGGTCGAGCGCTCGGTGGCCAAGCGGCTGGACGACGAGCCGCGCTCCGAGCACCGGGGCCACCCCCGCCGTTCGGGCTTCGGCAAGCGCTCCAACACCGGGCTCGCGGTGACCTCGCTGGTCATCGGCGTCCCGCTGACGGCGATCGCGGGCAGTCCGGAGAGCGGCGGCTTCGCCGGCCTGGTGGTCTGCTGGGCGGGCATCGTCGGGGTCAACCTGGCCGCCGCCCTGGGCGAGCTGCGCAACCGCGGGGGCCGCGGGGAGCGCTCGCCGCGGAGCGACGACTGGGACTGAGTCCCCGTCACCCCGCGGCGGCGCCATCGGCCCGGTCGGACGGACGTCAGGCCAGCGGACCGGTGACCCGCTCGACCGCGCGCACCAGCTCGCCGGAGGCGACCAGTTCGGCGGCGGCCTCCAGGTCCGGCGAGAGGAAGCGGTCGCGGCCGGCGCCGCCGACCCCCGCCTCGCGGGCGGCGGCCAGCGCGGCCGCGGTGGCCGGGGCGAGCCCGCCGGCCCCGTCGGCCTGCCGGCGGATCTCCAGCGCGCGGGCGGAGGCGGTCAGTTCGACGGCCAGGATGCGGCCGAGGTTGGCCACCGCCTGGCGCAGCTTGCGCGCGGCCGACCAGCCCATCGACACGTGGTCCTCCTGCATCGCGGAGGACGGGATCGAGTCGACCGAGGCCGGGACGGCGAGCCGCTTGTTCTCGCTGACCAGCGCCGCCTGGGTGTACTGGGCGATCATCAGGCCGGAGTCCACGCCCGGGTCGTCGGCCAGGAAGGCCGGCAGGCCGTGCGAGCGGGCCTTGTCGAGCAGCCGGTCGGTGCGGCGCTCGGAGATCGAGCCGAGGTCGGCGGCGGCGATGGCGAGGAAGTCCAGCACGTACGCGACCGGGGCGCCGTGGAAGTTGCCGTTGGACTCCACCCGGCCGTCCGGCAGCACCACCGGGTTGTCGACCGAGGCGGCCAGCTCGCGCGCGGCGACCAGCTGGGCGTGCGCCAGGGTGTCCCGGCCGGCGCCGGCCACCTGCGGGGCGCAGCGGATCGAGTAGGCGTCCTGGACCCGCGGGGCGTCGTCCTGGTGGTGGCCGGTGAGGCCGGAGTCCTTGAGGACGGCGAGCATGTTGGCGGCGCTCAGCGCCTGGCCCGGGTGCGGGCGGATCGGGGCGTGCAGCTCGGGGGCGAGCACCTTGTCGGTGCCGAGCAGCGCCTCCAGGCTCATCGCGGCGGTGATGTCGGCGGTGGTGAACAGCCGCTGGAGGTCGGCGATGGCCATCACCAGCATGCCGAGCATGCCGTCGGTGCCGTTGATGAGGGCGAGGCCCTCCTTCTCCAGCAGCTCGACGGGCTCGATGCCGGCGGCGGCGAGCAGCTCGGCGGCGGGCTTCTCCACGCCGTCCGGGCCGGTGGCGGTGCCCTCGCCCATCAGGACCAGCGCGCAGTGCGAGAGCGGCGCGAGGTCGCCGGAGCAGCCGAGCGAGCCGAACTCCCGCACCACCGGGGTGATGCCCGCGTTGAGCAGGGCGGCCATGGTCTGCGCGACCAGCGGCCGGACGCCGGTACGGCCGGAGGCCAGCGTCTTCATCCGCAGGAACACCAGCGCGCGGACCACCTCGCGCTCGACCGCCGGCCCCATGCCGGCGGCGTGCGAGCGCACCAGCGACCGCTGCAGCTGGGCGCGCAGCTCGGGGCTGATGTGGCGCACGGCGAGCGCGCCGAAGCCGGTCGACACGCCGTAGACGGGGCGCGGCTCGGCCGCGAGGGCGTCGATCCGCGCACGGGCGGCCGCCATCTCGGCCAGCGCGTCGGGACCGATCTCGACCCGGGCGTTCCCCCGGGCGACGGCCAGGACGTCCTCGGCACCGACGTCGGCCTTGCCGACCAGGACCAGCGGAGCGTCGGGGGCCACAGCACTGTGCATATCCATATACACCATCTCATCAGGTGAATGAAGATATGACAACAGGTGCTCGCCATCCGGATTCTCCGCCCTCCGGATCGGCGCCGCACACCGCGGCCCCCGACCGCCCCCCGCATCACGGCACGGGCGGCGTCACGACACGCGCAGCTCGGCCTCGATCAGGTCCGCGGCCCGGGCGGTGCCGCCCTCGGCCCGGCCGGCGGCGGACAGCTCGGCCAGCCGCTCGGCCACCGCCGGGTCGCCGGTCAGCTCCAGCAGGGCGGCGCGCAGCGCCTCCGCGGTGGCCTGCTCGGTGTCCAGCCGGCGGGCGACGCCGAGGCCGACCAGGGCGTCCGCGTTGGCGAACTGGTCGGCGGCCTGCGGCACCGCGATCATCGGCACGGCGTGGAACAGCCCCTCGCTGGAGCCGCCCATGCCCGCGTGGGTGACGAAGGCGTCCGCCTGGGAGAGCACCGACAGCTGGGGCACCCACCGGTGCACCTCGACGGTGTCCGGCACCTCGCCGAGCTCGGCCAGGTCGGTGTGCTTGCCGACCTGGAGCACGGTGTGCCAGCCCGGCAGGTCGCCGAAGGCCTCCACGCAGGCCCGGTAGAAGGCGGGCTGGTGGGTGAAGGCCGAGCCGAGCGAGACCAGCAGCACCTTCTCGGCGCCTTCCGGCCGCTGCCACTCGCCCTGGTGGGCGCGGTCGCCGAAACAGGGCCCGACGAAGCTGATCCGCTGCTCGTCGACCCGGTCGACGTTGGGCTGGAGGGCGCGCGGGACGAGCGCGACGCACCGCTCGGGGCGGTTCTTGAAGCCCTCCACGTCGCGCTGCACCGCGCCCGCCTCGGCCAGCCAGTCGGCGTACCGGCGGTAGTGCTCGGGGCCGCCCGGGCCGTTGCGCATCGGCTCGAACATCGCCGCGAGGTCCTCCTCGAAGCCCTCCCAGCCGACGAAGGCGGGCGACAGCTGCACCACCGGCACGCCCAGCCGCTCGCCGAGCGCCCGCCCGGCGAAGCCGCCGATGTCGTAGAGCACCAGGTCGGGGCGGTCGTCCTCGAAGGCCTCCAGCAGGACGGGCCACATCGACAGCGTGTCGTCCAGGAACACCTCCTGGATCGCCACCAGGTCCGACGGCCAGCCGGCCGGGTCGTCGGTGAGCGGCAGCTTGGTCGGGTACGGGACGAAGCTCGCGCCGGTGGACTCGACGACCTCCCGGAAGGAGGGGTCGTTGACGTAGCTGACCCGGTGGCCCCGGGCGACCAGCTCGGTGATCACCGCGAGACTGGGGTTGACATGCCCATGAGCGGGAATGGAGACCATCAGGATGTGTGCAGGGGGGCGGTTCACGGGCACCTCCGGGGAACGGGGGATGAGACGAGACGATCCGTCTCGCGATGGCATGGGAAGACAATACGTCTCGTCTCGTTGTTTCGCATAGAATTTTTTCCATGGCCTCCAGAACAGCTCCCGACCCCGCCCGACGCAGCGAGCGCGCGCACTCCGCCGTCCTCGCCGCCACCACCGAACTCGTCGCCGAGATCGGCTACGGCAGGCTGACCATCGAGGCGATCGCCGCCCGGGCCGGCGTCGGCAAGCAGACCATCTACCGGTGGTGGCCCTCCAAGGGCGCCGTGGTCTTCGACGCCTTCCTCGCCGCCGGCGAGCACGAGGGCGGCATCGCGCTCCCCGACACCGGCGACCTCGCCGCCGACCTCCGCGCCGTCCTGCGCCCCACCAGCGACGAGCTGGCCGACCCGGACACCGACCGCACCTACCGGGCGATCATGGCGGAGATCCTCAACGACCCGGCACTGCAGGCCGAGCACCGCACCCGCCTGCTGGACCCCCTGCTGGCCGTCACCCGCGACCGCCTCCGCAGCGCCCGCGAGGCCGGCCAGATCGCCCCCGACACCGACCTCGACCTGGCCGTCGAAATCGTCTACGGCCCGCTCTACTACCGCTGGCAGTACCGGCTCGGCCCGCTCACCCACGAGCACGCCGACCGCCTGGTCGACGCCGCCCTGCGGGCCCTCAACCCGCCGTCCGCCGGCGGCGGTTCCGGCGCCTGAACCAGCGGACGGCCACCACCGCGGCCGGTCCCTCAGACCACCGGCGGCGAGGCCGGCCCCGCCAGGGCGACCGAGACCAGGGCGCGCATGGCGGAGGCGGCCTGCCCCAGCGGCAGCGTCGCGTCGTCGGCGAAGAGCTCCACCAGCCAGCCGCCGGCCGGGTTCTGGCCGCCCGCGGCCACCATGCCCCGGTAGCCGGAGACGACGAGCATGGCCTCCTCCGCCGGGTCGTTGCCGGCCGCGCCCGCCCGCAGCGCGAAGGAGCCGCCGCGGACGGCGCGGCGGGTCATCGGGTAGTGCCGGAGGTCGAAGACCGCGTCGGGGGCCTCGATCTGGGCCCGCTGGGTCTCCGCGCGGACGCTGCTGGGGCCGCTGGTCATCCGGTAGACGGCGTGCTGGGCGGTGCGCATGAGGTGGGAGCCGGGCGGGACGTACGAGACCCACCAGCCGACGGCGTCCAGCAGCCGGGCGGAGGCCTCGGCGACGACGACCAGCTTGCCGAGGGTGTCCGCGGGGTGGACGGCCCGGGCCGTGGCGGCCTGGTCGAGGGAGGCGAGCACGGCGGTGAGCAGCTGCCCGGGGTCGGCGCTGTGGGCGGCGCCGCGGAACCGCCGCCGGTCGCCCGCCCCGGCCCGGCCGTTCGGCCCGCGCCGCCCGTCCGCCCGGTGGTGCGGGTCGGCGGCGTCGGCGAGCAGCACGGTGGGGTCGGGCGAGAAGCCGGGGCCGTGGCTGCGCCCGGCGACGACGGGGTGGGCGGCCCGGGCGGCCTTGGCCCGGTACTGGGCGGCGTCGGCGAGCCGGAACAGCCGGTCGGGGGTGGTGACGGGCCCGATCGAGTCCCCGGTGGAGGCGACCCCGCAGGCCACGCCCTCGCCCTCGGAGAGCGCGAGCGCCCGGGCGCACAGCTCCTCGGCGACGGAGACCACCTCGTCGGCCTTCTGCCCCTCCACGAGCAGGCAGAACTCGTCGCCGCCGAGCCGGGCGGCGAGGCTGCCGGGGAGCTTGGCGGCGGCCAGCGAGAGCTGGTGGGCGAACCGCTCCAGCAGCCGGTCGCCCATCTCGTGGCCGAGCTGGTCGTTGACCCGCTTCAGCCCGTTGACGTCGCAGACCACCAGGGAGACCACGGTGTTGTCCCGGTTGTGCGCCTCCAGCGCGCTCTCCAGCCGGGCGTCGACGGCGCGCCGGTTGGCCAGGCCGGTGAGCGGGTCGGAGAAGGCGAGCCTGCGCAGGTCGGCGAGGCGCTCGGTCTGCGCCAGCCCGGCGGAGACCTGGGCGGCGAGCAGGGTCGCGTAGTCGGCGTCGGCCTCGGTGAACTCGGGCATCCCGGCCGACCGGGCGAGGTACAGCTCGCCCCAGGCCTGGCCGTGCAGCACGACCGGCGCGACCACGCAGCAGGCCCGCCCGCGCCGGCGCAGCGCCGCGGCGCGCTCCTGGCAGTACGCGCCGGCCGTCGGGTGGGCGTGCCCGGCGTGCTGCACGCTGTTCTCGGCGCTCTGCAGCCAGGCGCGCGGCAGCCGCCCGGTGGTCCAGCGCTCCTCCAGGTACGTGACGATCTCGGGGAAGTCGGCGACCGGGTACGACTCGTCCTCGGGCAGCTCCTCCTCGCCCGGGGCGAGGTCGCCGTGGTTGACCAGCACCCGCAGCCGGCCGGACTCGCGGTCCCAGACGGAGACGGCGGCCATGGTGGCGCCGAGCGCCTCGGTGGCCCGGGCGGCGGCGGCCCGGACGGCCTCCAGCGGGGTGAGCGCGGCGGCCATGTCCTGGGCCAGCTCGACCACGGACTGCAGCCTCAGGTCGGGCAGCGGGTCGGAGTGCCGCGAGCCGCCGCAGTCGCAGTCGCGGTCCGTCATGATCGCCTCGCTGCTCACCGGCTCGCCTCGCTCCCTGTGCTCGGTCCTGCCGGACCCCCGTCGGCCGGCCGCACCCGACCGGCCGCTTGCACCAAGACTAGGGCGGTTTCGTTCGCTTATGCCCCGTTTGCCCGGGTGGACCCGCAGCAGAACGTACGGGTTTCAACCGTTCAGCACCCGCAACCGCCCGTCCGCCGTGGGGAAGCGTGCCCACGAACGCCGTCACCGCATGCGTCTGCCCGCGGACGGCCGAAGCGCGCGTCCCCGTACGTCCACCGGATGCGTCTTCCCCGCGCGGGCCCGCCGTACGCGCGCCACCCGCGTACGGCCACCACCGCGTACGGCCGCCACCCGCGTACGGCCACCGCCGCGTACGGCCCTGCGCGCAGGCGCTACTCGGCCTTCAGCCGCCGGGTGAGCAGCCACGGCTCGACCAGGCCGAGCCCCCGCACCGGCCGCCGCCACATCGGCTGCAGGTGGAACCGCGCCCCGGCGTCCGGTCCCGGGATCGGCAGCCCGGAGGCGGGCATCCCGGCCGCGGCCGACAGCGCCTCGGCCAGGCCGGGCCCCTCCGCGTCGGCCGGGGCGACGCTGCCGTTCTGCTCCAGCGCGGCGGCGAACTCGCCGTCGATCAGCACCGCGTCCTTGGGCGCGATCGAGGTGAGCCGGCTCGCCAGGTTGACGGTGGTGCCGAAGACGTCGCCCATCCGCGAGGTGACCGTGCCGAAGGCCATGCCGACCCGCAGCGGCGGGATGGTGTCGTCCCCGGCCAGCGCCTCGATCAGGCTCAGCGCGATCTCGGCGGCGGTCGCCGGGTCCTCGGAGACGTAGAGGATCTCGTCGCCGAGCGTCTTGATCACCCGGCCGCCCTGGCCGGCGATCAGGTCCGAGCAGGTGTTCTCGAAGGTCTCGACCAGCTCGCCGAGCTCCTCCTCCTCCAGCCGCCGGGACAGCCGGGTGAAGCCGACCAGGTCGGCGAAGCCGACGGCGAGCCGCCCGCTGGTGATCTCGTGGTCCTCGGCGGCCTGCACCACCCGGCCGGTGACGGCCGCCAGCTGGCGCCGCCAGACGTACACCAGGAACTGCTCCAGCTCCGGCAGCAGCAGTTCGACCAGCGGGTACGCGACGTCGGCGCGGGTCAGCCCGGGCTCGACGGCCTGGGTGAGGTTCTCCAGGAAGGTGTCCATCTGCCAGCCGGCCAGCCGGGCCGTGGTCTGGCCGGTGGAGCGGGCCACCTGGATCGCCATCGACTCGCTGAGCAGCCCGGACTCGACCAGGCCGGCCAGCCGCCGCAGCGCGATCACGTCGCCGTCGGTGAGCGCCCGGGACTGCCCGATGTCCGGGAAGCCCATGGCGCGCCAGAAGCGGGTGGCCAGCTCCATCGGGACGTCGGCGGCGCGCGCGGCCTGGTACGGGGTGTAGCGGCGCGGCGCGTCCAGGATCAGGCGCTCCAGTTCGAGCGCGACCGTGGGGTCGTTGCTGCCCGCCGTCGCGCCGCTGCTGCCGTCCTCTGCCACCGGTCCGTCCCCGTGCGATCGCCGCACTCGCCTCGTGTCCTACCTGTCCGGGCGCGCACTCCGCCACCCGGGCGGGCAGTGGCGCGCCTCACACCGCTGCCAGGTGGAATGTTCGCACGGAATCGTCGGATCCGGGGCATCAGCCCGGGTCAAGGAGAGGTGAAGAGTGCCGTTCAGCGGGGCTCGGGGCGTACGTGGACGACGTCGCCCGCGCCGACCGCCCGGCGTACGCCGTCGGGTGTGCGGACCACCAGCCGCCCGTCGCCGTCCACCGCGACGGCCTCGCCGACCAGCTCGCGGTCGCCCGGCAGGTGCACCTTCACCTGGCGGCCGAGCGTGGTGCAGCGGTCCACGTAGGCGCGCAGCAGGTCGCTGGCGTGCGGGTCGCCGGCGGCGGCCGTCCACTCCCGGTACAGCTCGGCGAGTTCGCGCAGCAGGGCGCGCAGCAGGGTGCCCCGGTCGGTGGTCGTGGCGCCGGCCAGCGCGAGCGAGGCGGCGGTGGGGACGGGCAGCTCCTCCGCGCGCAGCGAGACGTTGAGGCCCATGCCGACCACCACCGCGCCGCCGGCCAGCTCGGTGAGGACGCCGCCGAGCTTGCGCTCCGCGCCGTCGATCTCCGTCTGGAGGTCGTTGGGCCACTTCAGCCCGACCTCGACCCCGGCGACCCGGCCCAGCGTGCTGGCCGCGGCCACCCCGACCAGGATCGGCAGCCAGCCGTACCGCTCGACCGGCACCTCCTCGGGGCGCAGCAGCAGGGACAGGAACAGCCCGGAGCGGGGCGGGGCGGTCCACCGCCGGTCCAGCCGGCCGCGGGCGGCGCTCTGCGCCTCGGCCACCAGCACCGCGCCCTGCCCGGCGCCCGCCGCGGCCCGGGCGGCGAGGTCGCTGTTGGTGGAGCCGGTCTCGGCGACGACGTCCAGGGAGGTCCACAGGCCGCCCGGGACGAGCAGGTCGCGGCGCAGCGCCTCCTCGTCCAGCGGCGGACGGTCCAGGTCGGTCCAGGGCGACGGTCCGGCGTGGCCGAAGCCGCGCAGTCCGCTGCGGCGGGGGGTCTCGGGTGCGGTCATGGGAAAACCCTAGAGCGGGTCCGGGACGTAGGCCGCCCCATCGTCCCGCAGAACACCCGTCAACAGAACTGTGTCGATGGTCATGACGCCGGGACGTGCCGGATAGCCCTCCGCGCTGGCTACGCTACCCAGCGGTAGTTCGTAGCGCCGCCCTGCCCTCATGCGCGGGCCCACCACCCGGCCCCGCGCGCACTCGAAACAGGTCGCGGCCATGGATCAGGGAGAGCCACCGGATGACCGAGGCGCCGTACGACCCCCACACCACCGCCGGCAAGCTCGCCGACCTGCGGCGCAGGCTGGACGAGGCGGTGCACTCCGGCTCGTCCAAGGCCGTGGAGAAGCAGCACGCCAAGGGCAAGCTGACCGCCCGTGAACGGGTCGTGGAACTGCTGGACGAGGACTCCTTCGTGGAGTTCGACGAGTTCGCCCGGCACCGCTCGACCAACTTCGGCCAGGAGAGGAACCGGCCGTACGGCGACGGCGTGGTGACCGGCTACGGCACCGTGGACGGCCGCCAGGTCGCCGTGTTCGCCCAGGACTTCACCGTCTTCGGCGGCTCGCTCGGCGAGGTCTTCGGCGAGAAGATCGTCAAGGTGATGGACTTCGCGCTGAAGACCGGCTGCCCGGTCATCGGCATCAACGACTCCGGCGGCGCCCGGATCCAGGAGGGCGTGGTCTCGCTCGGCCTGTACGGCGAGATCTTCCGCCGCAACGTGCACGCCTCCGGCGTCATCCCGCAGATCTCGCTGATCATGGGCCCCTGCGCGGGCGGCGCGGTGTACTCCCCCGCGATCACCGACTTCGTGGTGATGGCCGACCGGACCTCGCACATGTTCATCACCGGCCCCGACGTGATCAAGACCGTCACCGGCGAGGACGTCGCGATGGAGGAGCTGGGCGGCGCGCGCACCCACAACACCAAGTCGGGCAACGCCCACTACCTGGCCGCGGACGAGAAGGAGGCGATCGAGTACGTCAAGAGCCTGCTCTCGTACCTGCCCTCCAACAACCTGAGCGACCCGCCGTCCTACCCCGAGCAGGCCGATCTCACCGTCACCGAGCAGGACCTCGAACTCGACACCATCGTGCCGGACTCGGCGAACCAGCCGTACGACATGCGCAAGGTGATCGAGCACATCGTCGACGACGGCGAGTTCCTGGAGACCCAGCCGCTGTTCGCGGGCAACATCATCACCGGCTTCGGCCGGGTCGAGGGCCAGTCCGTCGGCATCGTCGGCAGCCAGCCGATGGACCTGGCCGGCTGCCTGGACATCAACGCCAGCGAGAAGGCCGCCCGCTTCATCCGCACCTGCGACTCCTTCAACGTCCCGGTGCTGACCTTCGTGGACGTGCCCGGCTTCCTGCCCGGCACCGAGCAGGAGTGGGACGGCATCATCCGGCGCGGCGCCAAGCTGATCTACGCCTACGCCGAGGCCACCGTCCCGCTGATCACCGTGATCACCCGCAAGGCCTTCGGCGGCGCCTACGACGTCATGGGCTCCAAGCACCTGGGCGCCGACCTCAACCTGGCCTGGCCGACCGCGCAGATCGCCGTGATGGGCGCGCAGGGCGCGGTCAACATCCTGCACCGCCGGGAGATCGCCGAGGCCGAGGCGGCCGGCACCGCCGAGGAGAAGCGGGCCGAGCTGATCGCCTCGTACGAGGAAACCCTGCTGAACCCCTACCTGGCCGCCGAACGCGGCTACGTGGACGCGGTGATCGCGCCGAGCGAGACCCGCCGGCACATCGTCCGCGGCCTGCGGGCGCTGCGCGGCAAGCGCGAGGTGCTGCCGCCGAAGAAGCACGGCAACATCCCCCTGTAGGCCCCGTCCCTGTCGGGAGAGAACCAGCCATGTCGATCCACGTGCTGCACGGGCAGCCGACCCCCGAGGAGCTGGCCACCGTCCTGGCGGTGGTCCAGGCCCGGGCCGCCGCCGCACAGGCCGCCGCCGAGGCGGCCCGCAGGGCCGGCGCCGGCCCGGACTCCCCCTGGGGCGACCGCGCCCGCCGGCTCCGTCTCGCCGCCCGTCCGGGCCCGAACGCCTGGCGGACCTCGGGCTGGGCGCACTGAACTCCGCGGCGTGGAGGGGGAGGACGGCCCCGCCGCTCTCCCCCTCCGTGCCGTACCGGGCACCCGGCGCCCGCTTTGCCCGAAACCTGAGTACGGATACTCAGGCGCCCGCACCCCCGCGCGGCGCACTCTGGACGGGTGCTCTGGTCAGACCCCCGTGACGAGCCCTCGCCCGAGGCCCGTCGGATGCAGGAGCGGATGCAGCGGGCCGGCAAGGTGCTCGCCGCCCTCGTGCTGGTCGGCGCCGTGCTGATCATGATCTCCCGCTCCTTCACCTGAGCCGTTCACCCGAACGGCGGACACCGGCACCCCCTACGCTGGTGGACATGACCGACCAGCGCCCCCTCGTCCTCGCCTCCGCCTCCCCCGCCCGCCTCGGGCTGCTGCGCCAGGCGGGCCTCGACCCGCGCGTGGTGGTCAGCGGCGTCGACGAGGACGCGATCACCGCCGCCACCCCCGCCGAGCTCGCCCTCGTCCTGGCCGAGGCCAAGGCGAAGGCCGTCGCCGCCGAACTCGCCGACGGCGAGCTGGTGATCGGCTGCGACTCCGTCCTGGAACTGGACGGCCGGGCCCTCGGCAAGCCCGCCGACGCCACCGAGGCGCTGGCCCGCTGGCAGTCGATGCGCGGACGTTCCGGCGTGCTGCGCACCGGCCACTGCGTGATCGACACCGCGACCGGCCGGCAGTCCTCGGCCACCGCCTCCACCACCGTCCGCTTCGGCACCCCGGACGACGCCGAGATCGCCGCGTACGTGGCCTCCGGCGAACCGCTGTACGTGGCCGGGGCGTTCACCCTGGACGGCCGCTCCGCACCCTTCATCGACGGCATCGACGGCGACCCGGGCAACGTCATCGGCCTCTCCCTGCCGCTGCTGCGCCGGCTGCTCGCCGACCTCGACGTGCGCATCACGGACCTGTGGGCGAACTGACCTCCCGGAGCCCGCGGCGGTGGCCCAGGGCCTGTCTCCTGGATTTTGTCGGATCAGGCCGCGGCGTTGGGGTGCGCGCATCGCAAGGCGGAGGAGGGAGCCACTGCGGAGCATTGGCGACCGACGACAACGCCGCGAGGTGTGTGCCCCGGCGTCGCGGACCCGGCAAGGATCCAGGAGACAGGCCCTAAGCTGACCGCGGTCTCGAACGGGGGGAGGGGACGCGGCAGATGACCGACAGCGTGCTCAACGTGGTGCTCGGCCTGGTGGCCAGCGCGATCAGCGCTGGCCTCGGCTGGCTCGCCCAGGCGCTGCGGCGGCGCCGCAGGGTCGAACGGGTACGGGCGTTCTTCGGGCTGCCGGGCGGCAGCGAGTGCCTGATCGTGGTGCCGCGCAGCATCGGGACGGGCTCGCACGCCCACACCGTGACCCGGCGCGACGCGTACGCGCTGATGTGGCTGGCCGGGCTGGTCGAGGAGTGCGGGGCGCGGCCCGAGCTGGTGGCCCACGACGCCGCGCACCGCGGCCTGGGCGCCAAGACCGAGCTGTGCCTGGGCGGTCCGGTCAGCAACGAGCGGATGGCCGCCCACCTGGCCTGGGGCCTGCCGGGCGTGCTGATCACCTCGGGGCCGGGCCCGGGCAGCAACGTCCTCGTGGTGGGCGAGCGGGACTTCACCGCCGGCCCGGACGAGACGCACGTCCTGCTCGCCCGGATCGCCACCCCGGACGGCGGCCGCCCGGTGTTCCTGGTCTCCGGCCAGACCGGCACCGCCAACCAGGCCGGGGTGCGCTACCTGGTCGCCCACCACCGCGAACTCGCCCGGAGGCACGGGCAGGACGGCACCTTCGCGCTCGTCCTGCGGGTGGTCAACCCGGAGGCGTACGGGCCGGACATGGTCGAGGTGGCGGCCGATGTGACGGCCGAGGCGCTGCGGCGGCCCGCCGCCCGCTCCGGCGCCGCTTGAGCGGCCCGCGCGAGACTGTGGCCCATGCCACCCTCCCGCCGCGCCGCGGGCCGGTCACCCGCTGTGGCCCCCGCCGATCCGGGCGGACCGGCGCCGACCTGCGACGTCGTCCACGGGGCCGCCAGCGGGCCCGGAAAACCCATCACCGAGCGTGTGGGATAGTTCACAACCCGGGGCTACTCGCCGGTACTGCCCAGGAATCCATAAACTCAACGAGGTTCAAGAAGGGAGCCACAGTGCGCAAGGTGCTCATCGCCAACCGCGGGGAAATCGCTGTCCGCGTCGCCCGTGCCTGCTCGGACGCCGGTATCGCCAGCGTCGCCGTCTACGCCGAGCCGGACCGGGATGCGCTGCACGTCCGCGCGGCCGACGAGGCTTACGCGCTGGGCGGTGACACCCCCGCTACCAGCTACCTGGACATCGCCAAGGTCCTCAAGGCGGCCGCCGACTCCGGTGCGGACGCCGTCCACCCCGGCTACGGGTTCCTGTCGGAGAACGCCGACTTCGCCCAGGCCGTCCTCGACGCGGGTCTGATCTGGATCGGCCCGCCGCCGCAGGCCATCCGCGACCTCGGCGACAAGGTGACCGCCCGGCACGTCGCCCAGCGGGCCGGTGCCCCGCTGGTGGCCGGCACGCCGGACCCGGTCTCGGGCGCCGACGAGGTCGTCGTCTTCGCCCGGGAGCACGGCCTGCCGGTCGCCATCAAGGCGGCCTTCGGCGGCGGCGGACGCGGCCTCAAGGTCGCCCGCACGCTGGAGGAGATCCCCGAGCTGTACGAGTCCGCGGTGCGCGAGGCCGTCGCCGCCTTCGGCCGCGGCGAGTGCTTCGTCGAGCGCTACCTGGACAACCCGCGGCACGTGGAGACCCAGTGCCTGGCCGACAAGCACGGCAACGTGGTGGTCGTCTCCACCCGTGACTGCTCGCTCCAGCGCCGCCACCAGAAGCTGGTCGAGGAGGCGCCCGCGCCGTTCCTGACCGCCGAGCAGAACGCCGAGCTGTACCGGGCGTCCAAGGCCATCCTGAAGGAGGCCGGCTACGAGGGCGCCGGGACCTGCGAGTTCCTGGTCGCGCTGGACGGCACGATCTCCTTCCTGGAGGTCAACACCCGTCTCCAGGTGGAGCACCCGGTCACCGAGGAGGTCACCGGCCTCGACCTGGTCCGCGAGATGTTCCGGATCGCCGACGGCGAGGAGCTCGGCTACGGCGACCCCGAGGTCCGCGGCCACTCCTTCGAGTTCCGCATCAACGGCGAGGACCCGGGCCGGAACTTCCTGCCCGCGCCCGGCACCGTGACGCTGTTCGCCCCGCCGTCCGGCCCGGGCGTGCGCCTGGACTCGGGCGTGGAGACCGGCTCGGTCATCGGCCCGGCCTGGGACTCGCTGCTGGCCAAGCTGGTCGTCAGCGGCCGCGACCGCAAGCAGGCCCTGGAGCGGGCCCGCCGCGCGCTGGCCGAGTTCAAGGTGGAGGGCATGGCCACCGCCATCCCGTTCCACCGGGCGGTCGTCACCGACCCGGCGTTCGCGCCCGAGGTGCACGGCGGCGACGGGCCGTTCACGGTCTTCACCCGGTGGATCGAGACCGAGTTCGACAACACCATCCCGCCGTTCGCCGGCGCGGCCGGTGACGGCGAGGAGGCCGAGACCCGGGAGACCGTGGTGGTCGAGGTCGGCGGCAAGCGGATCGAGGTCTCGCTGCCGTCCTCGCTGGGCGTCACGGCGGCCCCGGCGGCCGGTGCGGCGGGCTCCGCCAAGGCCAAGCGCCGGGTGGGCGCCAAGAAGGCCGGCTCGGCCGTCAGCGGCGACACCCTGGCCTCGCCGATGCAGGGCACCATCGTCAAGGTCGCCGTGGAGGAGGGCCAGGTCGTCGCCGAGGGCGAGCTGATCGTGGTCCTGGAGGCGATGAAGATGGAGCAGCCGCTGAACGCCCACAAGGCGGGCACCGTCACCGGCCTCAAGGCCGAGGTCGGCGCGAGCGTCAGCAGCGGCGCCGCGCTCTGCGAGATCAAGGACTGACACCGTCCCTGACCCCGGACCGGTCCGTACGCCCCTCGGGGGTGTGCGGACCGGTCCCGTTTCCGCGGACCGTACGGGCTCAGCGCCCGCGCGGCAGGCCCAGTTCGGCCAGCCTGGCGGGCATGCCGCCCGGGGCGACGGGCCCGCCGTGCGCGCCGGGGCGGCGCTGGCCGGGCAGCGGGGCGCCGCCGGGGGGCGGGCCGCCGCGGCGGGCCATCGGGCCGGGCTGGGGCTGGTGCATCGGGCCGCTGCCGGTGCCGTGCACCGGGGCGTCACCGCCCGGGCCGGCGCCCAGCGGGGCCAGGTCGACCTGCACCCCGCAGTCGGCGAGCGCGTCCAGCTCGCGGACGGTGCTGTCGTCCGCGGTGGCCTGCTCGTCGGTGACCAGGCGGGTGATGGTCTCGGTGGCGACGGTCTGGAACATGCCGGCCGCGCCGAGCTTGGTGTGGTCGGCGAGGACGATCACCTCGGCGGCCGCCAGCACCATGGCCCGGTCCACGCTCGCGGACAGCATGTTCGCCGTCGACAGCCCGCGCTCGGCCGTCAGACCGCTGCCGGAGATGAAGGCCTTGTTGACCCTCAACCCCTGCAGGGACTGCTCCGCGCCGCTGCCCACCAGCGCGTAGTTGGAGCCGCGCAGGGTGCCGCCGGTCATCACCACCTCGACCCGGTTGGCGTGCGCCAGGGCCTGGGCGACCAGCAGCGAGTTGGTGACCACCGTCAGCCCGGGCACCCGGGCCAGCCGGCGGGCCAGCTCCTGGGTGGTGGTGCCGGCGCCGACCACCACCGCGTCCCCCTCCTCCACCAGGCCGGCGGCGAAGTCCGCGATGGCGCTCTTCTCCGCCGCGGACAGGTGGGTCTTCTGCGGGTATCCGGGTTCGCGGCTGAAGCCGCCGGGGAGCACCGCGCCGCCGTGCCGGCGGTCGAGGAGCCCTTCTGCCTCCAGCGCCCGCACGTCACGGCGCACGGTCACTTCGGAGGTCTGGACGACGCGGGCCAACTCCCGGAGCGAGACGGCTCCGTTGGCGCGCACCATTTCGAGGATCAACTGGCGACGTTCTGCTGCAAACACAGAACCGACGGTAACCTGCGTGACCGTCTGCTTTCAGGCGTTTGCAGCTAGTAGCGGGAATTGCTCACGCACGAGCGGCGCGTGACCGTAGAATACGCGCCGTCAATGGCCCGGAACTGCGCCCGCCGTCCGGGTGACGGCCATGCCCGCGCGAAGGGCGGTCGCCGATCGGCAACCGCCCTCAACTGTGCGCCGGACGCTCAGGATTCGCCGTCGACCCGCTTGCGGATGTGCAGCTGCCGGGCGGCCTCGGCGGTCGAGCCGGAGACGGACGGGTAGACGGTGAAGGCGCTGGCCACCTGTTCGACCGTCAGATTGGCGTCCACCGCGAGCGAGATCGGGTGGATCAGCTCGCTGGCCCGCGGGGCGACGACCACGCCGCCGACCACGATGCCGGTGCCCGGGCGGCAGAACAGCTTCACGAAGCCGTCCCGGATGCCCTGCATCTTCGCCCGCGGGTTGCCGCGCAGCGGGAGCTTGACCACGACGGCGTCCATCTTGCCGCACTCCACGTCGGCCGCCGTGTAGCCGACGGTGGCGATCTCCGGGTCGGTGAAGACGTTGGAGGCCACGGTCTTGAGGTTCAGCGGCTGCACCGCGTCGCCGAGCGCGTGGTACATCGCGATCCGGCCCTGCATGGCCGCCACCGAGGCGAGCATGAAGACGCCGGTGCAGTCGCCCGCCGCGTACACGCCGGGGGCGGTGGTGCGGGAGACCCGGTCGACCTGGATCTGGCCCCAGTCGTTGAGCTTGACCCCGGCCTCCTCCAGGCCCATCTCGGAGGTGTTGGGGACGGAGCCGACCGCCATCAGGCAGTGGGTGCCCTCGATCACCTTGCCGTCGGCCAGCATGACCTCGACCCGGTCGCCGATCCGCTTGACGCTCTCGGCGCGCGAGCGGCCCATGACGTTCATGCCGCGGCGGCGGAAGACGTCCTCCAGCACCTCGGCGGCGTCCGGGTCCTCGCCCGGCAGCACCCGGTCGCGGCTGGACACCAGGGTCACCTTGGAGCCGAGCGCCTGGTACGCGCCGGCGAACTCGGCGCCGGTCACACCGGAGCCGACCACGATCAGCTCGCGGGGCAGCTCCTCCAGGTCGTACACCTGGGTCCAGGTGAGGATCCGCTCGCCGTCCGGCTGGGCGTCCGGCAGCTCGCGCGGGTGGGCGCCGGTGGCGATCAGCACCGCGTCGGCGTGCAGCGACTGCACGGTGCCGTCGGGCGCGTCCACCAGCACCTCGCGGGAGCCGTCCACGGCCTGCCCGCCGGTGCCGAGCCGGCCGCGGCCGCGCAGCACGGTGACGCCGGCCCGGGTGACGGACTGGGTGATGTCGTGGGACTGCGCGATCGCCAGGCGCTTCACACGGCGGTTGACCTTGCCCAGGTCCACGCCGATCACCCGGGCCGCCTGCTCGACGGGCGGGGTGTCGTCCGCGACCAGGATGCCCAGCTCCTCGTACGAGCTGTCGAAGGTGGTCATCACCTCCGCGGTCGCGATCAGGGTCTTCGACGGAACGCAGTCCGTGAGCACCGCCGATCCGCCCAGACCGTCGGTGTCGACGACGGTCACCTCCGCGCCGAGCTGTGCGGCGACCAGGGCCGCCTCGTAGCCGCCGGGTCCGCCACCGATGATCACGATCCGAGTCACGTTCCCCATTGTCCCGCACGCCCGCGGCGCCGCCACGCCGGGGTCGGGGCTCCCGTACGTTCGTCCAGTCGCCCCGGCCCGCCCGCCGCCCGGGCTACCCTGGCCCCCATGCCCCTTTACGCCGCGTATGCCACCAACCTCGATGCCCGGCAGATGACCCGCCGAGCCCCGCACTCCCCGCTGCGCGGCACGGGGTGGCTAGCCGGATGGCGGCTCACCTTCGGTGGCGAGCAGCTGGGTTGGGAGGGCTCGCTGGCCACCGTGGTCGAGGACGAGAAGGACCAGGTCTTCGTCTCCCTGTACGACGTCGCGCCGATGGACGAGGAGGGCCTGGACCGCTGGGAGGGCGTCCAGCTCGGCATCTACCGCAAGATCAAGCTGCGCGCGCAGACCCTGGACGGGGACATCCCGGTCTGGACGTACGTGCTCAACGACTACGAGGGCGGCCTGCCCGCGGCCCGCTACCTCGGCCTGGTCGCCGACGCCGCGGAGAGCGCCGGCGCCCCGCACGACTACGTGATGGACCTGCGCCGCCGCCCCTGCTGATCCGCGTCCCAGCCGCGCACGGTCTCCGCGAGCACCCGCGCCACCGCCGCGCGCCGGGCCGGGTCGGCGCGCACCCCGTACGCCAGTTCGACGTGCAGCCACGGCACCCCGAGCCCGGCCGCGAACAGGCCGGCCACATTGGTGGCGCCGGCCAGCCGCGCACCCGGCTCCCGCCAGGCCCGGCGGACCACGAGGCCGGCCCCGCCGAGCCCCGCGGCGGTCAGCTCGGCGGCCGGGCCCGGCCGCCCGGCGCCGCTGGAGACCACCGCGTCCCGCCCGGGCAGACTGGCCGCGCCGAAGCCGTGCAGCTGGATGCCGGGCAGGCCGCGCAGGGTGAGCGCCTCGACCACGGCGGCGAAGACGGTGTCACTGCGGTGCGCGACGTCCGAGGAGCCGTCCGCCCCGGCCCGGCGGTGCGCCCCGGCGAGCACCAGCACGCCGCCCGGCACGGCCCGGAACAGCTCCACCCCGAGCGCCTCGGTGCGGACGTCCGAGGCCGGGTGGGGCACCTGTACGGACCAGGCGGGGCGGACCGAGCGGTCCAGGTAGACCCGGCCCCAGCCGCGGCCGTCCCCACTGCCGCCGTCATCGGCGGTCTCGCCCGTCTCGGCGATCTCGGTGACCGGGCGGCCGGTCACGGCCTCGGTGAACCCGGTGATCCGGTACCCGGCCCGGGCCAGCGCCCGTTCGGCCTCCCCGGTCCGGCCGTCCAGCGCGCCGAGCACGCCGTCGGCCACCGCCCGGCGCTGGGCCGCGCCCGGCACGGTGTACCGGCCGCTCGGGAAGAAGTCCGCGGTGAACGCGTCCACCCGGGCCGCCAGGTCCACCGGCGCGGGCCCGGGCGGCGCCGCGGGCGGCGGGTACCGGCTGTCCGTGTTCCCCATGGCGGTCGACCCCGTCCTGGCGCCCCGCCGGAGCCGCGGACCGGACCGGCGACGAAGGATCGGCCCCCTCGGCCCCTCGGGCCCCGACCGTCACCGTAACGCCGCCGGCCCCGGACCGGCCCCCCGGGAAACGGGCCACGACGGCACGCGCACGAAGCGACCGCCCGGAGGGAAAGGCCCGGCGCGGCACCCGGGTTGTGTGCGATCCGACGGCCCGCTCACCCGAAAAGCGTCACCGAGCTGTGTTTTCGGGTCAACCGGGTAACGATCCGGCATGCCGCGGCTGAATTTCTACGCGCGTAGCCGAAACCCGTCTATCCTCTGACCCGTGAACGCTTCTCCTCAGTCGGTCGTCTCCGCCGACCCCTACGCCGCCGCCCAGGCCGCCGCCGAGCGCCTGCGCGAGCTGACCGGTGCCGAGCGGCACGACGTCGCCCTGGTGATGGGCTCCGGCTGGGTGCCGGCCGCCGACGCCCTGGGCGAGACCGTGGCCGAGTTCCCGGTCACCGAGCTCCCGGGCTTCCCCGCCCCCGCCGTCGCCGGCCACGCCGGCACGATCCGTTCGGTGAAGATCGGCGACAAGCGCGCCCTGATCTTCCTCGGCCGCAACCACTACTACGAGGGCCACGGCGTGGCCACCGTCGTCCACGGCGTGCGCACCGCCGCCGCGGCCGGCTGCGGCATCATCGTGCTGACCAACGGCTGTGGCGGCCTGCGCCAGGGCTGGACCCCGGGTCAGCCGGTGCTGATCAGCGACCACATCAACCTGACGGCGGACTCCCCGATCGTCGGCGCGAACTTCGTCGACCTCACCGACCTGTACTCCAAGCGCCTGCGCGAGCTCTGCCGCGAGATCGACCCGTCCCTGGACGAGGCCGTCTACGTCCAGTTCCGCGGCCCGCACTACGAGACCCCGGCCGAGGTCAACATGGCCCGGGTCATCGGCGGCGAGCTGGTCGGCATGTCCACCACCCTGGAGGCCATCGCCGCCCGCGAGGCCGGCAGCGAGGTGCTCGGCATCTCCCTGGTCACCAACCTGGCCGCCGGCATGACCGGCGAGCCGCTCAACCACGCCGAGGTGCTGGAGGCCGGCAAGGCCTCCGCCGAGCGCATGGGCGAGCTGCTGGCGAAGGTCCTTGAGCGGATCTGACGCCCGGCGGGCGCAGAATCATGACTGACGGGGCCCACGGGCGGCGTGATCCGCTGATCACGCCCTCCCGTGGGCCCCGTCCGCATGCGCGACCCCCTTCCTTGCGGAACCCTCCGGTCCCAGCGGAACCCTCCCGACCCACAGCGGAACCTCCGGCCGACACACCGACGCACGTCCCCATGGAGCTGGCATGACGCAGGCACCCACCACCGACCTCCTCGCCCGGGCCCGGACCTGGCTGGCCGAGGACCCCGACCCGCAGACCCGCGAGGAGCTCGCCGCCCTGCTGGCCCGGGCCGAGGCCCCGGAGGTCGAGACCGACGGCAAGCTCGCCTGGGCGGAGCTCGCCGAGCGCTTCTCCGACCGGCTCCAGTTCGGCACCGCCGGCCTGCGCGGCGAACTCGGTGCCGGTCCGATGCGGATGAACCGCGCCGTGGTGATCCGGGCCGCCGCCGGCCTGGTCGCGTACGTCAAGCAGCAGGGCCTGGGCGACCTGGTCGTCATCGGCTACGACGCCCGCCACAAGTCGTACGACTTCGCCCGCGACACCGCGGCCGTGGTGGTCGGCGCCGGCCTGCGCGCCGCGCTGCTGCCGCGCCCGCTGCCGACCCCGGTGCTCGCCTTCGCCGTCCGCCACCTGGGCGCGGCCGCCGGCGTCACCGTCACCGCCAGCCACAACCCGCCGCAGGACAACGGCTACAAGGTCTACCTGGGCGACGGCTCGCAGATCGTCCCGCCGGCCGACGCCGGGATCGCCGCCAGGATCGACGCGATCGGCTCGCTGGACGACGTCCCGCGCGCCGCGTCGGGCTGGGAGGTGCTCGGCGAGGAGGTCGTCGAGGCCTACCTGGACCGGGCCGTCTCCATCGTCGACGAGCACGGCCCGCGCGACCTGGAGGTGGTCTACACCCCGATGCACGGCGTCGGCCGCGACACCCTGGTCGCCGCGTTCCGCCGGGCCGGCTTCCCCGCGCCCACCGTGGTCGCCGAGCAGGCCGAGCCCGACCCGGACTTCCCGACCGTGGCCTTCCCCAACCCGGAGGAGCCGGGGGCGATGGACCTCGCCTTCCGCACCGCCGCCACCGTCGGCCCGGACATCGTGATCGCCAACGACCCGGACGCCGACCGCTGCGCGGTGGCCGTCCCCGTCAACGGCAACGCGGCCGGCGCCGGCAACGGCACCTCCGGCTGGCGGATGCTGCGCGGCGACGAGGTCGGCGCGCTGCTCGGCTCGGCCCTGGTCGCGAAGAAGGCCGAGGGCACCTTCGCCACCACCATCGTCTCCGCGACCCTGCTCGGCCGGATCGCCGAGGCCGCGGGCCTGGGCTACGCCGAGACCCTGACCGGCTTCAAGTGGATCTCCCGCGCCCAGGGCCTGCGCTACGGCTACGAGGAGGCGCTCGGCTACTGCGTCGACCCGCAGGGCGTCCGGGACAAGGACGGCATCACCGCCGCCCTGCTGGTCGCCGAGCTGGCCGCCACCCTCAAGAAGTCCGGCCGCACCCTGTCCGACCTGCTGGACGACCTGGCGCTGGAGCACGGCCTGCACGCCACCGACCAGCTCTCCGTCCGGGTCCAGGACCTCTCGCTGATCGCCGACGCCATGCGCCGCCTGCGCGAGCAGCCGCCGACCGTGCTGGCCGGCCTCCGGGTGACCCGCGCCGACGACCTGTCGGCCGGCTCCGCCGAGCTGCCGCCCACCGACGGCCTGCGCTACTACCTGGCCGGCGAGGGCGTCCGCTCCGCCCGCATCGTGGTCCGCCCCTCCGGCACCGAGCCCAAGCTCAAGTGCTACCTGGAGGTCGTCCTCCCGGTCGCCTCGGCCGCCGACCTGGCCCCGGTCCGCGAGCGCGCCGCCGCCCTGCTCGCCACCGTCAAGCGGGACCTCGCCGACGCGGCGGGCATCACCGCCTGATCCCCGCGCACACGTGGAGGGGCCCGCCGGTCGTGACCGGCGGGCCCCTCCATCGCGTTTGCGCGGTGTCAGACCGCGATGACGGTGATCAGCGCGACCAGGCCGAGCAGGGTGGGGGCGATGACCCACCAGCACCAGCGGACCTCGACCGGGCCCGCGGCGGCGGGGCGGGCGGCGTTGCGCTCGGCCAGCTCCTGGAGGACGGCGGTGACCTGGTCGGACCAGGCGCGGGTGGGGTCGGGCGAGCCCTGGACGACCGGGTTGGTCCGCTTGGCCATCCCCAGCCCCAGGCCGGTCCGGGAGGCGTGCTCGGCGGCGCTGGGGTTCTGCGCCCGGGTGGCCCGCTTGCGCTGCCGCAGCGACACCGGCACCGCCCAGACCTGGAACTTCTTCCCGCCCGCGAGCAGCTCGACCGAGTACCCCGCGCGCAGCGCGTCCACCGAGGCCCACGGCGCGACGACGGTCCGCCACGGGTTGCGCACCACCAGCCGGTCGCGTCCGGCCGTCACGGCCGGGCGCAGCGTGTACGCGATCACCGGGAAGGCGAACACCGGCACCGCGGCGAGCGAGACGTACGGCGTCTTGCCCGTCCCGCTCACCACCGCGTCGCCGATCAGCCAGGCGGCGACCACCAGCAGCAGCACTCCGGAGATCACACCGGGGACAGAGCGGTACACGCGGTCCGCGTACTCGGGCTCCCCGTCGGGGGCGGCGGGGCCCTGGCCGGGCTTGCCGTCGGAATCGGTCATGTCGACGATTCTGCCCCATGCCCCTCACCCTGAGGTCTCGGTCCGGCCACGAATGGCAGGTGCCCTGGCGGCCCACTACGCGCGTAGATATGCTGCTCTGGTGACTATGTCCACTGTTGCAGCCAATGCCCTCGGCGTTGCGGGCAGCGGCCTTCAGGACGTTGCTGCGTCCGAGGCCTCGCTCCGCCGGTTCCTGCACGGCCTGCCCGGCGTCGACCAGGTCGGCCTGGAGGCGCGTGCCGCCGCTCTCGGTACCCGCTCGATCAAGACCACGGCGAAGGCGTACGCCATCGACCTGGCGATCTCGATGATCGACCTGACCACGCTGGAGGGCGCGGACACGGTCGGCAAGGTGCGCGCACTGTGCGCCAAGGGCAGGACCCCCGACCCGACCGACCCGACCACCCCCCGCGTCGCCGCCATCTGCGTCTACCCGGACATGGTCGCCACCGCGAAGGCCGCCCTGGAGGGCACCGACATCCAGGTCGCCTCCGTGGCCACCGCCTTCCCGGCCGGCCGCGCCGCCCTCCCGGTCAAGCTCGCCGACACCGCCGACGCGGTGGCCGCGGGTGCCGACGAGATCGACATGGTGATCGACCGCGGTGCCTTCCTCTCCGGCCGCTACCTCGACGTCTTCAACGAGATCGTGGCCGTCAAGGAGGCGTGCAAGCGCCCCGACGGCAGCTCCGCCCACCTCAAGGTGATCTTCGAGACCGGCGAGCTCCAGACCTACGACAACGTCCGCCGGGTCTCCTGGCTGGCGATGCTGGCCGGCGCCGACTTCATCAAGACCTCCACCGGGAAGGTCGCCGTCAACGCGACCCCGCCGGTCACCCTGCTGATGCTGGAGGCGGTCCGCGACTTCCGCGCGGCCACCGGCGTCCAGGTCGGCGTCAAGCCCGCCGGCGGCATCCGCACCACCAAGGACGCCATGAAGTACCTGGTGATGGTCAACGAGACCCTCGGCGACGACTGGCTGACCCAGCACTGGTTCCGCTTCGGCGCCTCCAGCCTGCTCAACGACCTGCTGATGCAGCGCCAGAAGCTGGCCACCGGCCGCTACTCCGGCCCCGACTACGTGACGGTGGACTGATCACCATGGCCAAGAAGAAGAACACCGAGGAGCCCGTGGCCAAGCCCGCCGGCGGCCTCTTCGCCTACGCCCCGGCCCCCGAGTCGCCGGCCGCCGCGGGCGACATCGCCACCTCCTACGGCCACTTCATCGGCGGCGAGTTCGTCGACTCCTCCGGCAACGAGGCCCTGAAGACGGTCAACCCGGCCACCGAGCAGGTGCTCGCCGAGTTCGCCCAGGGCACCGAGGAGGACGTGGACCGCGCGGTCGCCGCCGCCCGCAAGGCCTTCGCCGACTGGTCGGCGCTGCCCGGCAGCGAGCGCGCCAAGTACCTGTTCCGGATCGCCCGGATCATCCAGGAGCGCAGCCGCGAGCTGGCCGTGCTGGAGTCGATCGACAACGGCAAGCCGATCCGCGAGACCCGCGACGTCGACCTGCCGCTGGTCGCCGCCCACTTCTTCTACTACGCGGGCTGGGCCGACAAGCTGGACTACGCCGGCTTCGGTCCCAACCCGAAGCCGCTGGGCGTGGCCGGCCAGGTCATCCCGTGGAACTTCCCGCTGCTGATGCTGGCGTGGAAGATCGCGCCCGCGCTGGCGACCGGCAACACGGTCGTCCTGAAGCCGGCCGAGACCACCCCGCTGACCGCGCTGCGCTTCGCCGAGATCTGCCGCCAGGCCGGTCTGCCGAAGGGCGTCGTCAACATCGTCACCGGCGACGGCCGCACCGGCGCCGCGCTGACCTCCCACCCGGACGTCAACAAGGTCGCGTTCACCGGCTCCACCCCGGTCGGCCGCGCCATCGCCAAGCAGCTGGCCGGCACCCGCAAGAAGCTCTCGCTGGAGCTGGGCGGCAAGGCCGCGAACATCGTCTTCGACGACGCGCCGATCGACCAGGCCGTCGAGGGCATCGTCAACGGCATCTTCTTCAACCAGGGCCACGTCTGCTGCGCCGGTTCGCGCCTGCTGGTCCAGGAGTCCGTCCAGGACGAGCTGCTGGACGCCCTGAAGCGCCGGATGGGCACCCTGCGGGTCGGCGACCCGCTGGACAAGAACACCGACATCGGCGCCATCAACTCCGCCGCGCAGCTGGCCCGGATCACCGCGCTGACCGACGCCGGCGAGGCCGAGGGCGCCGAGCGCTGGTCGCCGGAGTGCGAACTCCCGGGCACCGGCTTCTGGTTCAAGCCGACCCTGTTCACCGGCGTCAGCCAGGCCCACCGGATCGCCCAGGAGGAGATCTTCGGCCCGGTCCTGTCGGTGCTGACCTTCCGCACCCCCGCCGAGGCGGTCGAGAAGGCCAACAACACCCCGTACGGCCTCTCCGCCGGCATCTGGACGGAGAAGGGCTCGCGCATCCTCTGGATGGCGGACCGCCTCAGGGCCGGCGTGGTCTGGGCCAACACCTTCAACAAGTTCGACCCGACCTCGCCGTTCGGCGGCTACAAGGAGTCGGGCTACGGCCGCGAGGGTGGCCGCCACGGTCTGGAGCCCTACCTGAATGTCGAGGCCCTCGATGTCTGATGTCGCAACGCGTCTTGACGTCTTCAAGACCTACAAGCTGTACGTCGGCGGGAAGTTCCCGCGCTCCGAGAGCGGGCGGGTGTACGAGGTGACCGACTCCAAGGGCGAGTGGCTCGCCAACGTCCCGCTGGGCACCCGCAAGGACACCCGTGACGCCGTCCTGGCCGCCCGCAAGGCGGTCAAGGGCTGGGCCGGCACCACCGCGTACAACCGCGGCCAGGTGCTGTACCGGGTGGCCGAGATGCTCCAGGGCCGGCGCGAGCAGTTCGCCGCCGAGGTGGCCGTCTCCGAGGGCATCGGCCCGAAGAAGGCCGCCGCGCTGGTGGACGCCGCGATCGACCGCTGGGTCTGGTACGCGGGCTGGACCGACAAGGTCGCCCAGATCGCGGGCGGCGCCAACCCGGTCGCCGGTCCGTACTTCAACCTCTCCTCCCCGGAGCCGACCGGTGTGGTCGGGGTCGTCGCCCCGCAGGCCGGGTACGGGCACTCGCTGCTCGGCCTGGTCTCGGTGATCGCCCCGGCGATCGCCACCGGGAACACGGTCGTGGTCGCGGCCGCCGCGGACGCCCCGCTGCCCGCGCTGTCGCTGGGCGAGGTGCTGGCCACCTCGGACGTCCCGGGCGGCGTGGTCAACATCGTCTCGGGCCGGACCGCGGACATCGCCCCCACCCTGGCCTCGCACCAGGACGTCAACGCGCTGGACCTCACCGGGGCCATCGCCGCCGACGGTCCCGGCGCGGCGTACGCGCTGGAGGCGGCCGCCGCGGATACCCTGAAGAGGGTGGTCCGTCCGGCGCTGGACCCGTTCGCCCAGGACTGGACCAATGCGCCGGGTACAAAGCGGCTACTCTCGTTCCTGGAGACGAAGACGGTCTGGCACCCGAAGGGGATCTGACCTCCGGTACTCCGGGTAACAACTCCACAGACTGGCCGTCCCCAGTGCCCTCACCCCCCCAGGGCCCGGACGGTCACAGGACGGACCCGCGCCTCTCCCCCCCTGGCGCGGGTCCGTCGGCGTTCCCGGGGTGCTCCCGCCGTCGGCCCGTCGACTTTCGTCACCCGCGCCGCCGACTTTCGACGCTCCCGCCCGCCCCACCGGCCCGGCCAGAATCACCGGTGACGGAGACGGCCGGGGGAACGACCGGGGGGACGCATGGGCGAGTTCATCGGCGAGCTGACGGCACTGTTCGCGGACGGCTTCTACCGCACGTGGCACGTGGCCCGCACCAGGCGGCGGCTGGCCGCGGGCCGCCCGGTCAGGGTGCCCTGCTCGGCCCGGTCCGAGCGGCAGCCCGACTACGTCAACGGCAGCCTGCGCATCAGGCCCGGCACCGACACCGTGGCCCTGGTCACCCGCGACACCGGCCGGTGCGAACTGCCCGCCGGCGGGACCTTCCACGAGCCCGAGCCCGACACCTGGCACAGCCCGGACTGGGCCGCCACCGCCTACCGGCCGCCCGGCGCCGACGAACCGGTCTACCTCCAGGTGGACAGCCGCTACCTGCCGATGGTCCACGTCGCCCTCGCCGACCCGGCGTCACAGTCGAAGCCAGGGGCGCGGTAGAAGGTCCGCCCCGGCCGGTTTCGGCAACCGGCCGGGATGCGTCAGACTGGTGTCCCGTGAGTGACTCCCCCATGAACCCCGCACCGACCGGGCATGCCCGGGTGATCCTGCTCTCCGGGCCCTCCGGGTCGGGGAAGTCCTCGCTCGCCGAGCGCAGCGGCCTGCCGGTGCTCCAGCTCGACGACTTCTACAAGGACGGGGACGACCCGACCCTGCCGCGGCTGCCGGACGGCGCCGTCGACTGGGACTCCCCGCTGGCCTGGCACCGCGACCAGGCCGTCGCCGCGATCCGCGCCCTGCACGAGCACGGCCGCACCGACGTCCCGGTGTACTCGATCCCGGACAACGGCCGGATCGGCACCCGCGGCCTGGAGCTGGACGGGGCGGACGCGTTCATCGCGGAGGGCATCTTCGCCGCCGAGATCACCGCCGAGTGCGCCGACCAGGGCCTGCTCGGCGACGCCCTGTGCCTGCGCAACGGCGCGCTCACCACGGCCTGGCGCCGGCTGCGCCGGGACGTCCGGGAGGGCCGCAAGTCGCTGCCGGTGCTGCTGCGCCGGGGCCTGCGGCTGATGCGGGCCGAGCGGTCCATCGTCGGACGGCAGGTCGCGCTCGGCTCGTACGCGTGCGCCGGGCCGGAGGCCGAGCGGCGGATCCGCGCCGCGACCCGGGCCGGCGAGCTCTCCGCCGCCTGAACCCCGTACGGCCGAGCCCGGTACGGCCGAACCCCCAGGGCATGACGAAGGGCCCGGTGCGTCTCCCCCGCACCGGGCCCTTCGCCTTCCCCGAACGGTCTTCGGCTCCCCCACGGGCGTGCTCCCCCGAGCCGCTGCCCCCGGACCGTGACCGTCCGCTTCCCGTCCCCCGACGGGAGTCCTCGTTACGCGACCAGCTCGCCGAACGCCCGGACGGTGTCGCCGGACTTGTTCAGGTGCTCGTCCTCGCGCAGCCGGCGCAGGGCGCGCCAGATGCTGCTCTTGACCGTGCCGACGCTGATCCCCAGCACGCCGGCGATCTCCGGGTCGGTCTTGCCCTCGTAGTACCGCAGCACCAGCATGGTGCGCTGGTTCTCCGGCAGCTTCGCCAGCGCCTGCCAGAGCACGGTGCGCAGCTCGGTGCCGCCCATCGCGTCGGTGTCGCCGGCCGTCTCCGGCAGCTCCTCGGTCGGGTACTCGTTGACCTTGCGGCGCCGCCAGGCGGAGATGTGCAGGTTGGTCATGGTGCGGCGGAGGTAGCCCCCGACCGCGGCCTTGTCGGTGATCCGGCCCCAGGCCCGGTAGGTGCTGAAGAGCGCGCTCTGCAGCAGGTCCTCGGCCTCGTAGCGGTCACCGGTCAGGTGGTAGGCCGTGGCGTACAGGGAGGCGCGGCGCTCGCGCACGTACGCGGTGAACTCCGTGATGTGGTCCTCCGCGACGGCCGGGTGCTCCCCCTGCGCGCCTCCCTGCCCGGCCTCGGTGGTGCGGGCCGCCGCGGGGTTCAGCCGCAGCAGCGTCGCACCGGCGGCCTCGCGACCGGTCGGCTCCCCCGAACCGACCGTCCGCAGACCGTTCCCCCCGGTCCCCCGGTTCCCCCCCGGGGCGTCCTTGCCCTCGACGCGGACGGGGAGGATCCCCCGCAGCGTGAGGGTGGTGGCGGAGTCGGCCGAACTCCCCAGACGGCCGATCCCGTACAGCTCCCCCGTCCTGCCGCCGCCGCTCACCCGACGGGCGACAGGGTTTCCACCGGTGCTGTGCGCGCACCCCCGCACGGTCACGGCACCGGAGTTCTCGTCGGTCCTGACCTCGTACCGGGTCCGGTGGGACGTGGCTGACGAACGCGCGGTGCGGACAGCCGGGTTGGTCCGGGTCTGAAGCGTGGCGTTCATCGTGCGCCCCCTGGGTCGGTACGAGCGGTTCCGGTAGCCGCCCTTCAGCCGGCCTTGCGGCCCGCTGTCCTGCGGCGACATGGAAAATCCTGCCCGCCGGTTGTGATGGCGCTGTCCGCCGACTGTCACAGGGGTGTCACAGGAGCCGTCCGAATGTCCCGGACCGCCCCCCTGTGAACCTGACGCCGGTGGCACGCGTTCCGGTTCCAGAAGGGACGGTGGGTGGTCCGGGGGGTGATTCGGCGCTGCCGGTGGGCCAAAATGGGGCCGTGCCTTTCCTCCTTCTGATCGAGGACGACGACGCCATCCGGACCGGCCTCGAACTCGCCCTCACCCGCCAGGGCCACCGCGTGGCCACCGCTGCCTCCGGTGAGGACGGTCTGCGTCTCTTCAAGGAGCAGCGGCCCGACCTGATCGTGCTCGACGTGATGCTGCCCGGCATCGACGGCTTCGAGGTGTGCCGCCGGATCCGCCGCACCGACCAGCTGCCGATCATCCTGCTGACCGCCCGCTCGGACGACATCGACGTGGTGGTGGGCCTGGAGTCCGGCGCGGACGACTACGTCGTGAAACCGGTGCAGCCGCGGGTGCTGGACGCCCGGATCCGGGCGGTGCTGCGGCGCGGCGAACGGGAGAGCTCGGACTCCTCGGCCTACGGCACCGTAGTGATCGACCGCGCGGCGATGACCGTCACCAAGGACGGACTCGACCTCCAGCTCACCCCGACCGAGCTGCGGCTGCTGCTGGAGCTCAGCCGCCGCCCCGGCCAGGCGCTCTCCCGCCAGCAGCTGCTGCGGCTGGTCTGGGAGCACGACTACCTCGGCGACTCCCGCCTGGTGGACGCGTGCGTGCAGCGGCTGCGGGCCAAGGTCGAGGACGTGCCGTCCGCGCCGACGCTGATCCGCACCGTCCGCGGGGTGGGCTACCGGCTGGACCCGCCGGCCTGACCCCGCGAACCGGCCGCCGGCCCCTCCCCCGACCTCTGAACTCCCGTACCACGACAGGCTCTTGTGACTGACCATCAGACGACTGCCCGGCGGTTCTCGACGGGCCGGTGGCGTCGGCTGCGCTCCCTGCGGGTGCGGCTGATCGCGGTGTTCGCGGCCGTCGCGCTGCTCGCCGCCGTCTCGGCCTCCGGCATCGCGTACTGGCTGAACCGCGACGCGGTGCTCAAGCGCGCCCAGAACACCGTGCTGAACGACTTCCGGGTCTCGCTCACCCGCAACGTCTCCGACCTGCCGCTGAACGCGACCTGCCAGGAGCTGGCCTCGCTGGCGTCCACCGTGGCCAGCTCCGGCCTGACGTACGACGTGGTGGTGGTCGACGCGGCGCACCCGGAGTGCCCGGCCTCCTCCGACCCCGCGCACTTCACGCTGGCCGACGTGCCGACCGCGCTGCAGTCCACCGTCGCCAAGCCGCGCGAGATCACCGAGAACAACCCGTACCCGTACCACCTGTACTGGCAGCGGCAGAACCTGGAGGGCCGGCCGTTCGTGATCGGCGGCACCAAGGTGGTGCCGAACGGCCCGACGGCGTACATGTTCAAGTCGCTGGAGAACGAGCGGGCCGACCTCAACACCCTGGGCTGGTCGCTGGCGATCGCCACGCTGTTCGCGCTGATCGGCTCGGCGCTGCTCGCCCAGGCCGCCTCGGCCACCGTGCTGCGGCCGGTCAAGCGGCTCGGCGACGCCGCCCGGCGGCTCGGCGAGGGGCACCTGGACACCCGGCTGGAGGTCGACGGCTCGGACGAGCTCGCCGACCTGGCGAGGACCTTCAACCGGACGGCGGAGCAGCTGCACGAGCAGGTCGAGGAGCTGAGCGCGCGCGAGGCGCAGAGCCGGCGGTTCGTCGCCGACATGTCGCACGAGCTGCGCACCCCGCTGACCGCGATGACCGCCGTGACGGACATCCTGGAGGACGAGGCCGAGTCGCTGGACCCGATGATCGAGCCGGCCGTCCGGCTCGTGGTCAGCGAGACCCGGCGGCTGTCCGACCTGGTGGAGAACCTGATGGAGGTGACCCGCTTCGACGCCGGTACCGCCAGGCTGGTCGCCGACGAGGTGGACATCGCCGACCTGATCATGTCCTGCATCGACGGGCGGGCCTGGTACGACGCGGTCGAACTGGACGCCCCGCGCGGCATCCTGGCCGTGGTCGACCCGCGCCGGCTCGACGTGGTCTTCGCGAACCTGATCGGCAACGCGCTGAAGCACGGCGGCTCGCCGGTGCGGGTCAAGGTCCGGCAGGACGGGGAGTCGGTCGTGGTCGAGGTCTCCGACAGCGGCCCGGGCATCCCGGAGGACGTGCTGCCGCACGTCTTCGACCGCTTCTACAAGGCGGACCGGGGGCGGGCCCGCTCGGAGGGCAGCGGCCTCGGCCTGTCGATCGCGATGGCCAACGCGCAGATACACGGGGGAACGATCACGGCGGCGAACGGGGAGGTCGGCGCGGTGTTCACCCTGACGCTGCCGCTGGCCCCGCCGCCTCCGCCGTCCGCGGGCGAGGCCGAGGGCGGCCCCGCCGGCGACGCCGCCGAGGACAAGGACGCCACGTGACCAGCCCCACCGACACCGTTGTCCCCCGCACCGTCCTGCGCCGCGGCGCCGGCGTGCTGCTGCTGGTCGCGCTGGCCTCCGGCTGCGGTATCCGGCCGACCGCCGTGCCGGTCGACGCCGGCGCGCCCGCCAGCCGGACGGCCTGCCCGACCTCCCCGCACATACCGGCGGCCCTGGCCACCCCGCCGGGCCCGGCCCCGACCGTGTCCCCGACCCGCGGCACCAAGGCGGGCGTGAGCCCGAGCCCGTCGCCCACCCCGGTGGCGCCGGGCAGCCCGCCGCCGGACAACGTGTTCAGCGCGGTGCCGACGGCCTCGCCCTGCCGGTAGCCCGCCCTGGGGGTGGGCCTCCCTGCAAGTGGCCCGCCCGGCGAGCGGGCCGCCCGGCGGGCAGGCCGCCGGCAAGGGCGGGAGGGGGGCGGGAAGGGGGTTCGGGGGCGCGTTTGGGAATGTTCACGCCGGGTGTGGAACCGACGTGACGTCGGCCCACGTCCTTCCCCCCGTGCAGCGAGATGGCACCAGGACACGCGACGAGCGTTCCGGCGCGGGGACCGAGAGCAACCCGGCGGCGGCCGTCCACCGTCCCCTCCGGTTGGCCGGACTGGCGGGCCTCACCGGCCACCTGGCACTGGTGCTCTGGCTGGTGCTGAGACCGCTGCCGGTGGCCTGGGTGTACGACGCCAACCTGACGCCGTTCGCCTCGCTCCGCTCCTCCAGCGGCTGGCAGGTGGTCGGCGAACTCCTGCTGCTGGCCCCGCTCGGGGTCCTGCTGCCGCTGGCCGGCGGCCGGCTCCGGGCCCCCTGGCTGCCGTCCTTCCTGCGCACCACCGGCGCCTCCGCGCTGCTGGCGACCGCGCTGGAGTTCCTCTCCTCCTGGGCACCCGGGCACGTCCTCAACGTGGACCACATCCTGCTCGCCGTGGTCGGCGTGGCCGTCGTCCACCTCGCGCTCGTCCCGGGCCTGCGGCACCTGCTGCGGGACCGGCGGCCGCGGGTGCCCCGGATGACGGTGCTCTCGGTGCCGCCGGCCGTCGCCTCGGTCGCCGCCGCCACCTCGGCCGCGGCCGCCACCTCGGTCGCCGCCGTCACGCCCGCCGCCCGGCGGCGCGCCTACGCGGAGCCGACGCCCCCGGCCGGCTGAACCGGCCCCGGGTCCCGGACCACCCGGCCGCCGACCTCGACCAGCCCGCCCGGGCGCGGCCCGGCCAGCAGCCGCGAGCCCCGGCCCTGGGTGATGGTCAGCGCCCGGCCGAGGTGCGCGGCCAGCAGCAGGGCGGCCGCACCGGTCGCCTCGTCCTCGTCGATCCCGTCGCCCCGCCCGGGGAAGGCCCGGGCCCGGACGGTGCCGGCCGCCTCGTCCTGCCAGGCCCAGGCGTAGACCCACTCCCCCGGCGGCGGCACCTCCAGCGCCTCCACCTCGGCCGCCGAACCGTACGGCCGCAGCGTGCGCCCCGGGGCCCACTCGGGCCGGGCCTCGATCCGGATCAGCCCGCCCTCGCGCCGCACGGCCACCTCGCCGGCGGCCGTGACCAGCCGGTCCACCCCGAGCAGCCAGGCGGCGCCCACGCACGGGTGGCCGGCGAACGGCAGGCGCACCGACGGGGTGTAGATGTCGATCTCCCCGCGCTCCGGGTCGTCGACGAACACCGTCTCGCTGAAGCCCAGTTCGCGCGCGACCCGCTGCCGGTCCGCGCGACCCGGCACGGCGGCGCCGTCGCGCACCACCCCGAGCGCGTTCCCGTGGCTCCCATCGGGCCCGCAAAAGACCCGCAGCACCTCAAACCCCGTCATTTCCCCACCTCGTCTACTCCCGCTCCGGACCGGCGCAATGACACCGTGACACAAAGGCGGCGACGGATGTCGGCCGCCTCCAGTACTGTGCGCTGTCGTCCCCGAACGGTTCCCGCCGTTTTTCTCCTTCCCCTCCCAGGAAAGCCCCCGTGAACAATCTCGACTTCAGCGCCGAACCGCTCTTCTCCTGGTACGTCGTACTGCTGGCCCTCAGCGGCGCCATCATGGTGGCCCTCGGGGTCGCGGCCGGCGGACTGAAGGTTGGCCTGCGCATCCTCAACCTCGTCCTCGGCCTCGCGTTCCTGGGGTACGCCTACTACCTGGCGTTCGTCTTCGAGGGCGGCACGTACACCATCTTCTTCAAGGCGTTCATCCTGCCGGTCGGCATGATCGTCGCCTCGGTGAAGGCGCTGGTGGAGCGCAGCAACGCCAAGAAGCAGCCCGCGCAGGCGGCCGCCCCGTTCGACCCGAACGCGCCGCAGGGGGCGTTCAACCCGAACGCGCCGTTCAATCCGAACGCCGCCCAGCAGGCGCCGTTCAACCCCAACGCGCCGTTCAACCCCAACGCCCCGCAGGCCCCGCAGGCACCGTTCAACCCGGCCGCCCCGTACGCCGCGCAGCCGGGCGCGCCCGTCCCGCCGCCGGCCGGTGCCCCCGTGCCGCCCGCCCCGGCGCCGGGCGCCTCGCCGTACCAGCCGGGTGTCCCGCCGCAGCCGGTGGCGGACAACCCGTACGCGCAGCCGCAGCCGCCGCAGCACCCGGCCGGCTGATCGCGCCGAGCCGTACCGCCGTACGAACGCCGGAAGGCCCGCCCGTCACCCGCTGCGAAGCGGCGACGGGCGGGCCTTCCGGCGTGTCCGGCTCAGTCCCCGGTGCCGCCCCGCACGCGGTTGCGGCGCCACGCCACCACCAGGGTGCCGAGGCCGAGGGCGATCGCGGTCGCCCCGGTGATCGCCATCGGCTCCGTGGCCCTGCCGCCGCCGGTGGAGGCCAGCCCGCCGTCCCCGGCCGGGGCGGCGGCGGTGACCACCGGCGAGCCGGCCCCCGCCGGGCTCGGCGACGTGCCGGTGGCCCGCACGACCGGGAGGACCGGGGCGGCGGCCCGCTCCGGCACGTCCGGGTCCGGGGCGGAGTCCACGAAGGTCGGAGCGGGTGCGGCGGTGGCGCCCGTCGCGGCCACGGTGATGAAGTCGGCCGCCGGACCGGCCGCCTCGGCCGCGCTCTCGCCCCGCTCCGGCAGGGTGCGCGACACGGCCGTCAGGGACTCGAACAGGATCGGCGCGTCCTTGGTGAAGGCCAGCCGGAGGTCGACGGTGCGGCTCTCGCCCTTCGCCAGCGTGATGACGTCGGCGTCCCCGTCCCCGGTCCGCAGCGCGAAGTCGAGCCGGTTCGGGTGCCCCGGGCCGCGGCCCGGGGTGGCGCCCCGCCACTGCCCGTCGGCGCCACGGAACTCCAACTCGACCGTGTCCGAAGGAAGTTCGGCCGCCCCCTGGAACACGACCGCGGGCACGACCCGCAGCTCCCGGCCGCTCCGGTTGGTGAGGACCAGTGTGAACGGCTTCGCCTCGCCGCCCACCGTGAACACGACGGGCACCCCGTGGAGCCCGACCTCCGCGGTGGCCGCCGGGGCGGGCGGCGCCGTGGCCGGTGCGGTCGCCGGCGCGGTGGTCGGCGCCCCCGCCGGAACGATGACCAGCTCCGGGCGGCCGCTGCTCGCGTCGGTGGAGCGCTGCTCCGGCGGCAGGGCCGGGTCCGAGACCGCGGAGTCGAAGCCCGGCGCCACCCGGCCGGCCGGGGCGTCGGCGGTGACGGTGAGCCGCAGCCGGTAGACGGCCTCGGCGCCGGCCGGCAGCGACAGCACGGCGGGCTGGTCGAGCGCCCAGACGGCGCCCGTGCCCGCGGGGTTCGCCCTGGCGTCCTGCCACCGGGTGCCGCCGGGCGCCCGGTACTCCAGCCGGAAGTGGCCCTGCCCCGCGCCGGTGCCGGCGTCCGCGACGACGAAGGCCGAGGACGGCACGTCCAGCCGGTGGTCGGCGGTGTTCCGGAGCGTCGCGGTGAACTCCACCGGCGCGCCCCCCGCCGTGACGGTGCCGGGAAGGCCGCCGAAGGCGATCGTGACCGGCGAGGGTCGGGTCCGGGCGCCCGGGGACAGCGCGACGGCCTCCGGCGCGGCGAAGACGGCCGCGACCCCGACGGCGGCCAGGCCGGAGGCCAGGGTGACGGCGGTGGTCGCGGTCAGGAATCTGCGCTGCCGAATGTGCAATCCAACCTCACGGGAGAATGCGGGAGAGAACCCATCAGGACGTGAAATCGCTTGCACGGGAGATCGTTTCGCAACAGTGTCGGGCTTTCGTCCGCCCCCCGGCCGACCGCGATCGGCAGCATCCTACCGAGCCCCGTCCGGCGGTCCGGACCGAGGACCGCGCCCGGTTCCACGGGACCACCCCGAGGGAACCCCGACATCCGGCTACGACTCCCCGGTGACCCTTCGGGGCCGGGAATCACCTGCCGGGCTGAGGCCCGGGGGCCGACGGCGGCGGAGGATGGAACCAGCCCGCCGGACCTGCCGGACCGGGCCGCCACCACAGGGAGAGAATCATGAGTGCGCGCCTCGCCCGTCCTCGCCGCAACCGCGTCCTCGCCGGTGTCTGCGCCGGGATCGCCGAACGCTTCGGCCTGACCCCGTGGACCGTCCGCGTGATCTTCCTGCTCTCCTGCCTGCTGCCCGGCCCCCAGTTCCTGCTCTACCTGGCCCTCTGGGTGCTGCTCCCCCAGGAGCCGTAAGCCCGGCGGCCCGGGGACCCGCCCTCGACCAAGCGGCCCGGGGGCGACCGGGCCTCACCGCACGGCGACGGGCCGCCCGCCCCGGGGTCTCCGGGGTGGGCGGCCCGTCGCCGTGCCGTGGGCCGTGGCTCAGCCGGTCAGGCCGGGGATGGCCGGGAGGGTGCTGGTCAGCCCGCCGATCGGGGTCTTGTCCAGACCGGGGATGGTCGGGAGCGCGGCGCGCTGCTGGGCGGCGCGCTGCTCGGTGACGCCGGCCAGCGGGGTGTCCCCGGCGGGGACGGCCTTGCCGACGCTCGGGGCGAGGGTGCCCAGCGTCTCGGTCACCTTGCCGGCGGCGGGCAGCTTGGCGGCGGTGTCGGTGACCGCACCGGTCACCGCCGGGTTCGTCAACGCGCCGGTGGGCAGCCCGAGGCCGCCGGCCGCCTGGCCGTCGGCCGCGGAGGCGGCACCGGCGCCGACCGCCACGATGGCGATGCCGAGCGCCGCGGTACCGGCGGCCTTGAGAGCCTGCTTCATGGTTGGTCCCCTTTGGGTCCTCGTCGGTCGCCGACTTCGCGCACGGGACCGGCGGACGGGCGACCGCCGCCGCGACGTTTCGGCATGACTGGCACACCGTAGTGAGCAGGTCACGCGGGAGCCAAAGGGCGTTCACTCACCCGAGTGAGTAGTCGGATGAACACCAACCCCCTTGCAGGAGCCTGGAGTTCATCCGACCGGCGCGCGCCGGGGCGCCGCGCCCCGGAGGCTCAGTTGCCGCCGGTGCCCGCGCTGAACAGCCACTCCGCCTTCAGCTCGGCGTAGCCCGGCTTGATCACGTCGCTGATCATCGCCAGCCGCTCGTCGAAGGGCAGGAACGCGGACTTCATCGCGTTCACCGTGAACCACTCCAGGTCGCCCAGGGTGTAGCCGAAGGCGTCCACCACGTGGCCGAACTCCCGGCTCATGCTGGTGCCGCTCATCAGCCGGTTGTCGGTGTTCACGGTGACCCGGAACTTCAGCCGGCTGAGCAGCCCGATCGGGTGCTCGGCGTACGAGGCGGCGGCGCCGGTCTGGATGTTGGAGGTCGGGCACATCTCCAGCGGGATGCGCTTGTCGCGCACGTACGCGGCCAGCCGGCCGAGCTCGACCGTGCCGTCCTCGCCCACCGTGATGTCGTCGACGATCCGCACGCCGTGGCCGAGCCGGTCGGCGCCGCAGCACTGCAGGGCCTCCCAGATCGACGGCAGGCCGAAGGCCTCGCCCGCGTGGATGGTGAAGTGGTTGTTCTCGCCCTTGAGGTAGTCGAAGGCGGCCTGGTGGCGGGTGGGCGGGTAGCCGGCCTCGGCACCGGCGATGTCGAAGCCGACGACGCCCGAGTCCCGGTGGCGGTTGGCCAGTTCGGCGATCTCCTGCGAGCGGGCGGCGTGCCGCATCGCGGTGATCAGGGTGCCGACGCGGATCCGGTGGCCGGCCGCGCGGGCGTTGGCCTCGCCGAGGCGGAAGCCCTCCTGGACGGCCTCGACGACCTCGTCCAGGCTCAGTCCGGCCTCCAGGTGCTGCTCGGGGGCGTAGCGGACCTCGGCGTACACGACGCCGTCGGCGGCCAGGTCCTCGGCGCAGTCCGCGGCGACCTTGATCAGCGCCTCACGGGTCTGCATCACGGCGCAGGTGTGCGCGAAGGTCTCCAGGTAGCGGACCAGCGAGCCGGAGTCGGCGGCCTCGCGGAACCACTCGCCGAGCTCCTTGGGGTCGGTGGTGGGCAGGCCCTGGTAGCCGCAGGCGGCGGCCAGCTCGACCACGGTCTCCGGGCGCAGCCCGCCGTCCAGGTGGTCGTGCAGGAGGACCTTCGGCGCGCGGCGGATCTGGTCGGGGGTGGGGATGCGCGGGCCGGTGCCCGCGGTGGTGACGGGGATCTGCTGTTCCATTGCGGAAATATAGCCCCTACGCGCGTAGACCGACCACCGCGAACACCGCCGGATGGTCCAAACTCCACCCGGAATTCCACCGACCGGTCCATACGATCCACCAAAGCGTCAACCCGCCGCCGCGGCGGGCCCGGTCGCGCCGCACGACGGCGTTCTCAGTCGTGCTGCAGCAGCCGCCCGCGCCGGGACAGCACGAAGTCCCGGAACGCCCGCGCCGGCGGGGCCAACGGCCGCCCCGCCGCCCAGGCCAACCCGATCGCCCGCCGGGTCCGCGGCGCCGCCACCTCCAGCTCCACCACCCCCGGCCGCGGCACCAGGGCCGGCGGCAGCAGCGCCACCCCCAGCCCGGCCGCCACCAGCCCGCGCAGCGTCTCCGCCTCCTCCCCCTCGAACGCCAGCCGGGGGACGAACCCGGCCTCCGCGCAGAAGCCGTCCGTGATCGCGCGCAGCCCGTACCCCTGCTCCAGCCCGACGAACGGCTCCTCCGCCACCTCCGCCAGCCGGATCCGCCGCCGCCCGGCCAGCCGGTGGTCCGCCGGGACGACCAGGTGCAGCCGCTGCTCGTCCAGCGGCCGGGCGGCGAACGCCGGGTCCTCCGGCAGCGGCGCGACCAGGCAGAGGTCCAACTCCCCGGCCCGCAGCCGCTCCAGCATCGCCGCGCCGTAGTCCTGCACCAGCTGGAACCGCACCCGCGGGTGCTCCGCGCGGAAGCCGCGCAGCAGCGCCGGCACCGCGTCCGGCCCCATCGTGTGCAGGAACCCGAAGGCCACCAGGCCCACCGCCGGGTCCGCCTCCGCCCGGGCCGCCTCCGCACCCCGCTCCAGCTCGGCCAGCGCCCGCTCCACCGAGGCCAGCAGCAGCCGGCCCGCCCTGGTCAGCCGGACCGTACGGCCCTGGCGGGCCAGCAGGTCCACCCCCAGCTCCTCCTCCAGCCCGGCCACCGCGCGCGACAGCGTCGGCTGCGGCACCCCGAGCAGCGCGGCCGCCTGGGTCACGTGCTCCAGCCGGGCCACCGCCGCGAACCGGGCCAGCCGGGGCGCCAGCAGCACGGCCGGCTCCTCCGGCCCCAACTCGGCCACCCGGTACCGCTGTTCCCCACCGTCCACCGATTCCAGACCGGACATCCCCGCACCACCTCGACTCATACGCCAGTGCATCAATCATCCACACTTCATGCATTGGACGCATCAACGCCGACAGGCCTACGGTCGACGACATGCAGCCCGCCGATACCGGGGCATCCGTGACCACCCCGGATGCCCCCGCCACCGCCCCCACCACCCTCACCGCCGACGACCGCCACCGCCCCGGCCAGCGCGCCTTCCGCCGCGCCAACCTCGCCCTGTTCGCCGCCGGGGTCGCGACCTTCGTCCTGCTCTACTCCACCCAGGGCCTGCTGCCGATCCTCTCGGCCGACCTCGACCTCACCCCCGGCCAGGCCAGCTGGACGGCCTCCGCCGCCACCCTCGGCCTCGCCCTCGGGCTGCTCCCGGCCAGCGCGCTCTCCGACCGGTACGGCCGCACCGCGGTGATGACGGCCTCCACCCTCGCCGCCTCCGCGTTCGCCCTCGCCCTGCCCTTCGCGCCGGACCTCACCACCCTCGTCGTCCTGCGGGTCCTCCAGGGCGCCGTCCTCGCCGGGCTCCCCGCCACCGCCATGGCCTACCTCGCCGAGGAGGTCCACCCCAGCGCCCTGCCCTCCGCGATGGGCCTGTACGTGGCCGGCAACAGCATCGGCGGCATGGGCGGCCGACTGCTCTCCGGCTGGACCGCCGCCGGACTCGGCTGGCGCTGGGGCCTCGCCGCCTCCGCCGTCCTCGCCCTGCTCGCCACCCTCGCCTTCCGGCTGCTGATCCCCGCCGCCCGGCACTTCACCCCGGCCCAGGTGGACGCCCGCGCGCTCACCCGCACCGTCGGACGGCACCTGCGCAACCCGCTGCTGCTGCGGCTGTACCTGCTCGGCATGCTGTTCATGGCGGTGTTCGGCGCGGTCTACAACACCGTCGGCTACCGGCTGATCGCCGCACCCTTCCACCTGCCGGAGTCGATCGCCGCCTCGATCTTCGTGGTCTACCTGGTCGGCACCGGCACCTCCGCCGCGGCCGGCCGGCTCGCCGGCCGCCTCGGCCGGCGCGGCGCCCTCTACGTCTCCATCGGCGTGACCGCGGCCGGCCTGCTGCTCTCCCTCGCCGAATCCCTCACCTGCGCCCTGCTCGGCCTGGTCCTGATCACCGCCGGCTTCTTCGCCGGCCACGCCACCGCCTCCTCCTCCGTCGGCCGCACCGCCACCGAGGGCCGCGCCCAGGCCTCCGCCCTCTACCTGATCGCCTACTACCTCGGCAACAGCCTCGGCGGCACCCTCGGCGCCGACGCCTACCACGCCACCGGCTGGCCCGGCGCCGCCACCGTCGGCCTCACCGCCATGACCCTCGCCGCCGCCGTCACCCTCTACGCCACCCGCCAGGCCCACACCACCGCCCGGCGAACGGTCGCGGACGCTTGACGGCGGCCGCCGATACACTCCGGAATATGAGCATCGATCCTGCTGTGTACGCCCGGTTGCTCGAGATCGCGGATCAGCTGCCGAAGGTGCCGGGGATAGGGAAGATCGAGATCGCCGACGGCCAGATCGTCATGATGATGTCGCCCGTGAAGCGCCACGAGCTCGCCGTGCTGCGCCTCTCCCGGCAGCTCAACGCCCAGTTGCCGACGACCCACCCGGGTCACATCGCCTACCACGGCGCGGACCTCCAGGACGCGGGGCTCGGCCGACTGCGCAACCCGGACCTGATGGTGTTCCCCGAGGCGACCCTGGAGGGCGAGCAGCGGGCGGTCCTCCCGCACGAGGTTCTGCTCGTCGTGGAGATCGTCTCCAAGTCCAACCCGGAGAACGACTACCACGACAAGGTGCGCGACTACTCGGCCATGGGGATCCCGTTCTACCTGCTCGTCGATCCCCGCACGGGCACGGGCGTCGTGCACTCGGAACCCGGCTACGAGTCCCGGGAGAAGTTCGCCTTCGGCGACACGATCGCCGTCGGCCCCTGGACGCTCGACACCGGCAGTCTGCTCACGTACGCCTGACGCACAGGAGCCCGCACCTGGGTGGCGGGTGCGGGCTCCTCGTCACCCGGCTCGCAGACCTTCCGGGCCCACAGCGCCCGGGTGACCTCGGCAGTCCCCCGCATACGCCTCTTGAAGCGGTCGACTCCCGTGTGCGGCAGCGTAGAGCACGCTGCCGCACACGCGGTGGCCGTATGACTACGCGATGCGGTCGAGGACGATCGGGTTCGGGGTGAAGGCGGTGCCCGCCGGGGCGACCTCGATGCCGCCGGCCAGGGCCTCGACGGCGTAGTCGAAGCGCTCGGGGGTGTCGGTGTGCAGGGTCAGCAGGGGCTGGCCGGCCACCACGGTGTCGCCGGGCTTGGCGTGCATCTCGATGCCGGCGCCGGCCTGCACCGGGTCCTCCTTGCGGGCGCGGCCGGCGCCCAGGCGCCAGGCGCTGACGCCGATCGCGTAGGCGTCCAGCGTGGTGAGCACGCCGGAGGCGGGGGCCGGGATGACGTGCTGCTCGCGGGCGACCGGGAGCGGGGCGTCGACGTCGCCGCCCTGGGCGGCGATCATGCGGCGCCAGTGGTCCATCGCGGTGCCGTCGCGCAGCGCGTCCGCCGGGTCCTTGCCGTGGACGCCGGCCGCGGCGAGCATCTCGCGGGCGAGCGCGAGGGTGAGCTCGACGACGTCGGCCGGGCCGCCGCCCGCGAGCACCTCGACGGACTCGCGGACCTCCAGCGCGTTGCCCGCGGTGAGGCCGAGCGGGGTGGACATGTCGGTGAGCAGGGCGACGGTGTTGACCCCGGCGGTGGTGCCCAGGCCGACCATGGTGCGGGCGAGTTCGCGGGCGTCGTCCAGGTTCTTCATGAACGCCCCGGAGCCGACCTTGACGTCCAGGACCAGCGCGCCGGTGCCCTCGGCGATCTTCTTCGACATGATCGAGGAGGCGATCAGCGGGATGGCCTCGACGGTGCCGGTGACGTCGCGCAGCGCGTACAGCTTCTTGTCGGCGGGCGCGAGGCCGTCGCCGGCCGCGCAGATCACCGCGCCGACGGAGCCCAGCACGTCCATCATCTCCTCGTTGGAGAGCAGGGCGCGCCAGCCGGGGATGGACTCCAGCTTGTCCAGGGTGCCGCCGGTGTGGCCGAGGCCGCGGCCGGAGAGCTGCGGGACGGCGGCGCCGCAGGCGGCGACCAGCGGGGCGAGCGGCAGGGTGATCTTGTCGCCGACGCCGCCGGTGGAGTGCTTGTCGCTGGTGGGCAGCGGCAGCGAGGAGAAGTCCATCCGGACGCCGGAGCGGATCATGGCGTCGGTCCAGCGGCTGATCTCGTGCGGCTTCATGCCGTTCAGCAGGATCGCCATCGCCAGTGCGGACATCTGCTCGTCGGCGACCTCGCCGCGGGTGTAGGCGTCGATGACCCAGTCGATCTGAGCGTCGCTCAGTTCTCCGCGATCGCGCTTGGTCCTGATGACGGAGATGGCGTCCATGCGTGCTCCAAGAGGGGTTTCAAAAGCGAAGAGTGTCGCGAGATGACCGGGTTCCGGCCCACTCGCGACACTCTACGCGCGTAACAGAAAGGGAGGCTAGAGCCGTTCCGGCCCGAACGCGTCGGGCAGGACCTCGCTCATCGGCTTGATGCCCGAGGCCAGTTCGATCAGCAGCCCCGGCCCGCCGTGCTCGTACAGCAGCTGGCGGCAGCGCCCGCACGGCATCAGCAGTTCGCCGGCGCCGTCCACACAGGTGAAGGCGACCAGCCGGCCGCCGCCGGAGGAGTGCAGCGCGGACACCAGCCCGCACTCGGCGCACAGCCCCAGCCCGTACGAGGCGTTCTCGACGTTGCAGCCCGTGACCACCCGGCCGTCGTCCACCAGCGCGGCCGCGCCGACCGGGAACCTGCTGTACGGCGCGTACGCGCGGCCCATGGCCTCGCGCGCCGCCGAACGCAGCAGCTCCCAGTCGATCGCGGGCGGCGCCGCGGGCCCGTCGGCGGTCACTTGCCCTGGCCCTTGCGGTAGATCTGGCCGTCCGCCTTCGGCATCCGCAGCCGTTGCGCGGCCAGCGAGAGCACCACCAGGGTGATCAGGTACGGCGTGGCGACGATCAGCGGGCGCTGCACCTCGTCGGTGAACGAGTACCAGGCGATCAGGCCGGCCGCCACCACGAAGGAGGCCACCGTCGCGGTGTACTTGCGGCGGTACAGGTGCCAGAGCGCGAGCAGCACCATCGCGATGCCCACGATCAGGATCATCACGTGCACCGACTCCGGGTCGCGCAGCTGGAGGCTGTCGGTGAAGCCGAACAGGCCGGCGCCCATGGCGAGGCCGCCCGGCATCCAGTTGCCGAAGATCATCGCGGCGAGGCCGATGAAGCCGCGGCCGAGGGTCTGGCCGTCCTTGTAGAAGTGCGCCGCGACCAGCGAGAGGTACGCCCCGCCGAGGCCCGCGAAGGCACCGGAGGCGATGACCGCGAGGTACTTGTACTTGTAGACGTTGACGCCCAGCGACTCGGCGGCGGTCGGGTTCTCGCCGCAGGAGCGCAGCCGCAGGCCGAACACCGTGCGCCAGAGCGCGAAGTAGCTGACCACGATCAGCGCGCCGGCCACCAGCACGACCACCGAGATGTTGGTGACCAGGCCGCCGAGCACGCCCGCGACGTCCGAGACCAGGAACCAGTGGTGGTTCTCGATGCTCTTCAGCCCGGAGGACAGGCCCGGGACGGTGATGTACGGCAGCGGGTCCGCCGGCGGGGACTGGTTCTGGCCGGCACCGGCCGAGACGTAGTCCTTGTAGTAGATCCGGTTGACGTACGCGCAGATGCCGGGGATCAGCAGGTTGATGCCGACGCCGGAGACGATGTGGTCGACGCCGAAGGTGACGGTGACGACCGCGTGCAGCAGGCCGCCGAGCGCCCCGCCCAGCATGCCGGCCAGCAGGCCGACCCACGGGTTGACCAGGTAGCCCGCCCAGGCACCGCAGAAGGTGCCGGCGACCATCATGCCTTCGAGACCGATGTTGACCACGCCGGCCCGCTCGGACCAGAGACCGCCCAGACCGGCCATGCCGATCGGCACGGCCGCGCCGAGCGCGGCGGTGATCTGCCCGGAGGAGGTCAGCGAGTGGTTGCCGGTGGCCATGCCCACGGCGGAGAACAGCACCAGGGCGCCCGCGATCAGCAGCAGGACGACCGGCCAGGACAGCTTGCGCTTCTTCGCGGGGCCGCCCGACGGCTCTCCGAGCGGAAAAACGATCCGCTTCCAGTAATCGACCGTGAAGTTCTGGCTCATGCCGCAACCTCCTTGTTGCTGGTCGCGGCGGCCTGGGCGGCGAGCTGGGCGCCGACCTTCTGCTGCTGGCGCTTCAGGCCGTAGCGGCGCACCAGCTCGTACGCGACGACGACGCAGATGACGATGGTGCCCTTCATGACGTCGACGATCTCGAAGGGGAAGCCGCCCTGGAGCGGCAGCACCGAGCCGGTGACGTCCAGGAAGGCGAACAGCAGCGCCGCGAAGGCGATGCCGATCGGGCTGTTCCGGCCGAGCAGGGCGATCGAGATGCCCAGGAAGCCCAGGCCGGGCTGGAAGCTCTGGCCGAAGTAGTGCGAGTTCTGCAGGAGCTCCGGCAGGCCGATCAGACCGGCGATGGCGCCGGAGACGACCATCGAGATGACCACCATGCGCTTGACGTTCACGCCGGAGGCGGTCGCGGCGGACTCCGAGCGGCCGGTGGCGCGCAGGTCGAAGCCGAAGCGGGTGCGGGTCAGCACGAACTGGAAGACCACGCCGACCAGGGCGGCGACGAAGATGAAGCCCCAGAGCGTCCCGCCGGCCGTCTCCATCGCGAAGAAGTGGCTGGACTGCGAGATCGGCTCGGTCTGGATCGAGTTGGTGGTGCCGCTGGTCTTCGGCGCGAAGATGCCGGGGACGAGCAGCAGACCGATGATCGCGGTCGCGATCGAGTTCAGCATGATGGTCGAGATGACCTCGCTGACGCCGCGGTAGACCTTCAGCAGACCGGCGACGCTCGCGTACAGGCCGCCGACCAGCATGGCGGTGACCAGCAGCAGCGGGATCTGGATGAAGGCCGGCAGGTCCACCTTGGCGCCGACGAAGGCCGCGAACAGCGCCGCGACCTTGTACTGGCCCTCGACGCCGATGTTGAACAGGTTCATCCGGAACCCGAACGCGGCGGCCGCGGCGGCCAGGTAGTAGGTGGTGGACCGGTTGAGGATGCCCACCTGGCCGTCCGACTTGCTGGCGTACGTGAGCATCACGTTCCAGGCGTCGAACGGGTTCTTGCCCGAGGTCGCCAGCAGGACGGAACAGATCGCCACGGAGAGCAGGACCGCGAGCACCGGCGCCGCCAGCGCGAGCACGATCCGCTCACCGCTGAACCGCTGGGCCAGGCCGGGCTTCGCGGCTGCGGGATTGGGACTGGTCATGGGTTACTCCCCCGCCTGCGGGTCGTCGGCGGTGTCGGTGGGCTGGTGCCCGGCCTCGGTGCCCTCGGCCGCGACGGCCTGCGCCTCGGCGACGGCCTCCGGCTCGGACTCCAGGTGGCCGCTGGCGGCACCGGTCATCGCGGTACCGAGGTCCTCGGCGGTGACGGTGGCCGGGTCGGCGTCGGCGACCAGGCGGCCGCGGTAGATGACCCGGATGGTGTCGGACAGGCCGATCAGCTCGTCCAGGTCCGCGGAGATCAGCAGGACGGCCAGGCCGGCCCGCTGGGCGACCCGGATGTGCTCCCAGATCTGCGCCTGCGCGCCGACGTCCACGCCACGGGTGGGGTGGGCGGCGATCAGGAGCTTGGGCTGGTGGCTCATCTCGCGGCCGATGATCAGCTTCTGCTGGTTGCCGCCGGAGAGCGAGGCCGCGGTGACCTCGATGCCGGGGGTGCGGACGTCGTACTCCTCGACGATCCGCCAGGTGTCCGTCCGGGCGGCGGCCGGGTCCAGCAGCAGGCCCTTGGAGTTGGGCGCCTCGGTGACGTGGCCGAGGATGCGGTTCTCCCAGAGCGGGGCCTCCAGCAGCAGGCCGTGCTTGTGGCGGTCCTCGGGGATGTAGCCGATGCCGGCCTCGCGGCGGGCCCGGGTCAGGGTGCCGGAGAGGTCCTTGCCGTCCAGGGTGACGGTGCCGGCGTTCAGCGTCAGCATGCCCATGACGGCCTCGACCAGCTCGGCCTGGCCGTTGCCCTCGACACCGGCGATGCCGAGGATCTCGCCCTTGCGGATGCGCAGCGAGATGTCGTCCAGGACGACGCGCTCGATGCCCTCGGCGTCGGTCTTGGCGATCCGCAGGCCCTCGACGTCGAGCATCACGGTGTCGGTGACGGTCGACTCGCGGCTCTCCGGGGAGGGCAGCTCGGCGCCGACCATCAGCTCGGCGAGCTGGCGGGCGGTGACGGCCTTCGGGTCGGCGTCGCCGACCGTGGTGCCGCGCCGGATGACGCTGATCGCGTCGGCCACCGCGAGCACCTCGTGCAGCTTGTGCGAGATGAAGATGACGGTGACGCCCTCGGACTTGAGGTCCCGCAGGTTGTCGAACAGCGCGTCGACCTCCTGCGGGACGAGCACGGCCGTGGGCTCGTCCAGGATCAGGATCTTGGCGCCGCGGTACAGCACCTTGAGGATCTCGACGCGCTGGCGGTCGGCGACGCCGAGGTCCTCGACCAGGGCGTCCGGGCGCACGCCCAGGCCGTACTGGTCGGAGATCTCCTTGATCTTCGCCTTCGCCTTGGCGCCGATGCCGTGGAGCTTCTCGCCGCCGAGGACGACGTTCTCCCACACCGTGAGGTTGTCGGCGAGCATGAAGTGCTGGTGCACCATGCCGATGCCGCGGGAGATGGCGTCGCCGGGGGTGTGGAACTCGCACAGCTCGCCGTTGATCGCGATGGTGCCCTCGTCCGGCTTCTGCATGCCGTAGAGGATCTTCATCAGCGTCGACTTGCCGGCGCCGTTCTCACCCATCAGGGCGTGCACGGTGCCGGTGCGGACGGTCAGGTTGATGTCGTGGTTGGCCACGACACCCGGGAAGCGCTTGGTGATGCCGCGCAGCTCGACGGCCGGTGTCGCCGTCCCCGCGCTGGGGGTGCCGTCCTCGCGCGGGGGGACGGGGTCGGATGCGGTGATGGCGATCTCCTGGTGGTCTGGAGGCGCGTCGTTGCGCTGGGAGGGCCAAGGGGGAACATGGGGAGACGGAACAGGGCCCGGGGGTACGCGTTGAGCGCACCCTGCCGGGCCCCTCCCGTGAACTGTGTCGTGTTGCGTCGCGCTGCCGGGCAGGCGGCAGGCGCTGCGGCGTCCGGGACGCGCGGGCCTTACTGGCCGGCCGGCGCGGTCGGGATCGTGGTGGCGCCGGACTTGATCGCGTCGGCGGCGGCCTTCAGCTTGTCCTGGATGTCGTCGATCTTGCCGCCGGTGGTGGCGAGCGAGACGCCGTCGGCCTTCAGGTCGAACAGCTTGATGCCGGTCGGGGTCTGGCCCTGCTTGACCGACTGGACGTACGAGAACACCGCGGTGTCGACGTTCTTGACCATCGAGGTCAGGATGCTGTTCTTGTACTTCGCCAGGGCCGGCTGGCTGGCCTGGTCGGAGTCGACACCGATGGCCCAGGCGCCCTGCTTGTTGGCGACGGCCTCGATGGCGCCGTTGCCGGAGGAGCCGGCGGCGGTGTAGATGACGTCCGCGCCCTTGTCGAGCTGGCCCTGGGCGGACTCCTTGCCCTTGTCGGGCGAGGCGAAGCCGGTGAAGTCCGGCGGGGTGCTCAGGTAGGTGGTCTCGACCGTGATGTTCGGGTCGACGGACTTCACACCCGCCTTGTAACCGGCCTCGAACTTCTTGATCAGCTCGGACTGCACACCGCCGATGAAGCCGACGTGCTTGGCCTTCGACTTGTTCGCGGCGGCGACACCGGCCAGGTACGAACCCTCCTGCTCGGCGAAGAGCAGCGAGGTGACGTTGGCCGGCTGGTCCTTGTCGTTCGAGTCGATGATCGCGAACTTCACGTTCGGGTTGTCCTTGGCGACCTTGTTGACGGCCGGCTGGTAGACGAAGCCGACCGCGACGATCGTCTTGTAGCCCGCGTCGATCAGGTTCTTGAGACGGGTCTCCTTGTCGGCCTCGGCCTCGCCCTGCTTGGCCTCGGCCTCGGTCACGGAGACGCCCAGCTCGGACTTGGCCTTGTCGAGGCCACGGGCGGCGGAGTCGTTGAACGACTGGTCGCCGCGGCCGCCGATGTCGTAGGCCATGCCGACCTTGAGCGAACCGTCGCCCGAGCCGGCGGAGGAGGAGTTGTCGGTGCTCTTTGCGCCGCAAGCGGCGAGCGAGGCCATGCCCAGGGAACCCGAGAGCACAACCGCGGCGAGCTTCATTGAACGGCGCAAGGGGATATCTCCTTCTACACGCAACCGTTTGGCGTGGTCGGTCGCCACCGTAACGCGCGTAGAACACGGTTGTGTTACGGGGTGCCAGAGCGTTCGGGTTGTTATCAAACCGTGGTCTGATGTTCTTCCTGAGGCTCTATCCCATGCGCGGACGGTGATCCGAGGTCGGTGCGGCCCAGTTTACGGAACCGTTCCGGACCCCCCGGATCCGACCGTTCCGCTTCACCCGCGCCGCCCCCGGAGCCGTCACCCCGCCCCGCCGCGCCCGGCCCGCCGTCAGCTGCCGTCCGCCTCCAGGGCCAGCGCCGAGAACAGCTCCACCCCGATGCCGATCGCCCGCTCGTCCACGTCGAACCGGCCCTGGTGGAGGTCCCGGACGGTGGCGTCGCCGGGCGCCCGGACACCGAGCCGGGCCAGCGCGCCCGGGGCGTGCTCCAGGTACCAGGAGAAGTCCTCGCCGCCCAGGCTCTGCTCGGTTCCCTCGACCACCTGGGCCCCGTCCGCGCCGAAGCGGGCGTTCATCGCCTCGTCCAACCGCGCGACCGAGACCGCCTCGTTGACCACCGGCGGCACCCCGCGGTGGTAGTCCAGCGTCCACTTGGCCCGGTAGGTCTCGGACACCTTGGCGATCAGCTCGTGCAGCAGGTCCGGCGCCTCGCGCCAGCCGTCCAGCTCCAGGCAGCGGACGGTGCCCTCCAGTTCGGCGTGCTGCGGGATGACGTTGGGCGCGGAGCCGGAGGCGATCCGCCCCCAGACCAGGCTGACGCCCCAGCGCGGGTCCATCCGGCGGGCCAGCGCGCCCGGGAGGTCGGCGGCCATCCTGGCGACCGCGGTGACCAGATCGGTGGTCAGGTGCGGACGGGCGGTGTGCCCGCCGGGGCCGTCCAGGTGGAGCACCAGGCGGTCGCAGGCCGAGGTGATCGCCCCGACCCGCAGCGCGATCCGGCCGACCTCCACCTTGGGGTCGCAGTGCACCGCGAAGATCCGCCCGACGCCCGCCATCCCGCCGGCCTTGATCACGTCCAGCGCGCCGCCCGGCATGACCTCCTCGGCGGGCTGGAACACCAGCCGGACGGGCCGGCGCAGCTCGCCGGTGCGGACGGCCTCCGCCAGCACCAGGCCGGTGCCGAGCACCACCGAGGTGTGCACGTCGTGGCCGCAGGCGTGGGCCCGGCCGGGGACGGTGGAGCGGTACGGCACATCGGTCTTGGCGTCGTCGATCGGCAGCGCGTCGATGTCGGCGCGGAAGGCCAGGAACTCCGTCCCCGGCGTGGTGCCGGGCGGGACGATGTCGACGAGCATGCCGGTGCCGCCGGGCAGCACCCGGGGTTCGAGGCCGGCGGCCACCAGACGGTCGCGCAGCAGCCCGGTGGTTCGGAACTCCTGGCGGCCCAGCTCCGGGTGCCGGTGCAGATCACGACGGAAGGCGATCAGCTCGGGCTCCAGCGCCCGGACCCGGTCGCGCAGATCGGCGGCGGGGCGTACGGCGGCCAGAGTGGCGCCCGACTGAGCGGGCTCAGGACGGTTCATCTCGCCAATCGTAGGCCTGTTGGGGGGATTTGGCCCGACTTCCGGAAAACTAGTCCCCGGATGGGCGCATACCGGCCGGACACGTGGGTATGACATCTTGTTTCAGCCGCCTTCCCCGGGTTGCGTGCCCTGTGCAACGATCCCCCGGGCCGGCGGTCACGGCCGTCAACCCCCCTGACGGCACCGGCGGGTTGACGGCAGTTCAGCTGGCGGTCAGAAGCGCTCCACCGGGGCGTACGTCCCCCACACCCCGCGCAGCGCGTCGCACACCTCGCCGACGGTGGCCCGGGCGGCCAGCGCCTCCTTCATCGGGTACAGCACGTTCCCCGTCCCCTCGGCGGTGCGGCGCAGCCCGTCCAGCGCCCGGGTGACGGCGCCGGCCGAGCGCTCGGCCCGCAGCCGGGCCAGCCGCCGCGCCTGCCGCTCCTCGATCGCCGGGTCCACCCGCAGCGGCTGGTACGGCTCCTCCGTGTCCGACCGGAAGCGGTTGACCCCGACCACGGTCCGCTCCCCGGAGTCGGTCTCCTGCTGGAGCCGGTAGGCGGTGCGCTCGATCTCGCCCTTCTGGTAGCCGCGTTCGATCGCGGCCACCGCGCCGCCCTGCTCCTCGATCCGGTCCATCAGCGCCCGCGCGGCGGCCTCCACCCCGTCGGTGAGCGACTCGACGGCGTAGGAGCCGGCGAACGGGTCGACGGTGGCCGTCACGTCGGTCTCGTACGCGAGCACCTGCTGGGTGCGCAGGGCGAGCCGGGCGGCCTTCTCGGTGGGCAGCGCGATCGCCTCGTCGAAGCCGTTGGTGTGCAGCGACTGGGTGCCGCCGAGCACCGCGGCGAGCGCCTGGACGGTGACCCTGGCCAGGTTGACCTCGGGCTGCTGGGCGGTGAGCTGCACCCCCGCGGTCTGGGTGTGGAAGCGCAGCATCTGCGAGCGCGGGTCCCGGGCGCCGAATCCGTCCCGCATGATTCTGGCCCAAATCCTGCGTGCGGCGCGGAACTTGGCCACTTCCTCCAACAGGGTCGTGCGGGCCACGAAGAAGAACGAGAGCCGGGGGGCGAAGTCGTCCACGGCCATCCCGGCGGCGAGCGCGGTACGGACGTAGGCGATGCCGTTGGCCAGGGTGAAGGCGACCTCCTGCGCGGGATCGGCCCCGGCCTCGGCCATGTGGTAGCCGGAGATCGAGATGGTGTTCCAGCGCGGGACCTCGGCCCGGCAGTAGCGGAACACGTCGGCGGCCAGCCGCAGCGAGGGCTCCGGCGGGAAGATGTAGGTGCCGCGGGCGATGTACTCCTTCAGCACGTCGTTCTGGACCGTCCCGGTGAGCGCCGACGGCGCCACCCCCTGGGCCTCGCCGACCAGTTGGTAGAGGAGCAGGAGCAGCGCGGCGGGCGCGTTGACGGTCATCGAGGTGGACACCCCGCCGAGCGGGATGCCGTCGAACAGCACCGCCATGTCCTCGACGCTGTCCACGGCGACGCCCACCCGGCCGACCTCCCCGGCGGCGAGCGGCGCGTCCGAGTCGTAGCCCATCTGGGTGGGCAGGTCGAAGGCGACCGAGAGGCCGGTGCCGCCGCCCGCGATCAGCTGCCGGTAGCGGGCGTTGGACTCGGCGGCGGTGCCGAAGCCCGCGTACTGGCGCATCGTCCACGGGCGGCCGGTGTACATCGTCGGGTAGACGCCCCGGGTGAAGGGGTACTCCCCCGGCCGGCCCAGCCGGGCGTCGGCGTCCCAGCCGGCCGGCGACCCGGGGCCGTACACCGGCTCGATCTCGAAGCCGGACTCGGCGCGGCGCGGCTCGGCTGCCATGGGGGCCCTCCGGGGCTGGGGGAACGGGGTCCTCGCACTATCGGGCTCCCCGCCGTGCGGGAGGCGACCGGCCCGCCGGAGCGCCGGTGCGGTTGAGATGATCGGGTGAACGACCGATGAGCCCCAGGGAGTGGCAATGACCGAGCAGAAGGTGGCCGTGGTCACCGGTGCCAGCAGCGGAATCGGCGCGGCGACCGCCCGCCGGCTGGCCGCCGAGGGCTTCGACGTGGTGCTGACCGCCCGCCGCACCGAGCGCGTCGAGGCGCTGGCCAAGGAGATCGCCGACCGGGGCGGCTCCGCCCGGGCCGTCACCCTGGACGTCACCGACCGGGCCGCGGTGGACGCCTTCGCGGCCGCCGTCGGCCGGGTGGACGTCCTGGTGAACAACGCCGGCGGCGCGATCGGCGCCGAGACCGTCGAGCACGGCGACCCGGCCGACTGGCGGGCCATGTACGAGGTGAACGTGCTCGGCGTGCTGCAGGTGACCCAGGCCCTGCTGCCGGCCCTGCGGGCGACCGGCGACGGCACGGTCCTGGTGCTCTCCTCGACCGCCGCGCTGGCCGCGTACGAGGGCGGCGGCGGGTATGTCGCCGCCAAGCACGCCGCGCACACCATCGCCGCCACGCTGCGGCTGGAGCTGTGCGGGGAGCCGATCCGGGTGATCGAGATCGCCCCCGGCATGGTGAAGTCCGAGGGCTTCGCGGTCACCCGCTTCCGCGGCGACGAGGAGAAGGCCGCCGCGGTGTACGCGGGCGTGGCCGAACCGCTCACCTCGGAGGACATCGCGGACACCGTGGCGTGGGCGGTCACCCGGCCCTCGCACGTGAACATCGACCTGCTGGTGGTCCGGCCGAGGGCGCAGGCCGCCAACCACAAGGTCCACCGCGACTGAGCCCGGGAACGGGCGGGGAGGGCGCTGACGTGCAGGTGTCAACGTCACAACTTGATAGCTCGTCCGGATGAATTCGGCGCGCGCCCTCCCCAACTGATGACCGCTCAACTACCTTTGAGGCGCTGAACGACCGGCGCTCGCGCGCCCCTCGGCAGCCCCCATCCCACCTGCGCACCACCCCGTTCCACCGGCACCTTCCCGCCCTCACGAGGAGGACCCGCTGGCCAGCGACATCCCGTCACAGCGGCTCGACGTCAGAACAGAGCCGACCCTCCTCGGGCTGCACCGCTTCAACGAAGCCGACGCCGGCGCCGCCGAGGAGGCCCTCCTGGCCTGCTGCGGCAGCCACCGCTGGGCCCTGCGCCTGACCGCGCACCGGCCCTACCCCGACATCGAGTCCCTGCTGGCCGCCGCCAGCGAGGCCTCCTACGACCTCCGACCGGCCGACCTCACCGAGGCCCTGGCGGACGAGAGCTGGATGCCGCAGCCCCTGCTCGGCATGCGGGCTCCCGGCAGCCAGGCCGCCCACACCGCGCTGCGGGCGGCGCACGCCGCGTACGAGGCCCGTTTCGGCCACGTCTTCGTGGTCTGCCTGGAAGGGGTCGCCCCGGAGGAGATGCTCGACACCGTGCTCTCCTCGATCCGCACCCGCCTCGCCAACGACCCGGACGAGGAGCGGCTGATCGCGTCCGACGAACTCCGCCGGATCGCCCTCACCCGACTGGAGCACCTGGTCGCCGCCCACCCGGAGACCGCGGCGCGCTGAGCCCGCATCACGCCCCCTCTTCACCCTGCCGGGTGACAACGATCACGAAACCGCCCGGACGAGTGAACCGACCCCGCCACCGGATCCGACCGCCGCGCCCCGCGCCCACCGACGCGGGGCGCGAGCTTGCCGTCACCCATCGTGATGACTCCGGGTTTGGTTCCCGCCCCACTAGGCCAGAAGTGCCTGATTGATCACACCTGGGGCCCCCGGAGGCGGTTCACGACAAGGCGTCGATAGGATGCTGGCGGCCGGTGGACCGTACCCGGCCGGGCTGACCGACACCGAAGCCGGCCGAGCCCCCAATCGCTTCCGGAGGGTTTTTCCGTGCCGGCTGGAACGCTGTACCGCGGCCGGGAAGGCATGTGGAGCTGGGTGGCTCATCGAGTCACCGGCGTCCTCATCTTCTTCTTCCTGTTCGCCCACGTCCTCGACACCGCCCTCGTGCGAGTGTCGCCGGAGTCCTACGACACCGTCATCCAGACGTACAAGACTCCGCTCGTGAACCTGATGGAGTACGGCCTGGTGGCCGCCATCCTGTTCCACGCCCTGAACGGCCTGCGCGTCGTCGCAGTGGACTTCTGGTCGAAGGGCCCGAAGTACCAGAAGCAGATGCTCTGGAGCGTCGTCGGCGTCTGGGTCGTCCTGATGGCCGGTTCCTTCTACGGGATCCTCCAGCACACGCTGATCTCCTGGTTCGGGAAGTGAGCCGAGACATGTCCACGGAATACTCCGACGCCATCGTCGTCCCCTCGAAGCAGGCGCACACCGGCAAGGGACTGGGCACCGGCAACCCGGCCGACGCGTTCGTCATCGAGCCTCCGCGCAAGCGGACCACGAAGACCCCGCGTCGCACCCGCACCAACTTCGAGATGCTGGCCTGGCTCTTCATGCGCCTGTCCGGTGTCGTTCTGGTCGTGCTGATCCTCGGCCACCTGCTGATCATGCTGGTGCTCGACGGCGGCGTCTCCAAGATCGGCTTCGCCTTCGTGGCCGGCCGCTGGGCCTCGCCGTTCTGGCAGGGCTGGGACCTCCTGATGCTCTGGCTCGCCATGCTGCACGGCGCCAACGGCATGCGTCAGGTCATCAACGACTATGCCGAGAAGGACTCGACCCGGCTCTGGCTCAAGGGGCTCATGGGTACCGCCACGGTCTTCACCGTGCTGCTCGGCACCCTGGTGATCTTCACCTTCGACCCCAACATCTGAGCCGCGAGCACCATCGACCATCGGCAGAGGCCAGAGGCGAGTTAACCCCCCATGCAGATTCACCAGTACGACACCGTCATCGTCGGCGCCGGCGGCGCCGGCATGCGCGCGGCCATCGAGTCGACGCAGCGCAGCCGCACCGCCGTCCTGACCAAGCTCTACCCGACCCGGTCCCACACCGGCGCGGCCCAGGGCGGCATGTGCGCCGCCCTGGCCAACGTCGAGGAGGACAACTGGGAGTGGCACACCTTCGACACGGTCAAGGGTGGTGACTACCTGGTCGACCAGGACGCCGCCGAGATCATGTGCAAGGAGGCCATCGACGCCGTCCTCGACCTGGAGAAGATGGGTCTGCCCTTCTCCCGCACCGAGCAGGGCCGGATCGACCAGCGCCGCTTCGGCGGCCACTCCCGCAACCACGGCGAGGCCCCGGTCCGCCGCTCGTGCTACGCGGCCGACCGCACCGGCCACATGATCCTCCAGACGCTGTTCCAGAACTGCGTCAAGCACGGCGTCGAGTTCTTCAACGAGTACTACGTCCTCGACCTGCTGATCAACGAGGGCAAGACGGCCGGCGTCGTCGCGTACGAGCTGGCCACCGGCGAGATCCACGTCTTCCAGGCCAAGTCGGTCGTGTTCGCCTCCGGCGGCACCGGCAAGTTCTTCAAGGTCTCCTCCAACGCCCACACCCTCACCGGTGACGGCCAGGCCCTGGTCTACCGCCGCGGCCTGCCGCTGGAGGACATGGAGTTCTTCCAGTTCCACCCGACGGGCATCTGGCGCATGGGCATCCTGCTCACCGAGGGCGCCCGCGGCGAGGGCGGCATCCTGCGCAACAAGGACGGCGAGCGCTTCATGGAGCGCTACGCCCCCGTCATGAAGGACCTCGCGTCCCGTGACGTCTGCTCCCGCGCGATCTACACCGAGATCCGCGAAGGCCGCGGCTGCGGTCCGGACGGCGACCACGTCTACCTGGACCTGACCCACCTGCCGCCGGAGCAGCTGGACGCCAAGCTGCCGGACATCACCGAGTTCGCGCGCACCTACCTCGGCATCGAGCCCTACACGGACCCGATCCCGATCCAGCCCACCGCGCACTACGCCATGGGCGGCATCCCGACCAACGTCGAGGGTGAGGTCCTGCGCAACAACACCGACATCGTCCCGGGCCTGTACGCGGCCGGCGAGGTCGCCTGCGTGTCCGTGCACGGCGCCAACCGCCTGGGCACCAACTCGCTGCTGGACATCAACGTGTTCGGCCGTCGCGCGGGCATCGCCGCCGCCGACTACGCCAACGCGAACGGCTTCGTCGAGCTGCCCGAGAACCCGGCCGAGAAGGTCCAGGCCCTGGTCGACGGCCTGCGCGAGGGCACCGGCACCGAGTCCGTGGGGCAGATCCGCAAGGAGCTGCAGGAGACCATGGACACCAACGCCATGGTGTACCGCACCGGCGCCACCCTGAAGCAGGCGGTCGAGGACATCGCCGCGCTGAAGGAGCGCTACAAGAACGTCTCCATCCAGGACAAGGGCTTCCGCTACAACACGGACCTCCTGGAGGCCGTCGAGCTGGGCAACCTGCTCGACCTGGCCGAGGTGCTGGCCGTCTCCGCGCTGGCCCGCGAGGAGTCCCGCGGCGGCCACTACCGCGAGGACTTCCCGACCCGTGACGACGTGAAGTTCATGCAGCACACCATGGCGTACCAGGAGGTCGCCGCCGACGGCAGCACCTCCATCCGCCTCGACTACAAGCCGGTCGTCACGACCCGCTACCAGCCGATGGAGCGTAAGTACTGATGAGCACTCCGACCGTGGAGAAGCACTCGGCCGCTCTGGACGCGGTCGAAGCCGGTGCCGTCCAGCCGATCACCGTCACCGTCCGGATCCGCCGGTTCAACCCGGAGGAGCACCCGGACCCGGTGTGGGTCGACTACCAGCTGACGATGGACCCGAAGGAGCGCATCCTCGACGCGCTCAACAAGATCAAGTGGGAGCAGGACGGCACCCTCACCTACCGCCGTTCCTGCGCCCACGGCATCTGCGGCTCCGACGCCATGCGGATCAACGGCCGCAACCGGCTGGCGTGCAAGACCCTGATCAAGGACGTCAACCCGGAGAAGCCGATCACGATCGAGGCCATCAAGGGCCTCACGGTCCTCAAGGACCTGGTCGTGGACATGGACCCGTTCTTCCAGGCGTACAAGGACGTCATGCCGTTCCTCATCACCAAGGGGAACGAGCCGACCCGCGAGCGCCTGCAGTCCGCCGAGGACCGCGAGCGCTTCGACGACACCACCAAGTGCATCCTGTGCGCCGCGTGCACGTCGTCCTGCCCGGTGTTCTGGAACGACGGCCAGTACTTCGGCCCGGCCGCCATCGTCAACGCGCACCGCTTCATCTTCGACTCGCGCGACGAGGGTGCCGAGCAGCGCCTGGAGATCCTCAACGACCGTGAGGGCGTGTGGCGCTGCCGCACCACCTTCAACTGCTCGGAGGCCTGCCCGCGCGGCATCGAGGTCACCAAGGCGATCCAGGAAGTGAAGCGGGCCCTGGTGACCCGCCGCTTCTGATCCCACCCGCCACACCGGAGGCCCCCGCCCGATCCTCGGATCGGGCGGGGGCCTTCGCGTTGCCGTCCTCCGGGTCAGTCGGTGGCCGGGGTGCGGCGGGTGGCGCGCAGGCCGCGCAGGCCGATGGCGCCGACCGCGATGCCGAGGGCGAAGGAGGTGACGGCGAGGAGGAGGTGGACCCAGAAGAAGGCGGTGGGCTGGGAGTGGTCGCCGTTGGTGAAGGCCTGGCCGCCGGAGTCCTTCCAGAGGTTCTTCACGAAGGTCGTCCAGATGATGATCGACCAGACCCCGAAGGCGGTCAGGAACCAGGAGGTGCGACGGCTGAGCTTCATGGGGGTCCTCGGCTTGTGAAGGCGGTGTGCGTCCCCAGTATGCGCGGGCCGCCGATCGGCGTACGGCGGGCCCCTCCTGCGGAGGACGGGCTCCGGGGGGAGGGCAGCGGGAGCCCCGAGTGGGTACGGTCAGCTGGTGCCCACACCCCGACTCACGTTCGCGCGCCTGTGCGCCGCGGTCACCGCGGCCCTCCCGGTCCTGCTCGCCGCCCCGGCGGGCGCGACCCCGCAGCAGCCGCCCCCGTCGGCCGCGGTCGGCGGCGAGCGGCTCGGGCTCCCCGGGGTCCAGGTCGCCCCGATGGCGGGTGCCCCGCCGCTGCCCTCCGACCTCACCGGCCAGTCCTGGATAGTCTCCGACGCGGCGTCGGGCGACGTGCTGGCGGCCAGCAACCCGCACCTGCGGCTGCCCCCGGCGAGCACCCTGAAGATCCTCTTCGCGGACACCGTGCTGCCCAAGTTCGACCGCAACGCGGTGCACCGGGTGGCCGACGAGGAGATCCAGGGGATCGGCCCCGGCAGCAGCCTGGTCGGCATCAAGGAGAACCTGGACTACCGGGTCGAGGACCTGTGGCGCGGGGTGTTCCTGAGCTCCGGCAACGACGCGGTGCACGTCCTGTCGCACATGAACGGCGGCGTCCAGCAGACCGTCACCGAGATGCAGGCGCGCGCCGACGCGCTCCAGGCCCGGGACACCAGGGTGATCTCCCCGGACGGCTACGACATGGACGGCCAGGTCTCCTCGGCCTACGACCTGTCGCTGTTCGCCCGGGCCGGCCTGCGCAACGCGGACTTCCGGACGTACTGCGCCACCCGGGACGCGATGTTCCCGGGCGCCGTCGACCGGAACACCGGCCAGCGCGGCAGCTTCGGGATCGCCAACACCGACCGGCTGCTGGGCAAGTACCCCGGCCTGATCGGGGTGAAGAACGGCACCACCACCAACGCCGGCTCGACCTTCGTCGGCGCCGCCGAGCGCGACGGCCGCACCCTGCTGGTGACGGTGATGCACCCGGCCAGCTACCAGCGGGTGTACGACGAGACGGCCGCCCTGCTGGACTGGGGCTTCGCCGCGGCGGGCAAGGTCCAGCCGGTCGGCAGGCTGGTCGACGAGCTCCCGCCCGCCGGCGCCGAGCCGACCGGCCAGGCCGGCGGCGCCGAGGGCACGCCCGCACCGCCGCCGCACCCCGCGGCCACCACCGCCCCGACGGCGGCGATGGGCACGCGCGGCGGGCTCGGCCTCGGCGGCTGGTCGGCCGTGGTGCTGGCCGGGGCCGCGGCCGGGTACGGCGCGCTGGTGCTGCTGCGGCGGCGCTCCGCCGGCTGACCCGCCGACGGGTGGGAGGGCTCGGCCTCAGTCCCGGGGCCGGGCCCTCCCCCCGCCCTCGTCCTCGCCCTCCCCGTTCTCCTGCTCCTTCTCCTTCTTCCGCTGCTCGGCCCGGGCGGCCCGCTCCACCGCGTCCGCCTCCGCCGCCGCCTCCGCCTCGTCGGCCGCCTCCAGCAGCGCCCGCCCGTGCGCCCTGGTCCGGTCCCGGGCGGCCACCGGGTCCGCCGTCGCCGTCCAGGCCACGCAGTACATCAGCAGCCGGGAGACGAAGTTGATCCACAGCAGCAGCGCCACCGGGGTGGCGAACGCCCCGTACAGGCTCCGTCCGGCGACCGAGCCCAGGTAGGAGGCGAGCAGCAGCTTCAGCAGTTCGAAGCCGACCGAGCCGATCAGCGCGGCCTGCACCAGGTCCCGCCGGCGCTGGTCGGTGATCCCGGGGAAGGGCGCCAGCAGGTAGGCGAAGAGCAGCATGTCGCACGCTATGGCGATCAGCACGCCGACCGCGGTCAGCAGGTACCCGCTGTTGAGGCCGATCGCGTCGGCGATCCGGCCGGCGAGCGTGGTGCCGGCGGCGGAGGTGGCCAGCGAGAACAGCGACACCAGGCCGAGGCCGGCCAGCACCGCCACGTCCCACCCCTTGCGCAGGACCGGGTTGCCCTCCTCCTGGGGCAGCTGCCACAGGTCGCGGATCGAGGTGCGCATGGTGTCCACCCAGCCGAGGCCGGAGACCAGCAGCAGCGCCCCGCCGACCAGCCCGACGGTGCCCGCGTTGGCCACCAGGGCGGGCAGGTTGAGCGCGTCCGAGAGCCCCGGCAGCTGGTCGGAGATGTGCTCCTGCAGCTCGTGGACCCGGCTGTCGCTCAGCGTCGCGGCGGCGACCGCCAGGCCCACCGTGAGCAGCGGGAAGAGCGCGAGGAAGCCGAAGAAGGTGACGGCGCCGGCCAGCCGGTTGCCCCGGGCGGCGGAGAAGTACTCGTACACCCGGTACGGGCGGCTGCGCAGCACCCGGGCCACGAGCGGGCCGACGACCGGCAGGCGGGTCAGGAAGTCCACCTACCGGTTATAGCCGGTCCGTCCCCCGAACGGGCGTCAGTTCGCGCTCAGCGCTTGACGAGTCGCCGGGCCTTGGCGAGGGCCCGGACGGCCTGGTAGGCCCCGTAGCGGCCGTGGCTGAGCAGCTCGGTGCGCACGCCGTCCACGCCGGCCGGCGGCCGGTAGCCGGCCGGGCGCAGCCGGGCGCAGTGCTCGGCGGCCCGGCGGAAGTACTCGCGGCGGTCGCCGGGCGGGACCCGGCCGGGCTTGGAGACCACGGTGTTGAGGTGGTGCAGCATCCGGCCGTAGACGACCGGGCGCCAGCGGTCCAGGTCGGGGCGGCCGTCGAGGAAGGCGAAGACCAGGTCGTACTGGGCGAACACGTCGAAGTGCTTGCGGCTGGCGGTGGCCAGGATGTTGCCGCCCTCCTGGCGCTGGCGGTAGTGCACGCCGACCTGGTCGAGCAGGGTGATCCGGGCGGCGGCGAGCAGCGCCGGGTACGTCCAGGGGGTGTCCTCGTAGTAGCCGGCCGGGAAGACCAGCCGCTGCTCGGTGATGAAATCACGGCGGTAGGCCTTGTTCCAGACGACCTGGAGCAGGTCGAGCAGGTCGGGGCGGGCGTCGAGGTCGAAGACGTCCGGGGAGGCGGCGCCGAAGACGTGCGCGGAGGCGGCCCGGGTGATCCGGCCGTCGGCGTAGGTGCGGGCGTAGTCGTAAACCAGGATGTCCGGGTCACCCGTGGCGGTGAGCCGCTCGTCGATGCTCTTCAGCAATCCGGGGGTCAGCGTGTCGTCGCTGTCGAGGAAGACCACGTAGTCCCCGGTGGCGACCTCCAGGCCGGCGTTGCGGGCCCGGCCGAGGCCGACGTTCTCCGGCAGGTGCAGCACCCGGACCCGGGCGTCGGCGGCGGCGGCCCCGTCCAGGATCGCGCCGCAGCCGTCCGGGGAGCGGTCGTCCACCGCGATCAGTTCGACGTCCGGGCCGTCCTGGCCGAGCACCGAATCGAGGCACTCGGCGAGGTAGTCCTGGACCTGGTACACGGGGACGATCACGCTGAAACGGGACACGGACCCAGCGTAGTGGTCCCCGGGTGGGCGAGGTCCCCGGAGGTAGGATCGGGGGCGCACGTACGCACCGATCCAAGTGCGGTCAGACCCCGTACGGGCTGCCACGCTCCTCCAGAGAAAGGCCTGCGTAGCCGATGGCTCCCCGCCTCTCCATCGTCGTCCCGATCTACAACGTCGAGCGCTACCTCGTCGAATGCCTCGACTCGATCGCCGCCCAGACCTTCACGGACTTCGAGTGCGTCATGGTCGACGACGGTTCGAAGGACGGCAGCGCGGCGCTCGCCGAGGCGTACGCGGCCCAGGACTCCCGGTTCCGGCTGGTCCGGCAGGTGAACAAGGGCCTCGGCGCGGCCCGCAACACCGGCATCCGGCACATCGACCCGGACTCCGAGTTCCTGTGCTTCGTGGACAGCGACGACTCGATGCCGCCGAGCGCGTACGAGCTGATGATCAACACGCTGGACGAGACCGGCTCGGACTTCTGCACCGGCAACGTGCTGCGCTTCCGCGCCGTGGGCTACTACCAGTCCGGCGGCCACCTGAAGCCGTTCAAGGAGACCAGGCTCAAGACCCACATCACCGAGATCCCGGCGCTGGTCACCGACCGCACCGCGTGGAACAAGGTGTACCGCCGCTCGTTCTTCGACGCGGCCGGCCTGCTCTACCCCGAGGGCATCCTCTACGAGGACGCGCCGGTCAGCGTGCCGCACCACTACCTGGCCAAGAGCGTGGACGTGCTCTCCGAGCCGATCTACCACTGGCGCGAGCGCGAGGTCGGCGAGATGTCGATCACGCAGATGCGCACCAACCCCAGGGGCCTGATCGACCGGGTCGCCTCGGTCGAGCTGGTCCGCGCCTGGCTGACGAAGCAGACCGAGCCGCGCTTCGCCGAGTACCTGCGCTCCTACGACGAGAACACCCTCGTCGAGGAGATCCCGATGTTCTTCTCGTCCCTCGTCGAAGGGGACAAGGAGTACCGGGACGCCTACCTCCAGCACGTCGGCCGGCTGCTCCGGTCGATCGGCGCCGAGCACGTCGCCCGGCTGCGCGCACCGCTGCGGCTGAAGTACCACCTGACCCTGTCCGGCCGGATGGACGAGCTGGTCGAGCAGATCACGTACGAGCGCGAGAGCGGCGGCGGTGTCCAGGCCCGCGGCCTGCTGCGCCCGTACGCCGACTACCCGTTCCTGCGCGGCGGGCGCAAGAGCGTGCCGGCCGGGGTGCTCAAGCTGGACAACTCGCTGGTGATCCGCAGCCGGCTGTACCGCAGCACCTGGGAGGACGGGAAGCTCCGGCTGACCGGGCACGCGTACCCGGAGCAGCTGGGCGCGGCCGGCAAGCACGACATGGTCCGCACCCTGGTGCTGCGCGAGGCCAAGGGCCGCCGGGTCATCGCGGTGCCGATGCGGACGACGTACAGCCCCGAGGCCACCGCGAGCTGCCACCACGACCTGTACAGCTGCGACTGGTCCGGCTTCACCGTGGCCATAGACCCGAAGAAGCTGAGGCACCGCGGCCAGTGGAAGGACGGCAACTGGCGCCTCCTGGTGGCCGGCGCGGGCAAGGGCGGGGTCTACAAGGGCCGGATCTCGGCCGGGTGGAGCGACAGCGCGCTGTACCTCCCGTCGCACTGGGTCGAGCCGGACGTGCGGATCGTGCCGTGGATCCGGGACAACTTCGTCTACCTCCGGGTGGAGACGGTCAAGGCCCGGGTGACCGGCCTGGCCGCCCACGGCGACCGGCTGGAGGTCTCGGGCGCGGCCCGCTCCGGCCCGAGCTTCGCCGGGGCGCGGCTGCGGCTCACCCACACCGAGTCGGACCGCCACCTGACCTTCCCGCTGGAGCTGGGCGCTCCGGTCGGCTCGCTCCAGCCGTTCACCGCGGCCTTCCCGGTCGCCGAGCTGACCGCCGTCCGCGAGGCCTGGGCCGAGCTGGACCCGGTGGCCGCCGAACGCAGCCGCGACCACTGGGACGGCGCGCTGCTGCTGGCCGACGGCAGCACCGTCCAGCTGGCCTGGGACGACCGCAACGCGCCCGAGCGGCTGCACCTGGCGCTGAACCCGCAGGCCCCGGTCGCCGAGCGCCGGGCGCTCTACTCCAAGCCCTCCCCCCACGGGCACCTCCAGTTCACCGACCAGGTGCTCCAGCCGCTGGTGGACGAGGTGTCCTCGCGCGGCGCCGACGGCTTCCTGCTGAGCGGCTCGTTCCCGCTGCCCGGCGCGCACCGCTGGGAGCTGGTGGTCCGTCACGAGTGGCGCGAGGAGGAGCACGCCTACCCGGTGGAGATCTCCGACGGCCGCTTCCGCACCGCGCTGCCCGCCGTGCCGACGGCCTCCTTCGCCGGCCGGGTGCCGCTCTCCCGGGGCACCTGGAACGTCGTCTTCCGCCCGGTCGGCGTGCCGGTGCCCGAACTGCCGGACGCCGCCGCGCTGGTGACCCCGGACTGCTTCGACGTCCTGCCGGTCGAGGTGGAGTCCCGCGGCAAGCGGATAGTGCTGGAGCGCCGCGACCACGACGCCCTGTCGTTGGAGTCGCACTCGGTGCTGCTGCCCGAGGAGCGGGCCGGCTACCGCCAGCGCCAGCTGCAGAGCGTGGACTACCCGGCCGCCCGCCGGCTGCCGGTGCGCGACACGGTGCTGTACCACACGGGCAAGTACGGCACGTACTCCGGCTCGCCCCGGGCGGTGCACGAGGAGCTGGTCCGCCGCGGCCTGTCGCTGGAGCACCTGTGGGGCAACGACGACATGCAGGCCGAGCTGCCGCAGAGCGCGACCGCGCTCCGGTACCGCAGCCCGGAGTGGTACGAGGCGCTGGCCACCGCCAAGTACGTCGTGGCCAGCACCCACCTGCCCGACTTCTTCGTCCGCCGCCCCGACCAGGTGGTCGTCCAGACCTGGCACGGCACCCCGCTGAAGCAGATCGGCTTCGACTTCGAGAAGGTCTGGTTCACCGACTCCAAGTACCTCAAGAGCCTGGCCCGGGAAGTCCCGAACTGGAGCCTGCTGGTGGCCGGCAACCGCTGGTCGGCCCCGGTGCTGCGGCGCGCCTTCGACTTCAAGGGCGAGATCCTGGAGAGCGGTTCGCCCCGCAACGACCTGCTGTTCGCGACCGACCGGGAGAAGACCGCCGAGCAGGTCCGGGAGCGGCTCGGCCTGCCCGAGGGCAAGAAGGTCGTGCTCTACGCGCCGACCTGGCGCGAGGACCGGCGCCGGCCGCAGGGCGGCTACCAGATCGACCTGCGGATCGACCTGGCGGCGGCCAGGGCCGCGCTCGGCGACGACCAGGTGCTGCTGGTGCGCCGGCACCACCTGATGTGCGGCCAGATCCCGGGCGCCGGCAACGGCTACATCTGGGACGTCGGCACCTACCCCGACATGGCGGAGCTGCTGCTGATCGCCGACGTCCTGGTGACCGACTACTCGGCGAGCGCGTTCGACTTCGCGTCGACCGGCAAGCCGATCGTGTTCTTCACCCACGACCTGGAGCACTACCGGGACAACCTGCGCGGCTTCAGCCTGAACTTCGAGGCCGAGGCACCCGGCCCGATGCCGGCCACCTCCGAGGAGCTCCTCTCGGTGCTCGGCCGGGTGGACGAGGTCGCGGCGAAGTACGCGGACCGGGCCGCCGCGTTCCGCGAGGCCTACTGCGACCTGGACGACGGCAAGGCCTCCGCCCGGGTGGTCGACGCGATGCTCCGCAAGGAGTAGCCACCGCGTACGATCCGGCGGGGGGGCCGGCCCCCCCCGGGGGGGGGGGCCCCGGGGGGGGGGGGGCGGGGGCCCCGAAAACCCCCAAAAACCAAAATTAAATGGGAATTGGGGGGGCGCGCAACCACAAAAACCCCCCCCGCGGCAA